>CAZLJD010000016.1:0-6270 GCA_964559865.1 uncultured Synergistota bacterium
AAAGTAGACGGAATGAATATCTCGGATATTGCACTTAGGTTTCACCACACAATTGCAGAGATAATACTTCAAGTAGTTGTGAAAATAAGAGACTCTACTTCACTTAATACGGTTGCCCTTAGCGGAGGGGTATTTCAGAACAGAATAATCCTCACGCTTGTCTCTAAACTGCTACAGCAACATGACTTTCAAGTACTTATTCACCATAGAGTTCCTACTAACGATGAAGGGATCTCTTTTGGTCAGATGTTGGCTGCCTTTGGGACGCTCTCTTTGCCGATACGTTTTATGTAACCACCGAGCTTACTTATCTTTTCCTCTATGTTTTCGTATCCCCGATCTATATGATATATATCACTTATCTTTGTTGTACCTTCTGCTGCTAATCCTGCCAGTATCAAGGATGCACCTGCTCTAAGGTCTGGTGCTATGACTTCTGCGCCGCTAAGTTTCTTCTTCCCGTTTATTATGATATTGTTTCCGTCTACACTTATATCTGCTCCCATTCTCTTGAGTTCTGGAACATGAGCTGTCCTCTTATCAAATATGCCTTCTGTGACTATGCTGGTGCCCTTTGCAGTACAAAGGAGTGCGACTATCTGTGACTGTAAATCTGTGGGAAATCCAGGGTAGGGCAGGGTCTTTACATTTATACCCCTTACTTCCTTGAATGCCCTTACTTCTACCCAGTTAGCCCCTGTTAAAACCTGGATTCCAGACTCTTTTAACTTGTCAATGAGTGATGCGAGGTGTTCCACTATGACATTTGTTACTTTTACCTTTCCTCTTGTGATGGCACCTGCAAGTAGGTAGGTGCCTGCCTCTATTCTGTCTGGTATTACTCTGTATGTACAACCTGTTAAGGACTCTACGCCTCGTATCCTTATTGTGTCGCTGCCTGCACCTTCTATGTCTGCTCCCATGCAATTTAAAAAGTTTGCAAGGTCTACTATCTCAGGTTCCCTTGCGGGATTGCGTATGATAGTTTCTCCCTTTGCCATCACTGCTGCCATCATTATGTTTTCTGTGGCTCCTACGCTGGGGAAGTCTAAGTATATCTCTGAACCGTGCAAGTGTTTGCTGTTTGCAACTACATATCCAGAGCTTATCTCGATTTTTACCCCCATCAGGTTAAAACCTTTTAGATGTAAGTCTATGGGGCGTGTCCCTATAGCACATCCACCCGGAAATGGTATTCTGATCTTATTCTTTTTAGCAAGGAGAGGTCCCATTATGTTAAAAGACGCCCGCATCTTCCTTACGAGATCGTAAGGAGGTTCCTTGTATGAGCCAGCAGTGGGTTTTACTATTACCTCTTTCCTGCTACGGTTAAACTTTATGTCTACATTTATACTCCTTAGGAGCTCTATCATGGTCTCTATATCTTTTAATACAGGTATGTTTCTTAAGACTACCTTATTGTCTGTTGATAGGATAGAGGCTGCGATTATCGGGAGTGCAGCATTCTTCGAGCCGCTTATCCTTACGCTCCCTTTTAACGGTTTTCCACCTTTTATGAGAAAGTATTCCAACCTTATTCCCCCTTAAGCGAGATAGGATTTTAGTATCCTTACTATCCTGAATGATGCTTTCCCGTCACCATACGGGTTTGTAGCTTTGCTCATCTTGTCGTAAAGCTCCTTTGAGTTGAGAAGGGCTGAAACCTTTTCTATTATTTTGTCCTTTTTTGTGCCTACAAGTTTTACCGTTCCAGCCATGATACCTTCGGGTCTTTCGGTTTTCTCTCGCATTACCAGTACAGGTTTGCCCAGAGAAGGTGCTTCTTCTTGAATGCCTCCTGAATCTGTTAGTATCAGATGGGAAAGCTTGATGAGGTGGCAAAATGGCAAGTATTCTAAGGGTTCAGTTAGGATTACATTTTCCACATCTTGTAGAACTGGAAAGACAGATTCCCTTACTACTGGGTTTGGATGAACTGGAAATATGAAGAGTATGTCGTCGTGCATTTGGGATAATTCTTTGATAGCTGTGGCTATTTCGTGTAGGTTCTTCCCCCAATTTTCCCTCCTGTGGGCGGTTACAAGGATTATCCTCTTGTCAGTTTTTTCGATACCTTTCAAGTTGGTTGATGAGAAGTCAAACGGGATTTCTACAGTGTAAAGGAGCGCATCTATAACGGTATTTCCTGTTACGAATATGTTTTCGTCGTTTGCTCCCTCCTCCAACAGAGCATTTTTAGCCATTTCTGTTGGTGCGAACAGGAGATCTGATAGGTCGTCCGTGAGTTTTCTGTTTATCTCTTCGGGGAAGGGGTTGTATTTGTCCCTGGTTCTTAAACCCGCTTCTACATGTCCTAACAGTATCTTTTGGTAAAATGTTGCAAGGGATACTGCTAATGTGGTTGTGGTGTCTCCGTGTACGAGGACTATCTGTGGGGATTCTGCCTTTAAGATCTCTTCCATCTTTGTCATTACCCGGGTGGTAATCTCTGTTAGACTTTGTTTTTCCTGCATGATGTCCATGTCGTAGTCTGGTTGAATTTCGAACAGGTTTAATACTTGGTCCAACAGCTCTCTGTGTTGTGCTGTAACTACTACTACGGTGTCAAATATGTTGCTGTTTTTTTTGAGTTCTTTTATTACTGGTGCCATCTTTATAGCTTCTGGCCGGGTTCCAAAAGCTGTAATCACTTTAAGCTTTAACAAGCAGTACACCTCCTATTCCTACTATAACATTTATCAGGGAAAGGGTCAATACCACCCTTCTTTGAGACCACCCTATTGCGAGTAATCTATGATGTATATGGTTTTTATCTGCTTGCGTTATACTCTTTTTTCGCATTAACCTTCTGATGATTGCCCAGAGTGTATCTGCTACTGGTATAAAAAATATTGCGAATAGGAGGGCTCCTTGGGAAACGATGTGAGGTTGCTGGGACAATATTATGTTCAGCGCTGTGTAACCTAAGATCATACCAGTGATGTTGCTACCACTATCTCCCATAAATATCTTGGCTGGGTGAAAATTTAGTATGAGAAAGCCTGTAAGTATACCTATCATAATGAGTATCATCTTTGCTTCGTTGCTATTGTGAGTTACTATAAGCAGTGTGGTGCAACTGGTTATTCCGAGTGATGCGGCTAGGCCATCTATGCCGTCTATGAGGTTAAATGCATTTGTGATGCCGACGAGCCATGCAACGTATAGAGCTAAATGGACTAAACTCGTTCTCCCAATAAGTGGACTGAGGATCAGGATTGATGAAAGAATCTGTCCCGTTAATTTCTTTGTAGGTTTTATGTCGATGATGTCGTCAAACATGCCCAACATAAATAGTGCACTTACGCCTACGATGAACCATCTTAGTTTCTCTGTGGTGTTGAGGAACATCATGGTGAGGAGTATCCAACCCGTAAATATAGCCCATCCACCTCCAAGATAGATGGGCTGTTTGTGTATCTTTCTTATGGAAGGTTTATCTATCAGTCCATACTTCTCAGATATCATTATAGCCATCTTTGTTAGGAGATACCCAGTGATGGCAGAGTATATCAGTATTTCTAACATCTACTTTGTTCCAAATATTCTGTCTCCAGCATCTCCGAGACCCGGCACAATGTATCCATGGTCGTTTAAGTGACTGTCAAGTGCTGCTGTGAATATCTCCACATCTGGGTGTATCTCCTGCACTTTTTTGACGCCTTCTGGTGCAGCTATGACACAAACGATCTTTATATTTTTGGCACCATGTTTCTTTAGGAGTGTTGCTGCGTATGCAGCAGATCCACCCGTGGCGAGCATCGGATCCAGTATGAAGAACTCCCTCTCTTCTACATCTGGTGGAAGCTTGCAGTAGTACTCTACTGGCTGTAAGGTTTTAGGGTCTCTGTATATGCCTATATGTCCGACTCTTGCGTTTGGTATTAGCCTTAGGACACTTTCTGTCATGCCTAAGCCAGCTCTGAGTATGGGGATGAGCACGAGTTTTTTCCCTGATATAACCCTTGTTTTTGCAGGACCTATAGGAGTCTCCACTTCCCTTTCCTCGGTTGATAGGTCTCTTGTGATTTCATACACCATGAGAGATGCAATTTCTCCTACCAATTCTCTGAATTCTTTTGTCCCGGTGTTTTTATCTCTTATAATAGACAACTTGTGTTGGATCAAAGGGTGGTTGATGATGTGGAAGTTACCCTCTTCTATCTTGTGGGAACGCTCATAGTTTGCGATTTTGTTCAGTCTCCTCTGATGTCTGCCGCCTTCGAACGGGGTATCGAGCCATGTATTTACTATGTCTGTTGCGAGCTCTATTCCAACAACCCTTCCTCCAAGTGTAATTATATTGGCATTGTTGTCTTTGGATGCCACCTTTGCACAGTATGTATCCGTGCAGCGTGCAGCATATATACCATTCACTTTATTTGCTGCTATGCTCATGCCTAATCCTGAACCGCATATCAGGATACCCCTTTTGTTGGGGTCCTTTGCTACCTCTTCTGCTACCTTGAATGCTATGTCGGGGTAGTCGGCAGTTTCAAGTGAATAGATACCAAAATCCTTTATCTCTACATCTTCCCTTTTTGCTAACTCTACTTTTAACCGTTCTTTCAGTTCGAATCCACCGTGGTCTGAACCTATGAGCACTATCACAATGACATCCCTCCCTGTAGATTTGCTTATGCTATTATATCAGAAAAAATTGCCTTGTAAAAGTTGACTGAGTTGGTTTTCTAATATATAATTAGTGCAGACTTTGTGTAGCGAGAGTGGCGGAATTGGGAGACGCGCTGGACTTAGGATCCAGTGGAGTTTTCCGTGTGGGTTCGAGTCCCACCTCTCGCACCATTTTGTTGTTTATGAGGGGGTTTATTTATGGTTGTTTCGCGGGAGGTAGATGGAGATAAGTTGGTTGTAACTGTAGAGATTGACTCTGAGGAATTCAAGAAGGAAGTCAATGCAGCTTTTAGGAGGCTCTCTTCTAAGGTTAAAGTAAGAGGCTTTAGGCCTGGTAAGATTCCGAGAAAGATATTTGAGCTTTATTATGGTAAGGATGCCCTTTATCAGGATGCGAGGGATAGACTGATAGAAAAGTATTTACCCTCTGTACTGAATGATATAGAGACAGAGATATTTGGTGAGCCAGATGTGAAGATTGAAAGGGTGGATGAGGGAGCACCATTTGTCTTCAAGGTTGTGGCGTGGAAGAGGCCGGATATAGACGTTGAGTACAAGGGTATAGAGATACCTTTTGATCCTGGAAAGTGGAAAGTTACAGATGAAATGGTAGAAAAGACAGTACAGGATTTGCGTGAGAGGTATGCTTCTTTCGTTTCTGCAGGTGAAGATGAATTAAAGGATGGGCTTTTTGCCAGTGTGGAGTATAAGATCTCTGTTGATGGTCTGGATAAGAGCTATGAGGAGAAAGAGGCACTCATAGATGTGAGCGAAGACTCTGTGTTTTTTGGGAAGCGTCTTTTGGGTGTGAAGAAAGGCGAGGAGAGAACTTACGATGTAGATATTCCCGAGGATTTTGGTAATAAGGAAATAGCTGGTAAGAAGGCTCATTGTTGGATCAAAGTAAATGACATACTCCGGAAGGAATTGCCAAATGTGGATGAGGACTTTGTTTCTATGTTTGGTTTTGAGACAACAGATGATTTCTATGACCATGTAAGAAAAGAACTGGAGTTAGAGGTAGAAAAGCAGAAGCGTGCATATAAAGAGGATAAATTACTTTCTATACTGAAGGATAGGGTCTCTGTTGACATACCCGAGGAGTTGATAGAGCAGGAGAAGGAACAGGTTAAAGAGGATGAGGCGGATAGGTGGGAACGGATGGGTGTGAGTAAAGATGCATACATGAAGATGTACGAGCAGAATGCTGAAAAGATGGATAAAGATTTCAAAGAGCGTGCGAGGGATAGGATTGTTACACGTTTAATTTTGGATTACATAGCTGAAAAAGAGGGTATAGATGTATCTAATGAAGATTATGAGCGAGAGCTTCACGCTCTTGCAAAGGAGTTTGACAGAGATGTGTCCACTGTTAGGAAGGTTTATGAGACGAATTATGTGATGAGAAAGAGGCTTCTGGATAGGTTGAAAAGGGAAAGCAGTTGGAGATGGATAGTTGACGCCTCTGAACTTGTTGCGGAAAAAGTTTCCGAAACTACAAAAGAGGGAGATGACGGTGATGTTAGTACCGATAGTAATAGAGCGTAGTGGTAGAGGGGAAAGGGCGTACGATCTTTATTCACGGCTACTCAGAGATAGGATAGTGTTCATAGGCTCCGAAATAAATGATGCTGT
>CAZLJD010000017.1:0-12779 GCA_964559865.1 uncultured Synergistota bacterium
ATAGGCCCTGGTCCCGGTTACTTTAGTGTTGAAGTCGCACGGCGCATTCCGCAAGGACATTTAGAATTGTTTGATTTGCAAAAGGAGATGCTTGAAAAAGCACGTCGAAAGATTAAAGCAGCAGGGCTGCATAATGTAGGATTTACACAGGGAGACGCTACCAATCTTCCCTTTGATGCAAACGAATTTGATGTTGTTTTTCTTGTGGCAGTTTTGGGTGAGGTCTCAGACCCAGAAGCGTGCCTGAAGGAGATATATAGAGTTCTTAGACCCTTAGGCATTTTATCCATTACTGAGCAGCCAGGAGACCCTGATTTCTTACCATTACCGGTTATCCGTTCGCTGGCTGAAAAACAGGGGTTTGAGTTCGTTGAGTGCTATGGTAAGAAAAAGAATTATACAGCAAACTTCGGAAAACCTGATTGAGTGAAGAACCTTTTGGCAGGGTTCATATAACAGCAAGTAAAAGGTCTCATTGCGCTTAGCCAACTAATTTTTCGTAAATACTCTTGTATAGATTACAGATCTAACAGCTTCTGTGTTTACTATTTTACTTAAATTTTTTGAAATGAAGGGACGGCACTCGGTAGATAGATATTTACCACATGTAGTTAAATGGAGCATATTTGCTTAACCACTCGATAATTGAGCCTGTGGGCTTTATCAAACTCTCCATTCACAGGAAAGTTCACGACATTCTTGCTTATCAACCTGTCATGAGTTTCCTTGGGTTTTTTCGTACAGTGTCTTTCCCTTCATCCCCACGCCAGATGATGGCTTTTCTTCGTTCCATATGTCCTGTCACCTTTGGGCTCTTTTGATAAAATCCTTTGCATCCTTCTTCCATGGATTATAAAAAGATTCGCCAATTTTGCATCTATTGTGTTCCATTCTTAATACCTATCTACTCCTATTAGCTACTTTTTTCTTGACAAGAGGGTACAAGTAGTGATAACATTAAGCATGTGATAGGCTTCTGCGTGTCCTTCATTATAGCTTTTCCAGAGAGAATAGTTGTATGATATGTGATATTAGCCGGTGGTTCCTAAAAGTAGAGGAATTTATTGCTCGAGATATGGGAAACAGAGGAATTTCCTCCTTGTATGTGAGGGGTGACCTTGAAAAGGCGGTTAGAGCTCTTTTGTCTGTTAACTCCATCCTTATAACCTCTGGTTTTGTTATCAAAAAGGATGGTTCTGTATTTCCTGAAACAGATGGTCCTATTGGGGTTGCTGTTTTCGTAAGGGCACTTGTGAGGTTGGGCAAGAAGGTCTCTGTAGTTACTGATGAAGTAAATGTGGATGTCATCAAAGGTGCGGTAGAGTCCTTAGGAGTTTCCGTTCCAGTTGAGGTGTATAAGGGTGCTTTTAATGCTGGGTATGGGCTGATAATGTCTATAGAGCGCCCAGGTAGAGCAATGGATGGCCGCTATTATAGTATGCGGAAAGAGGACATAACAGAGTGGGTTGCACCTGTGGATGAACTTTTCTTGAGTCAGAATGTTCTTTCAGTTGGTATTGGTGATGGAGGAAACGAGATTGGCATGGGGAAAATACACGATCAGTTGGTAGCTTGTGGAATGGATGGTAGGTTTATTTCTATAGTTCCAACCACTTACCTAATTGTCTCTGGGGTATCTAATTGGGGGGTATATGGGATAGTTGCTGGTTTGCAGCGTATTACCGGGAAAAAATTGCTTCACACCACAAATGAGGAAAGGCTCCTGTTGGAAAGTATTGTCGGTTTGGGAGCAATTGACGGTGTGAAGAAAGAATGTGTTATGAGCGTAGATGGCATGAGCTTGGATGTTCATCAGCAGGTGGTAGAGGAGTTATGGGCTATGTTATCCGATTCTTAATCCTTAGGAATACATCACTGAGTATGATCGCTATGGTGCCCCCAACGGAACATTGGCCTATGTCTGTTATTACTTCCAAAGGCACAACCTTTGCTCCATATAGTATGAGTGTAGCAAGGGCATATCCACTTATCATGATTATAGCACCTGGTATGATTCTCTTTATCCTTTCGCTTGTATTGAAGGGCGTTTTTTTCGCTGAAAGATATGATATTATAAGGGCCTCAGAGAACTTTATGGCGAATGTAAATGGTGCCCACAGAGGATATCCAAGTAGGAGATCCGCAAGTGATGAACCAATTCCTGCTGATAGAGATGCAATAGCTGGGGGGAAGCTGAGTGCCACTAAATATATTATGGCTTCACCTAAGTTGAAGTATATCTTGGTGGAGGGGATAGGGAAGTATACGAATGTGGCAAGTGTAGTAAGGGCAGTAAATGTGGCTGTTATTGCAATGTTTCTTGTTTGTTGTTGCATGAATGACCTCCTTATTTATAGTGTTTATAGTGCTTGTGAGCCATTTTACATGAATATTGCAAGAGTGTCAAGAGGTATTGAATAATGAAAAGTGTTGTGGTAGGGGTAATGATATTGCTCCTCTTTACAAGCGGGTGTTCGTATATCAGAGAGAGAATAATAAAATTTGAGATCTTGGAAGCACTTATGTGTGAGGATGTGGATGAAAACATGAATGCCGTTGGAGTGAAAAATATATTTGACTACGGTACTGATAGGGTGTGTGTCTGGATACGGTACCGTTTTGTGACCAAAGACACATATATAATCGTAAAGTGGTTCTACAAAGGATACCTCGTGTATATGCATAGGTATAGAGTTCCTGTTAACAGAAGTAGTTACGGTTATTACCTGATGATGAAAGGTGGTAAACCTCTGCCAAAGGGCAGTTATAGAGTGGAGATCATGTATGGTGGAAAAGTGCACACAAAACTCCCATTTTGGATAAGGTGAGAAGGAGGGATAGATTTTGAGAGATGTTATACTTGGGCTTGCGCCCGTTTCAGAAGGGGATGTTGATGTTGGTAAGGATGCTTCAGTCGATTTTGTAAAGGATATAGATGGTTTTATCAAAAATGGTATTTCTATGATAAGATTAAGAGTTACAGATTCTGAGGGTAAGTATTCATCTGATTTTGATAGATTTAGTCAGTTGGCAGTTTGGGTAAGAGAGCGTGCAGATATAGTTATTGAACTACCAACAGAAGGTGGGGTAGATGTTACTCCTAATCAACGAGTTGATCCTTTACTTTTAAATCCAGATGTGGTCTCTATAATGCCGGGTTCAGTGAATTGTGGCAGCGATGTTCTTTATAATCCACTTGGGTATGTGGAGTTTCTTATAAAGTATTGTAGTAGTTCAGACTTAAAGCCTATGTTCAGGGTTGTTAGTGGTGGTATGATTCGTAGGGTAGCTGTACTTAGCCATCATATACCTGAGATTTATCCACCAGTAGTGTTTAATCTTGTTTTTGGTGGTGATGACTTTCTTCCTGCTAATTACGGTAGTTTGCTGTTTTTGAAGGAAATGCTACCACCTGAAAGTGTGTGGTTTGCCTCTGTAAAGGGGGAGCTAAGCAGTGCATTTGTGCTTATGGTAGTCTCTTTGGGAGGGAACTTGATAATTGGTAGAGAGTATAATAACTCTTTTGATGGAAAGGTGGTTAACTCTAACATGGAACTGGTTGAGAGGGTTGTTAGACTCTTGAACTCTGCAGGGTATGGCATTGCAAGTGTTCAGCGGGTCAGGGATCTTATTTCTATGTAAGGAGGTGTGAGGTATATGAAGTTCTTTGTGGATACGGCAGATATTTCTCAGATAAGAGAGGCGTGTTCGTGGGGGATAATTTCGGGTGTTACTACAAATCCTACATTAGTGTCTAAGCAAAAGGGAAAGGAGTTTAGGGAGCTGATAAAAGAGATTTGTGAGATAGTTGATGGCCCTGTTAGTGCTGAGGTTGTAAGCCTTGACGCAAAGGGAATGATTCGGGAGGCTATAGAATTATCTAAAATAGATCCTAGGGTAGTTATAAAGATTCCCATGACGAAGGATGGCATGAATGCTACGAAGGAACTTTCCTCTAAGGGTATCCGTGTGAATGTCACTCTCGTCTTTTCGGTAGCACAGGCGATACTTGCAGCAGAGGCTGGAGCTACTTATATAAGCTTGTTTATGGGGAGGCTGGATGACATTGGAGAAGATAGCATCGCTGTATTGAATGATATTGTTACCTTAAAGGAGAATTATGGGTTTGAAAGTCAAATATTGGCCGCAAGTATAAGGCATCCTTATCATGTAGTTCAAGCAGCACTTGCAGGTGCAGATGTCGCTACGGTACCATTTGCGGTTCTTGAAAAGCTATTTAATCATCCTTTAACAGATGTAGGTATAAAGAGGTTCTTGGAAGACTGGAACAGATATAGAAACGGGGGGTAATGGAATTGTTTGAGTTCAAAGACCTTGAGAATAAGAGTATAACGGAGCTTCAGCAGATAGCAAAGGATATGAAAATTACGGGATACAGTAAGCTACGTAAGAGGGAACTACTTATTGAAATACTAAGAGCGCAAGATGAAGCACAAGGGTACAGTTTTGGTGGGGGTATGTTAGATATTCAGTCTGAGGGGGGGTATGGGTTTCTAAGAAAGAATAATTATGCAGTCAATGAAAAGGGAATATATGTCTCGCAGTCGCAGATAAGGAAGTTTGGATTGAGAACTGGAGATATAGTATGGGGTCAAGTTAGGCCACCAAAGGAGCAAGAGCACTACTATGCTTTGCTTAAGGTGGAAGTGGTAAATTACGCATCTCCTGAGAAGGCTAAGAGAAGAAAGTGGTTTGATGATTTGACTCCTATCTATCCTGTTGATAGACTTCAGCTTGAAACTACCCCTGATGAGATATCAACGAGGCTTGTTGATATCTTTGCTCCGATAGGAAAAGGACAGAGAGGGATGATAGTTTCTCCTCCAAAGGCGGGGAAGACGACCCTTCTTAAGAATATCGCTAATGGGATAACCACGAATTATCCAGATGTCATTTTGATGGTATTGCTGGTTGATGAAAGGCCGGAAGAAGTTACTGATATGGAAAGATCTGTCAACGGGGATGTTATAAGCTCTACTTTTGACAAGCCTGCTGCTAACCATATAAGGGTTGCAGAGCTTACATTAGAAAGGGCTAAAAGACTAGTAGAGTATGGTAACGATGTGGTTATACTGTTAGACAGCCTTACGAGAATGGCAAGAGCGTCTAATCTTATAGTTCCATCCAGCGGGAGAACGCTTTCTGGGGGCATGGATACCGCTGCATTGCACTTTCCTAAGAAGTTTTTTGGTGCTGCAAGAAACATAGAGGAAGGAGGGAGTCTTACCATAATAGCAACTGCTCTTATCGATACTGGAAGTAGAATGGATGATATAATATACGAGGAATTTAAAGGTACAGGTAATATGGAAATACACCTCTCAAGGAGGCTTGCGGAAAAGAGGATATTTCCTGCAATAGATATAAAGAAATCAGGTACGCGTAAGGAGGAGCTCTTACTTCCTGAAAAGGAACTTCAGAAGATATGGCTTCTGAGGAATAGGATAGCAGAGCTTGATGAGGCAGAAGTACTTACGACAATAATAGATAGAATGAAGAAAACGAAAAGTAATCTTGAATTTCTGTCTGCCATAAAGTAAACTAAAAGCATGGAAAGAGTTATCTCAGGCTTTAAAAGCATAATCCTTGGTGAGATCAGCTTCAGTGTTGTAGTCTTCTTGATTATAGGTGTAGCAGTGTCTCTTTCTTTTTTCCCTCCCATTCCAGATGGAAGCTGGTTGTGGGAGGAGAGAGAAGAGGTCCCTCTTTCTAAGCCATACAAAGCGTGGATATTGCGTACTAATGGCACTATGCTATCTCAGCAAATCGGTGAGTCTGCTGAAGAAGAGCTAAGGAGTACTATGACTCCTTTGAAAGTAATTTACCATAGAGTCAAGCCAGGAGAAACTTTGTGGAGCATTGCGCATAAGTATGGGGTGGATTTTTATACGGTGGTTGATGCAAATAAGAATTTAAAAAGTATAAATAACCTGAAAGTGGGACAGGTGGTGAAGGTACCAAATCATAGTGGTATCTTTTACAAAGTAAAAAGGGGAGATACGATTAATAGTGTGGCAAACAAGTACAGAGTTGATGTTGAAGACCTTTTGGCAGTGAATGGTATTAAGAATGGTGCGAGGCTCAAAGTGGGTAGCACCATCTTTTTGCCGGGTGCAACATCGTCGATTGTCAGGAGATTATTGGTTTCTAACTACATAGGTGGAGGCTTTATATGGCCTTTGAGGGGGAGGATAGCTTCTGGTTTTGGATGGAGAATAAATCCCATAAGCCATAGAAGGGAGTTTCATGAGGGGGTCGATATAGCTGCGCCGTGGGGTACAAGGGTGATTGCTGCAAGGAGCGGCCGTGTAATATTTGCAGGTTGGTATGGGGGTTTTGGTAAAACTGTCAAGATATTACATAGTGGTGGATGGATAACGCTTTATGGTCATCTTTCAAGGATATATGTGAGAACTGGATGGTATGTGAAAAGGGGAAGAGTTATAGGAAGAGTTGGAAATAGCGGATATTCTACTGGTCCACACTTGCACTTCGGTTTGTATAAGTATGGTAGAGCGGTAAACCCATTTAGATATTTAAGGTGAGTGTGTATGATTTCTGTGGATATACCGGGAAGAGGTACAATAGACATAAAGGCTGTGGCGATGGATATGAATGGGACTATAGCAGTGGATGGTAAACTTCTTCCGGAAATTAAAGGGGTGCTTGATGTTCTTAAGGATAAGCTGGATATTTTTATTTTAACCTCGGACACTTATGGAACGGCGGGTGAACTAAGGAGTCTTTTGCCATATGCAAAGGTGTTTGTGCTTCCTGAAGGCTCTGATGGGTATGCCAAGGTAGATTTGTTGATGAAGTATGGCTGGGATAATGTAGTTGCTATAGGAAATGGTTGCAACGATATGAAGATGTTTGGTGTAGCGTGTATTAAGATAGCAGTCGTTGGAAAGGAAGGGGCTTGTGCGCCTTTACTGAGAGTTGCTGATATAGTGGTGGGTAGTGTAGTAGATGCTGTGGGATTGCTCTTGAATCCGAGAAGATTGGTAGCTACATTAAGGTTGTAGAGAGGAGTTTTGTCATGTATGAGCAATTATTGAAAAGGTTGGATAGTGCTCCGTCTGCTGAAAAGATAAAACTGATGGATGAAGTGAAGAAGTATATTAGTGAACCTGCAGTTGTAGATAAGATTTGTACCCTTCTTGTTGAGGATGAGGACAGATTTGTCAGGATAAAGGCTACGGAGTTACTGGAAGAGGTTAACGGTAATGAGAGGGTGGTTAGTGCACTTATTAAGGCTTTGAGAGAAGATGAGGATGCCTTTGTAAGGGGGTTTTCCGCAAAAGCACTGGGGAGAGTTGGTACACCTGCTGCAATACAGCCACTCGAAGAGGCAGTGAATGATCCAGATGGTTTTGTCAGAGACTTTGCGGCGGGTTCTCTGAAAGTACTACAAATGAGAGCACGCCTCCTTGGTATGATAAAAAAGAAGGATAGCTGATGAAACTCTCTCGTGTAGATAGAAGATTGTGGCTCCTTGTGAATGTCTCCTTTATATCTCTTTTGGTGATAGGGTACCGTATGGGGATTAGTGTGATATTTCGTGACCCTTTTAAGCTTTTCCTTATAGTTGGATTGTACAACCTCTTTCTTGCTGTCTCTATATCTTCTGTGAGAGAGTGGGGAGATGCTTATGTCATATGGGGAGCATTATCAAATAGTGTGCTTCTTTACAGTGTTTTTCTTTCTCTGAAGCGTGTTTATAGCTTTTATTACCTGCTTTTTGTTGTGGTTGTTGTGGTTGCGTCATATTTTCTTTACGGGAGAGTCTTTAGGCTTTTGCTTGTTTTCGCCCTTGTTCCGGGTGTGTTTCTTTCTTCTCCTTCCTCGTGGCACTTTGCAATTTCTGTTGCGGTTATGGTTATTATAGGTGTCTTTGGTGGGGGATACCAGAAGACAGTTTCCGTTAGTAAGGATGAAGGTGAATGGAAACTTACTGCGGATAGATTACTGGAGCAGCTTGAAGTATTGAAGTACTCTAACAGGCGTTTAGAGAATAGGATTGCTACATCAAAAAGAAAATTAGAGGATATGGAAGTTATGACAAGGATAAGGAATATTTTCTCGAGATATGATTGGGAAGAGGCAATAGCAAGAGTCTTAAGAGTTTTGAAGAATTTCAATGGTGCAACTTTTGTGGTGGTGTATGCTGTTGATAGTCTAAGTAATGATGTTAGTCCTGTTTATTATGTTGGTAGTGTGCTTTCTAAAGAGATGCTAAGTGTTCGCAAAGGAGAGGGTTTAGTAGGGAAGGTGTGGGATAGCGAAAAGGTTGGTTTCAGTAGCGATCCTAAGAAGGGGGAGCCTGCTATATGTTTACCTCTTAAAAGCTCAGAGAGGTTCTTGGGTATGTTGTGTATGGACAGATGGAAGTGGTATCCAGACAAGCGGATGGCACTGCACTTTTTGAGGCCAGTAGCAGATGATATAGCATCCTTTTGGCAGTTGCAGTTGTGGAAAAAGCGGGTATCCTATTCACTAAAAGAGGCCAATCTTTTGTATAGACTCTCTATCTTACTTACAACGCATAGAAGTGAGAAACAACTTATAGAAAATGTGTTGAACATCCTTGCTGAAGAATTCCACTACGATTCTGCCACTTATTTTTCTTGGAATACGGAAAAAGAGATGCTTGAACCAATGATATTAAGGGGCAGTAATATACCTGTCAATGCTAATACGGATAAGAAATTTAAAGTGGGAGAAGGGGTGGCAGCTATTGCTCTCATACAGAAGAAAACAATAGCTATTAGAAATGTTACAGCTACTATAGGGGTAGGTTCTATAATAGCTGTTCCGATTATATCTGCGGGGCGGAGTATGGGGGTATTAACGGTTGCAAGGAAACAAAAAGATTCCTTTGATACTGATGAGGTTGAGTTACTTGAACTTGCAGGTATGCACCTTACCTACATTATAGAGAAGATAAGGTTATATCAGCTGCTTGAGAGGATGGCTATCTTAGATGGATTAACGGGTGTTTATAATCATAGGTACTTTAAAATAAGGCTCTCTGAAGAACTTAAGAGGGCAAAGAGGTACAACTTTCCTTTGTCCATTGCCATATTTGATATAGACCACTTCAAGGCATTTAATGATAAG
The DNA here is from genome assembly GCA_964559865.1 of uncultured Synergistota bacterium. Lineage (GTDB taxonomy): Bacteria > Synergistota > JAGHAJ01 > JAGHAJ01 > JAGHAJ01 > JAGHAJ01. The sequence goes on from CAZLJD010000017.1 coordinate 9,142, forward strand.
TATGGGCACCAGATTGGCGATCTTGTCTTAAAGCATGTGGTTAAGGTGATGAAGGATTCTATAAGGGATATAGATATTGTTGCAAGGTATGGTGGGGAGGAGTTTGTGGTGGTTTTTCCGTATGCAGGCAAGTTGGATGCGGTTTCTATAGCAGACAGAGTTAGAGAGACCGTATGGAAGTCTCCTGTCGGGGTGGGAGATAAACTACTTTCTGTCACGATTAGTGGAGGTATTGCTACTTTCCCCGATGATGCTGTTGATGTGGATACTCTCATAAGGGTAGCAGATGATAGACTTTACATAGCTAAGGAATCTGGAAGAAATAATGTGAAAGGGTGATAATGTGATGGCAAAGTATATCTTCGTTACAGGTGGGGTTGTCTCTTCTCTTGGTAAAGGTATAACTGCAGCATCTCTTGGAAAGTTGTTTAAGAGTCGGGGGTTTAGCGTAACCATATTGAAGATAGACCCTTATGTGAATGTTGATGCTGGTACTATGAATCCATACCAGCACGGTGAGGTATTTGTAACTGATGATGGAGCTGAAACGGATTTAGATCTTGGCCATTATGAGCGGTTTATAGATTCAAGCTTGACTAAGGATAATAATATTACAACTGGTAGGATATATCTCTCTGTTATAAAGAAGGAACGCAGAGGAGATTTTCTTGGATCGACGGTGCAAATTATTCCTCACATCACAGATGAGATAAAGCGTAGGATATTGTCGCTTGGTAGGAACATAGATATAGTTATCGTTGAAGTTGGGGGAACAGTGGGGGATATAGAGGGTTTACCGTTTCTTGAGGCAATAAGGCAACTTAGGTTGGACTTGCCACCAGAAGACACGCTGTCCATACACGTTACACTTGTCCCTTTTGTTAAGTCTGCAGGTGAGCTTAAGACCAAACCCACGCAACATAGTGTTAATGAGCTCAGAAAGATAGGGATACAACCTGATGTTATTGTTTGTAGAACAGATAGGGAACTTTCTGAAGACATTAAAAAGAAGATAGCACTGTTTGGAAATGTTGCAGTGGACTCTGTCATAGAGGAGAAGGATGTAGATACGATCTACGAAGTTCCATTGTTGCTGGAGAAGGAGGGGTTGCCCAACATAATATCAAAAAGGCTTAATCTACCTTTGAGGAACGCTCAATTGGACGAATGGAGGAAGATGGTGTTTAGGATAAAAAATCCTGTTGACAATGTGCCTGTTGCAATGGTGGGTAAGTACATGGAGCATAAGGATGCCTATTTGAGTGTGGTAGAAGCACTACAACATGCAGCTGCGAGCTTGAGGATACATCTGGATATAAAGGGTATAGAGGCCGAATATTTAGAAAGAGATGATATTGAAGGAATAGTAGGAGAGGTTTGTGGTATACTTATACCTGGTGGTTTTGGCAATAGAGGTATTGATGGAAAGATAAATGCCGCAGTTTTTGCGATGGAAAAGAAGATACCCTTTTTGGGCCTGTGCTTGGGTATGCAATGTGCTGTTATCGGGTTTGCACGGCATGTTTGTGGCCTCGAGAGGGCAAATAGTCGTGAATTTGACATATCTACACCTTTTCCAGTCCTTGACTTGTTACCTGAGCAAAAGGATATAGTCGATAAAGGTGGTACGATGAGATTGGGTGCTTATCCTTGCAAAATTAAAGATGGTACTCTCGCAAAGAGGTTGTATGGTAAATCTCTCGTATATGAAAGACATAGGCATCGTTACGAGTTTAACAATGAGTATAGAGAAATGTTTGAGAGGAAGGGAATGGTACTTAGTGGAGAGTATGAGAATGCAGGTTTAGTGGAGATAGTCGAGCTTCCAAAACATCCTTTTTTCATAGGTGTTCAGTTTCACCCAGAGTTTAAGTCAAGACCTGACAATCCGCATCCGTTGTTTGTGGGATTTGTTAGGGCGAGTTTGGATTATAAAAAGGAAAGGGAGTGATGTTGCATGAAGAAGATAGCAGGTTTAACGATTTTCTTCCTGTTCTTTAGCTTTGTATCTGTTGTTTTTGCGGCGGAATCTGTAGATGAACCTCTGAGTCTTCTGGAGAAGGTAGTGTACGGTAGCCCACAGGCGGGGCCGATACTCCCAAGATTGAACAAGCTGGAAAGGGATGTATTTGGTAGGGTTATGCCGGGTTCTATAAAAGATAGGGAGAAAAATCTCATGAACTTTTTAATCTATGGTACGGATAGAGACCTTCCTTTGACGGTGAAAGTGGATGCAGTGGAGTGGACAGTTTTTGGTCGTATAAATCAAGGTGGTTTACTATCCCGGGTTGAACAACTTGAAAATAGGATAATGGGCAAGTCAGGAGGAAATTCGCTTGCAATGAGGGTTATAGAGCTTTTGAAAGTTTCCTTGCCTGATAGTAAAATAGTCATTAAGTCTGTGGACATCCCACTGTCAACACTGGTCAAGGTTTCTATAGGAAGAGCTATAAGCTCGAAAACTGCAAGGATTGGGGATAAGGTCCCTTATGTGGTGTGTGAGGATGTAATCGTCAATGGTGTTCTTGTAGTTCCAAATGGAACTCCAGGTGCTGGGGAAGTTATAAAAGTGGAAAAGGCTGGTAACTTTGGCAGATCTGGGACTCTTTCCATTAACTTTGGTGCGGTAAGTACCATAATGGGGGATAAGTTACCTCTTGGTGTTGGTAAGAAATCAGTTAGTGAGAATGAGAAAGGTAAAAATACAGCTTTTGCCATTGGTAGTAGTATAGTGGGAGCTGCTGTTCTTGGTCCTATAGGTTTGGTAGCAGGTATATTTGTTCATGGCAAGGATATCGTTGTTCCTGGTGGTGCTAAGTTTTACGTTGAGACCATGAGGAAAGTTTCTACTAAGGGGCTTCTGGTTGGAGAAGGGGGTATCAAAAAGGGAGGTGGTAAAGAATGAAGGTAGGTAAAAGATTGGTATTGGTATTTGTCATCGTTTCTGTTTTAACATTTGGAACGATTGGAGCTTATGCTTTTGACATCGGAAGCATTCTCAAGCTATTTGGTATAGGTTACCTTGTTAAGATGATAGCCGATCCACTAAACAGGTTTATAAACGGTATAACATTTAATAAGGGGGTTGGTCCAAGATATGCCACTAAAGTTGTGCCAATCGTGAGTGTAGGTCAAGGAGGGTATATAGGTGCGGCTCAGGTTACCGGAAGGCGGGCTGCTGTTAACAGAGTTAAAGCTGTGGCACAGATAGAGGCAACATTTCAGGGACTTAGAGTGAAAATACTAATACCAATAGACTCTATAAATCCGCTTTCGCGCTTTAGAAGGGTATATGGCGTAGGTGTATCAGCTGTAATTGACATAAGACTGTAGTGGATTTAGTTTGGGACCTCCATGCTGTTGAGGTGTAGTGTGTGAGGAAAGTTAAAGTTTTGGGATGGAGTGTTATAATCTTTCTTCTTTTTGTCTTTATAGGAGGGGTTTTTGCCCAGGAGAAGGAGGTCATTGTTGTGAAGAAGCCTCCTTCTTCAGCTTTCCAACGCAAGAAATTAACCTCTATATTAAACCGTTTTACGAGGTTTCATATTGATATAGGATTTAGCCTTTATGTGATATATTATGACCCTTCTATAATCGATCCGTGGGTGGACTTCAAAAGGCTTAAGGAACACTGGACG
>CAZLJD010000018.1:0-7642 GCA_964559865.1 uncultured Synergistota bacterium
TCACCCATAGATGGGATCATCTCTTACAGAAACGCACAGGTAGGAGAGGTAGCAACGGCTACCGTTCCACTACTCAAGATAATATCCACAAAGAGCAATGAAATAAAGATCGAAGTCCCAGAAAGCTACATAATGGAAATAAAACGGGGAGAAAGGGCTATCATCTCGGTAGACAGCACACTACACAAAACATACAAAGGAAGCGTTTCTGTAGTATATCCAATAGCAAATCCATCAAAGCTGTTCACCGTCAAGGTGCGCATACGGGAGAAAAACCCTTTGCTTGCAGGTATGTTTGCAAGGGTAAAGATACTGGTAGCCACATACAAGAAGATTCTCATGATACCACTCGCAGCAATCTTGGAGAAAAAAGGCAAAAAGTTTATATTTGTGGTAAAAGACGGCAAAGCAGAAAAGAGGTACATCTCCTTTGGCACTGTTTACAAGGAATTCGTTCAGGTAAAGAGCGGCGTGAATGTGGGAGAATCAGTGGTCATAAAGGGAGGTTATTACCTTCACGATGGTGCAAAGGTTAGAATAGTGAGATGAAGCTTACCGATATATCCGTTAACAAACCGGTCTTTACATCTGTAATAATCATAATAGCTGTTGTGATCGGCATTTATTCTTACACTCTGCTCGGAGTAGACCTTCTTCCACCCATAGATTTCCCGGTGGTGAGTATAACCACCTTCTATTCGGGAGCATCACCAGAAGATGTGAAGGAAAGCATCACCAAAAAGATAGAAGAAGCAGTATCCACCATAGACGGCGTGAAGCACATCAACTCAACCTCGCTGGAAGGTATATCGTTCGTCATAGTAGAATTTAACCTCAGCAAGGACATAAACCAAGCTGCAATAGACATATCCAACAAGATAAACAGAATAAAGCGCAGCTTACCAGAAGATGCAAGCGAACCCATCATACAGAAATTCGATGTAAACGCACGCCCATTCATGAGAATAGCAATAACAGGAGACTTACCTTTAAGCTTCACAAGAAAGATAGCAGAAGACGATGTAAAAAAACAACTACTGCAATTAGATGGAATGGCTTCCATAAAAGTAGTTGGTGGAGAGCAAAGAGAGATTCAGGTCTTGGTTGATCCGGATCGCCTGCTGTTTTACAAAGTCCCATTCATGCAAATAGTATCTGCCATACAGCAAAACAACATAAATGCCCCTGTAGGACACCTAAAGAGCAAAGACATAGAGTATTCCATAAGGGTAAAGGGAGAAACACCTGACTATCGTAAACTGAACGACATAAATGTTTCAAACATAAATGGGGCAATACTCCCCTTACGGGCATTGGCAGAAGTAAAAAGCGGGGTAAAAGAAAAAGAGAGCTTTGCAAGACTGAATACCAAAGGTTCTATAATATTAAACCTCTACAAAAGAACAGATGCAAACATAGTAACACTCGCAAATAGCGTCAGAAAAAGGCTGAAGCAGATAGAAAAAAGCCTTCCACCAGGACTAAATGTAGAGGTAGTACACGACAGAAGTAAGTTCATCAAAAATGCAGTGTCCAACGTGATAAAAAACATGATTATAGGTATAGTGCTAACCTCACTCGTGCTGTGGCTCTTTCTAAACAGGATATACCCAACATTCATAATAGCACTTGCCATGCCAACTTCTGTAGTATCCACATTTTTGCTCTTCTCTATAGCCAACTTCACACTAAACATCATGAGCCTGATGGGGCTTGCAATCTCTGTGGGTGTACTGGTAAACAACTCCATCTTAGTGCTCGAAAACATCTACAGATACCACGATTTAGGTTATTCCTACAAAGAAGCTGCGAGGAAGGGATCAGGAGAAATATTTCTTGCAGTCTTCAGTACCACACTAACCAACATCGGCGTTTTCGTCCCAATAGCATTTATGGGAAGCATAGTAGGTATGTTTTTCAAGCAGTTTGGCCTCGTTGTGGTGTTCTCGACACTGATGTCACTGCTTGTCTCTTTTACGCTAACACCAATGATGGCAGCGCACCCCATAGGTAGACCTCGCAACATACCTCTTATAGGATTGTTGCCAAAAGTATGGAATGTATTATACAGAGCTGTACTATCCCTATACCTAAAAGTACTAAAAGGACTACTGCACTATCCAAGGACCGCACTAACCGGATTTATAATCGTATTCTTAGCTTCGTTCATGCTATTCCCTATGATAGGGTTTCAGTTCTTCCCAAGGGTAGACAGAGGTACATTCTACATACAAATAGAACTTCCTCCAAGTTCAACGCTGAGCGACACAAGAAGTGTCGTACTGAAAGTTGAGAAACTCGTCAAAAAGATTCCAGAAGTCAAGTATATAACAAGTTCAGCAGGGGGCAGTGGTTCTTCCAGCGGCGTCAACTATGGAGAGGTAAGCGTACAACTGGTGGACAAGAAATACAGAAAACGCTCCACATTCGCTATAGCATACACTCTGAGAAAAGCATTAGCAGGCATACCAGGTGCAAAATTTACCATAAGTATCCTCAGTGGACGTCAGGGTGGAAAACCCATACAGATAGAAATTAGAGGCAAATCCATCTCAACCCTCAATAAGATAGCCAATCAAATAGAAGAAATATTGAAGGATGTGAAAGGCACTGCCGACATAGACACAAACTGGAGGACTGGAAAACCCCAGCTTAAACTGATACCTTATACAGAAAAACTGCCATACTACCACACAAGCGTGGCAGAAGTGTCAACACTGCTGAGATACTACATATCCGGCAAGAAGGCATCGACATATCGAGAAAACGGCGAAGATTACGACATCACCGTTAAGGTAGCCCCAAACAGGATAAAAGACATAAGGGACATAGAAAATCTTCCATTTATAAGCAAAAACTACATCATACCAATAAAGGAGATCACCATGCCTGTGTACACAATAGGACCCGTAGCCATAAAAAGAGTAGATCAGCTAAACACGATAACCGTGAGCTGCAATGTAGTGAACAGAAGCACGGGAAAGGTGTATCAAGACATAGCAAAGAAGTTCGTAAAATTAAGATTACCGTCAGGATACACAATAAGATTCGGTGGAGAGATAGCTACAATGAAGGAAGAGTTTACAACCTTGTTTAAAGCCCTCATCCTCGCCATAGTGCTAACATTCCTGCTGATAGCAGCCATATTGGAATCTTACAGATACTCGATAATCATCATGCTTACCGTCCCATTCGCTGTGGTCGGCATACTCGTCGCACTTGTAATTACTAAAGTCACATTGAATATATTCGGTATCATGGGTATAATCATGCTCGTAGGCTTGGTGGTAAATAATGCCATCGTCATACTTGACTATGCATTTGTACTGAGAAGAGAGGGAAAGCCTCCATATGATGCGATCCTAACTTCTTGCAAAGTCAGGCTGAGGCCTATACTGATGGCCAACCTCACAACTATAGCGGGATGGATCCCCCTAATCCTCGGATTTGGTGAAGGTGGTGAATACATGCGTGCCATGGCAGTAGTAGTAACCGGCGGGCTTATATCGGGAGGTTGGCTTGCACTCTTCGTTATACCCATAATATACTACCTAAAAGAAAGGAAGATAAAGGTTGAGACAGATACAACTGATATATAGGAGGATACCAAACAGAACACTGGTAAGATATGACATCTTAATCGAAGAAAACAAAGGAAATATTGTTGCATATTCCATATTTGAAGGGCTGAGATCCCCCATAAGGATAAACAACGAGATCGTCATAGCAAATGGATTCTACATGGTGTACTTTGCACCCATAGGGGGAAACTACGACATCTTAAAAGTATACGATCAAGGGGACAACTTCAAAGGTTATTACTGCGATGTGCTTGACTATGTGAGGTTTGAAAAAGACACACTGGAGATGTTAGACCTGTTCTTGGATGTATGGATATCCCCAGATAACAAATACTTCATACTTGACAGAGATGAGCTCGAAGATGCACTTCAGCACGGATACATAGAAAGGGGTGCCTACACAAAAGCAAATGTAATACTCAGCAACATGGTGAGTGGCATAGAAAAAGGGACATTTCCACCAGTCTTTGTGAGAGACTACACACTCACCCCCTCTATGAGAGAAGAGATTGAAGGAGTAAGGCATTCCTTATAGCATATCCACCTACATCGTTGTTGAAATAACAATAAGCATCAGAGACTGCTGTATGCTTCTTTATCTTGCTCGCCCACACAGACAGCTCCTCATCGGAATAAAGATAATCATACCAGCGGTCTTTACCGTGAAATCTCACATACAGGAAGTCCGTTGTAACCACTATATCATCGGGAAGCCCAGGAGCACTAACAGACACAAAGGCAACATTATACCTTGAAAGGAGCTCAAATACACTATCGTCAAACCATCTACTGTTTCTAAATTCAACGGCATACCTGAAATCGCCAGGAAGAGACGACAAAAACTCCTCCAATTCTCCCATATCAAGTTTTATAGAAGGTGGCAGTTGGAAAAGGAGCATACCATACCTCTGCTTTATAGGAGAAAGCACCTCGAGAAAGCCAATGAGATCTTCTCTGACATTCTTCAATCTCTTCCTATGAGTAATAGTTCTGTTTACCTTACAGGTAAGGTGAAAATCAGTTGGTAATTTTCTTATCCACCCTTTCACAGTACTTGCAGAAGGCACCCTATAGAATGTGGAGTTTATCTCCACCGTGTTGAAGTGCATTGCATAAAATTCCAACCATTTGTAAGTAGGCAACTCTGCCGGGTAAAACCCTGGTTGCCACGACCTATAAAACCATCCAGAAGTGCCAATATATATCAAGATCTCTCACCAACCAGTATTATACCAAATGTTATAATACCAACACCTATCAGGTGGTTGAGAGTTATTTGCTCACCAAAGATAAGATGAGAAAACAATACTACAAGGACAAACCCCATACTTAGCATGGGTTCCGCCACACTCAATTTTACTCTTGAAAGGACTACTATCCACAATATCGTGGAGACCCCGTAGCTCACAAATGCCAACCACACATAGAGGTTCGTTACCATTTGCCACAACAACTGCAAAGACAAGTCACTCACAGTGATGTGTTCTGAAGCCTCTTTAAACAGAAGCTGTCCACCCACTCCAAGAAGGACAGAAGCAATAATGAAGTGAAGGTTTTTTATCATCCCTTACTTACCACATACACGCCAAGTATGATAACAAGGATACCTATCCATCTCCTAACTGGAATCCTTTCTCTAAATATGATTATACTCCACATTGCAGCAAATATGTAGCTGGTTGCATAAAGTGGATAGGCAATACTCAGGTCCACAGAAGAAAGAACTCTCACCCAAATCAGAGTATTAAATACCATCAAGGAGATCCCAAGTATAATCCATCTATTCTGCAACACCCTCTTTACAGCATCACATCTTAAAATTACACCACCAATATCTCTCGTACCAAACTTCAGCATAGCATCAGCAAAAGAACCAATAAGAGCTACCATACTAACAATTAACAGCACTTTCAACATCAGAAAGTTTTATACCCTCCTGTGCTATGTACTCCTTTACACCCACATCAGTAAGCGCTTCAACCTCAGTTTCCCACATGTAGCCCCAGGGATATAGCTCTTCAACTCCATCCCTCTTAAAGCCAGGGTGACACATAAGCTCAGATGTACCTTCGGGCAAACTCCTCAGCAAACTCAAAAGGCTACCCTTGTCAAGTTTACCACCACACACAACACCGTAAAAGTGGTCAGCAAAACAGACATTAGCTTCTCTCAACTTTCTCATCAATCGTCTACCAAAAGGTCTGGATAATCTAAACAATACACCCCTTAAATTCAAAGGTAAATCCTCTTCAGGCAAAGGAACCCTCACATACCTAACTCTGTGTTCCAAAGCAAGTGACACAACAATTTCTGCTATACGTGGTAATAAGTGCAAGTGTTGATGAGTATCAAGGTGGGTCACCTCCAACCCCGCATCTTCAACACGTTCAATCTGAAGCAAAAGTTCTCTTCTCACATCCTCCACATCTATAACACCTGAAAAGTATCTCAGGAGAAAACTCCCATAGCCTGCAAAGAACCTCCCACTCTCCTTATCTACAATGGTAGGAATATCATCAGGAGAACTCAACGGCCTTTCCCCAACCAAGGTAAGGTGCACACCTACACTCCTTTTGCCTATCAGAAGCAACTTACTGACAGCGTCCTCAAAAGCAGAACCACACGCAACCACACTCATATCACTTACTATCCCATCTTCGAACGAGGAGATGATGCCATCGTTAATCGCAGGGTGCAAGCCAAAATCGTCTGCGTTCACTATAAGAACCTTCTCCGCCACCAGTACTTCAAAGACTCCTTTAAAGTTTTCATTATCACAGATGCAGAAGAGAGGGTAGACTCACCCGCAACTCGGGGATAGTAGTGCAGACCTATCTCCCTTATCCTGTAACCTTTTCTCGTCGCCTCCATCAGAAATTCTGCATCTATAAAAGAACCCTCAGAACAGAGAGTTATCTCGTCAAGAATCTTGCGTTTAAAAAGTTTAAACGCAAAGTTTACATCCCTAACTTTAAGCCCAAAGAAGAGTCTTATGTAAAAGTTATAACCAGCAGAGAGGATCTTTCTCCTAAAAGACTCCCTTTCTCCTATTCTATAGCCAGTAACGACGTCCGCCTCATCAATAATATCAAAGGCAATCCGTGTCTCTTCAAAATCTATAGGAAGATCTGCATCGGTGTAAAATATCAAATCCTTCGTAGCATTAGCAAATCCAGTACGAATAGTTGCACCAAGCTTCCTGTTTACATCGTGGTGTATTACCTTTACCTCCCGATGCTCACTTGCAAGCCTATCCGCTATCTCTCCAGAGCCATCTGTACTGGCATCGTCCACAATGATAACCTCGAAGTCGTCTGCAACCTCTCTACCAAGCTTAAGTGCCCTCCTCACAGATTCTTCAATATTATCCTTCTCGTTATACATGGGAAAAACAAAAGAGACACTGTACTTCCTCATCATTCCACCACTACAAGAACCTTTCTACCAGCAAATCGCACGGCTTTTACACCTTTACCAAAGACCTCCAAAAGTCTGTAATACTCAGGCTTCCGCATAAGGATTACTATCCTTTTATGCCGTCTTCTGCACACACGCACGCTTTCAATTAGTGCATCAAAGTTCTCAAGTTTCTTACCAACGAGGTCCGTGTAAAATATAACACTTGGCACATGCAACTCCTGAATAATAAAGACTGACCCTGGTTTTACCAGCTGCTTTATGTCAGACGCAAAAATACGAGTTGAGTTATACTGACCAACAAGAGGAAATATTACAAGAGCCGAAAATACAAGGAAAAACACGCCAAAGATGTATAAAGCATACAAAGAAAGCATAAACTTCCTTCTGAAGGCTAAAAACACATGTACAGAAGAGAGCACAACCGATACCACTGCAAAAAAGATAACAAGGTTCCCATAGGGTAGTGACTCCGCCCTATTGGCCCTGTAAAAGACGTAAGACACAATCAGTGCAATCACCAGAGGCACGAATGTAGACCATCTCGGGAATCTGTCATCTTTAACAGAGACGAAAAAGTACTTAGCCACAAGGACAGCAAGTGGTGGAAACATCGGAAGGATATAAGATGGTAATCGTGTTTG
>CAZLJD010000019.1:0-13940 GCA_964559865.1 uncultured Synergistota bacterium
ATTCAGCATCAAAACTGTGGAACGTCGCAAACTACGCTGTTCAGAACAGAGAAATATCAGTAAATCAATTAGAAAAGCGCTTAAAGGATAATTTCTGGTATAAAAACTTGCATTCACAATCTGCGCAAGCAGTACTGCAAAAACTACAGATGGCATGGAAAAATTTTTTTGATGGACATACTAAAAAGCCAAAGTATCAACCCAAAAACGGGCATATCCCTGTAAGATGGAAGAAAAACGGCATTAAAATAATTAATAACAAAATCAGACTGTCGCTATCTAAACAAACAAAGCAATATTTAAAAGAAAAGTATAGTATTGAGTCCAAATATCTATGGATAGATTTGCCAAAAAATCTATCGCTCAATACTGTACAGGAAATCGAAATTGTCCCAAAAACTTCATATGGACATACCACATATTTTGTTCACATCGTTTATAAAAAAGATATACCAGAAGTCGAACCTGCAGATAAAAAAGTGATGGGAATAGATCCTGGAGTAAAGAATCTTGCAGCAATAGTTATAGAAGAGAATCCAGAAACATTTATCATTGATGGCAGCTATCTTATCTCAAGATTAAGATTGTTAGCTAAAGAAAAAGCGAGGATCCAATCTGTAATTTCAAAACAAGGATACAAAACATCGCATAAGGTTCACAATTTAATAATCAAAGAGAAGAACTCTGTAAAAGATTATATCCACAAAGTTTCACGATATATAGTAAAGTTAGCAAGACAGAATGAAGTGGGCAAAATAGTAATAGGTGGAATGAGCAACGGAATAACAGATATGGATATAGGACATAAGAATAACGAGAAGCTGCACAAAATACCATTTGGTAGATTGTTTGACATGATAAAATACAAAAGTGAAGAATATGGAATAGAGGTAGAAAAAGTAGATGAAGCATATACTTCTCAAACATGTTCTGTATGTGGTATAGTGGAGAAGAATAATCGCACATACAGAGGGTTATATGTTTGCAGCAGGTGTGGGGCAGTGATGAATGCAGATATAAATGGTGCAGTGAACATATTAAAGAGAGTAACCCTGAATCCGAGGTTGGATAGGGGTAGAGGGTTTGGCAACCCCAGGCGAATAAGGGTAGCATAGACTATCAACCTTCGCCTAAAGAACCTCTCCACTTTAGTGGAGAGAGTATGTCAGTGGTTGTTATTGACTCCTGCAAGGAAAACGAGGGTGTATGATGTGTGTTATGTCATTGGTAAGTTGGGAATGTGTTATCCAAGAACTATCAAATGGTTTGGGGGAATGAGTTTTACCTGCTCCTTCTGCGAATGAAATTCTATAAGGTGCAAAATGTTTCCCAGAAATTTTCAATAAAAAGCATCATTTTTCTCTTTCCCTTTGTCCCCATCACTATAAAATTATTTCTTCATAATATCTCTTTTTTACCTTGTTTTAAGTTCTTTTTAGATGAAGCCAGTATAATCCGTACATGTACTTGGAAAGCTTTTGGGTGATTAGAGGGATAGGGGTTTTTGAAACTTTTGAAATACGAGGTAGAGGTTGAGATTGTTGGAGAGTTTGGAAAAACGGTTAAATGGTAGAAGTTTGAAGGTGTTTAAGTGAGTTTGACGATATTGGAAATGCCGGGTTAGTTATGTTATTCCTCCCCTGTTGGGTAATATGGATGGTTTAAATTTACTATTCTTCTTGAAACATTAGGTTCAGTCTCATCTGCTGTCTGTTTGACATTTCTCAGTTGGACAATATATAATAAAGCCTGAAGGAACAGTCAATTGGAGGCTTGTTTTTAAAGAATGAAAGAGTAGTATTACGGTGCTTTTTTGATGCAATCGATAGTTGGGGAAATAGATGGGATACTTTAAAATTTAGGTGTTGGAATATTTTTCTTGGCGTTTCTTTGTTTGGAAAAATATAGAAGGTGTTTGGAGTATTTAGCTATTTGGGAGGGATTTACATAAGAATAAAGGTGGCGTTTTTGTCGCATCTTGATTGGAATTTGTATTTATTTAGACTTTCCTGGATGAGGGCGTTGCAGAAAGAGGGTTTTGATGTTTATGCAGTGGTACCAGAGGGCAAGTACACTGGTAGGATGAGGAAAGCAGGCTTGAAGGTTATTACATACACTATTGAGAGGAAGAGTTTGAGCCCTTTTTCTGCAGCGTTAACAATTTTTGCTTTGTACCGAGTGTTTAGAAGGGAAAAGTTTCATATGCTCCACACATTTACTGCAAAGCCCAATATATTTGGTTCTATAGCTGCTTGGCTTGCGGGAATCCCTGTTGTTTTAAGTTGCGTGGAAGGACTTGGGTATATATACATCGTTGATAACTTGAAGACGAAGATACTGAAGATATTTTTAAGCCTGCTCAACATGGTGGCTTTTAAGATTTCTGCTAAGGTAATTTTCTTTAATAAGGACGATCTCGCAGAGCTTTCTGGCCTGTTTGATGTCAGAAAAGCTGTGCTTTTGAACGGTACGGGAGTGGATGTGGACTATTTTTCCTGCGAAAGTGTGAATATGGATCATGTAGAACGGTTGAAAGTGGAGTTGGGAGTTAGTGAAGGAACTAAGATTGTTACACTGATTGCAAGATTGCTTTGGAGCAAAGGTATCAGAGAGTTCGTATATGCTGCAGAAGAACTGCACAAGATGTGTGAAGATGTGATCTTTTTAATAGTTGGAGGCTACTACGATGGCAGTCCTGATAGCATTTCAAGGGATTTTGTTAAACATTATGAGGATAAGCGATTTATAAAGTTTCTCGGTAGTAGAGATGATATCCGGGAAATATTGTACATTACTGACGTATATGTGCTTCCAAGTTACAGGGAAGGTCTTCCCAGGACCGTGTTGGAAGCTATGTCTATGTGTAAACCCGTGATAGCCTCGGATGTGCCAGGATGTAGAGATGCTGTAGATGATGGGGTTACTGGTTTCCTTATACCGCCTAAGGATGCAATTGCCCTTGCCTCAGCTTTGGGGAAGCTATTGAGAAACGAGGAATTGCGGTACGAAATGGGAATAAGAGGAAGGGAAAAAGTAATTCAAGAATTTTCTGATAAGGTGATAGTGGAAAAGGTGGTTCGTTTGGATAAAGCCTTGTTGGAAGATATAGCTTTTTAAGGATGTAAGTTATGTGCAGTAGTTAGCTTTGAGTATGAAAGTGGAGTCGTAATTGTGGTAAAGTTGAATGGGTGGGACTTTTAGGAATTTTGGATAGTGTACCTCTTTGGCAAGTGTATCGAGGGGGAAAGGAAAGGTTTCTGTGGTTTTTAAAGGAGTGAGCGGAGTTTGTATTAGGTTAGGAGGGTAGCTGAAAAGGGGCTGGTGGGTGGATGGTGTGTTGGTGATGCTTAATATTTGTGTGAGGGGTATTGAAGAAAAAGATTGCAGGATTATAGCACAGCTACATGTGAACTATATTAAAGCTGGCTTTATTTCAAGGTTGGGGAAAAGGTTTTTAGAGCTACTGTACTGCTCGATGGTGGATTCAGATTATGCCTTTTGCCTTGTTGCTGAAGTTAATGGTGAGATAGCGGGCTTTGTTAGTGGATGTGTAAGTGTTGCTGGTTTTTACAGAGAATTTATCAGAAAGAATTTTGTAAAGTTGATAGGGACCCTTTTGCCGTTGGTTTTTAGGCCCAGGATGATGTTTGGTGCGATTGAAACGCTTTTGTATCCTGCAAAGGGGAAGGAATTACCCCCTGCTGAACTTTTGAGTATTGTGGTCTCAGAGAGATACTGGGGGAAAGGAGTAAGCACAACGCTTTTTAAGTCAATGCAGAGTAAGTTTGCTATGCGAGGGGTGCATAGGTTTAAGGTGGTGGTTGGTGATAATTTGACTCGAGCCAAGGTTTTCTATGAAAAGATGGGGTGTAGATTATATGGCAAAATCGAACTCCACAAAGGAATTCCTTCAAGTGTATATGTGTGGGAGAAACAGTGATAATGCTTAAAAACCTTTAGTGATAGGGCCCTATATTTGATAAGGTGTGGTTAGTCTGGTTGAATATTAAGGAGTGGGGGGTAGACTGCGTCGTGTTGGAGGGAGGGGTGTAAGTTGTGATCTTAGGGGAAAAGTGTATGAAGTGGATTAAGGGAGTGATCTTTGGGGGTGTACTCCTTTATGCATTTTGGGTATTGTCCTCAAATTCCTTTTATGGAATACCATATATAATTACTCATCCAGATGTGCCGGAGAAATTTCACTATTTTAGTGCGCTTTTAGGGAGGCCTTTCAAGACTGCAACAAATGAGTGTAATGTCCTGAAAATGGGGTATGTGAGTATAGACTACTATGTGTATGTGTTAATTAGAGGTATACTTGCAAACTTTCGTGGGATTGAAAATGCTTCTGTGTCTTTAGGTTATTGGCAGATTGTATCTTTTATGAGGATTATGGCTGCAATCTATGGTGTCATTGCGGTAATGGCTACGATTCTTATTGGAAGGAAGATGTTTAGAAGTATATGGGTTGGTTTTATCTCTGGGATATTGCTTGTAAACATCCCGCAGTTTATTATGTATGCTCACTGCGCTCATGGAGCAGTTCCTGCAGTGGCTTTTTCTCTCCTTGCATTCCTATTTGCGTTGAGGATATACGAGAGACATAAAATTTGGGATTACATGTTTTTCGGAATATTTGCTGGAATAGGGACTTCCTGTGAGATATACACGGGTGTTGTGGGGTTGGTAGGTATCATTGCCCACTTTTCGGGTAGAGAGAATAAGTTAAAGTTAGTGGTTAGTGGGTATCTATGGCTCATGATCTTTTTCTCTCTTATTGGATTTGGTATTGGGGCGCCCAGGTTCTTTTTCTATCCAAGGGATGTCTTTGCACAACTGTTGCGGGTGGTGAACCCAGGCCGTGTTCATTACTATGTTGCTGTTCACCTGCAAAAAAGCCATACCGTTCATTCTCCTTTGAAGGGGATTACTTCAAAGCGTTTCGTTCAAGCTGGTGATTATAGTATTTTTCACTCTCATTTCTTCCACAAATATCTTGATCCTGTAGTATATTGGAGGGGTGTAAGAAGTTTTGTTTGCTCTGCGTTTGGCATGGGGAAATCACTTGACGAGCAGTGGAAGTTCTACACTTTTAGGAATATAGTTAACTTAGGATATCTCGTAATTGTGGTAGTTTCTTTGGTAATATTCTGGATAAAGAGAAAACGAAGAGATGTTTCAATTCTGCTGTTTTATTATACAGTGATTTACTTTGTTATGATGGTGTTATATGCCCCTTATTACATTCGTCCAAGGGATACGGTGGGGATACTTCCTTATATTTCCTTGTGTATTGGCTATTTTACTTTCACGGTCTGGCAAGGCATTAAAAAAATTAATGTTTCCAGGCTACTGTCACGTGTGATTGTAGCATTGCTGATTGTTGCGACTCTATCGCCTTTTATGTATGATGGTCTGGTAACGAGGTATCTGTTTTCTCTCGGTGAAACAAGGATGCTTGCTCGCAACTGGTGGTACAATAATGTACCTCCTCATTCGAAAGTCTATATGGAGGTTGGTGCTCCACCGTCCTTCGTTAGGCCGGGTAACTACGATGTTATTGGTTTCGGCGGGCAATGTGGGTTAAGTGGCTACATCATAACAGATGAAAGGGTAAATTACAAAAAGGATATTGATCAAATCATGATTAATAAGTGCCATTACATACCTGTTAAGAGTTTCGTTACCATGTTCTTAAATATGTGGAATGCGGATGTCCACATATTCAAGTCGGACTATGCGGATATCCTTCCAATGATTGATCAACCGAGATTCATCTACAAAGGGTTGAGAGCTTCAAGAGTTATTTTTTACAGTAAAAGAGATGTCAATCAGGATGAGGATGCCCTGCTGTGCAGAGAGTGGGAGCCAGGGCTTGTTACTATTGTTTCACCTAATCCGGTTGATACTGTAGGGTTGCTGTTTTACGGGATGGGTAGGGTTGCTGTTAAAAATGGTAGTTTCTACAAGGAAGTTGATCTTGGTGTACCGTGGGATGTCAGGAAGCACAAAGATAGACTACTTCTCGTCAAACCAGAAAGGAGATACCCATTCTTCAAGTACTTCTATGAGTTTAGGTTTAAGTCGCTCTCTGACAGACCTTTTGTTGTGAAAGTCCTTACCAAAAAGAGAGATATAGCGAGATACTTGCTGAGATTTGGCAGATATAGGGAAGCAGTTGAGATTCTCAAGAGATTGATTACTGGTAAAAATGCTACCCCAGGTGACTATGTAGATCTTATACTCTCTTACTACAAGCTTAAGAATTACGAGGATGCCGTTAAGGTATGGGTGACAATGGAAAAAAGATATGCCTCTTTCTGGAGATCAGTGGACGAACTTGCCTTGCAAGGTGTGAATGCAAGTTGGTTAAGAGAATATGAGAGGATTATGAGGGTAAGTCCACAGTGGATGTGCTGGAATAGGATCTTTTATGGTGTAAGCGATTTTGAAAAGATTGGTGCGCCTGGAGGGAAGGTAGTTTATCCTTGTGATACTGAAAGGAAAGTTGTAAAGTTTACGCTTCCTTTTAAGGGAAAGTGGTCAAAGATATGGACGCAGGGGTATGTTAATGGTGGTTTGTTCCACAAGGGGTGGTATAGAGCATACTTCTTTATCAAGCCGTTAAAGGCTACCACTTCTGTTAATGGAGATACTCAGGTTGGAGAGGTGGATGTTCTGCACCATTTCCTGTGGAGGTTTTATGGAAGGGGAGAAAGAAGGGTGATTAGAGTTAAAGACCTTAAGGATGGATGGAACCTGGTGGAGTTTGACTTTTATGCTCCACTCTCCGTAGATGGCTTTGAGTTACGCTTTCACTATATGGGGGGGATTCCTGTTTACTTTGGTGGGGTAAAAGTCGTTCCTGATTATAGGAGACACCTTTTGGATCTGGAATTGAGGCTTTACAGTGCACTATTAAATTGTGCTAAAAAACTAAATAGGCCAACATTGATGGGAAGATTTAAAGGAATTGTGGATAGATTGCAAGGTGCATTGAAGTGAAATTTCTGTTTACTCTTTTCGAGTGTAAAGCTGGTGAGGGAAATATCTTGAGATGAAGAGGATAGTTGTTATATTTGGTATAATAGCAGGGTTGGTTTTCTGTATATACTTTAACTTTAAACCCATGATTGACTCACATCTAAAATGGGCGCCGGGTGACCCCACCGATGAGCGGGCGATGGTTTTTCTGCTTAACCACTGGTATGAGGTATTTGCGGGGAGGGAACACTTTTTTAGAGTGAACTACTTTTATCCTGACAGGCTGGCTCTCGGATATGCAGATGCTGTATTTTTACTTGGTATAGTTTACTCTCTTTTCAGATGTTTGAAGTTGGATTATTTTACCTCCCTTCAATATATGTATGTCTTCATGGTGGGTTTTGGCTATGTGGGTTCTGTTTTGTTTTTTAGAAAAGTCCTTGGACTTAGTTTTGTTTTTGGTATACTTGGTGCTATACTTCTTGTTGTCTTGAATGCTCTTCAAAACCAGTACATGCATGCACAGTTGATGGGTTTTTACTTTTATCCTATCCTTGCCTATCTGCTTGGCATGTATCTGAAGTCAGCAAAGGTGAGGGCTGTTGAGAAGTCGTGGATGTACATCTCTTCTTTTTCCGTGCTTCTGGGTCTGATTTTCTTTACATCTTACTATCCTGCGTGGTTTTTCGTGTTTACTGTGTTAATTTTAGGGTTCGTTTATGCAACTTTGAAAGTTGCAGAACATACCTTCGGACAGTTTGTGAGAAGTGTATATGTGTTTGTACAGGCAGAGCGTAAGAGATTAATTGTTGCACTGACAATCTTTATGCTTTCTCTTACACCTTTTTTCGTTACATATCTCCCTGTTGCAATGTCTTCTAAGGGCTTTTCCGTTCAGACGATGTTGCACTACTCACCTTCTATCGAAGATGTTATCAATCTTGGACGCAATCGGTTCTGGCCGAGTGTTCTGCATTATTCCTTTGACTCGGGTAATTGTGAGGTAGAAAATGGGTATCCTCTTTTTACGCTGTCGTTCTTTCTCCTCTTTTTGCTGCTCTGTTTGAGAGACTTTACTTTGAGGAAGCAGCGTGTAAATGAGGTAATGCTTGCTTTTGGATTGACGGCGGTTGTTATACTCTTGATAACTGTGAAGTGGTCGAACCAGTTTTCGCTTTGGCTTGCAATCTATCACTTGATCCCGGGAGCTACAGGGATTAGAGCAGTTGGTAGATATTTGATAGTTTCGCAGATGCTTGGTGTGGTGTTTGTTTCTCATTTTATAGATAGAATGTGCTTCAAGGATGCTGTTCCCACGAGTTTGGGTGCTGTTCGCATTCTTCTGTTTGTTATTCTATTTATTTCTTTGATAGTAGAGCAGACGAATGTGGGATACTTCCGCCTTTACAAAGAAGGGTACTTGAATTCATTGAGGGGATTTAGTAGAAAGATAAACTGCAGGTGCTTCTTTCTCTCGCCGGTTAGCAACCCTTCTTGCCCTATGTATGCGTACAATGTTGATGCAATGATGGTAGCTATGAAAACAGGTGTGCCTACGATGAATGGGTATAGTGCTGTTTATCCTGCAGGATGGGCGTTGTTTAATGTGGCTTCTCCCTTGTATTTATCTTATGTATATTCTTGGGTTAGGAATAATGGTATTGCAACTGATGTATGTATGCTGAATCTGAGTGAAAAGAAGTTTGTCAGAGTAAATGTATTGGAACTTGAGGAGTTGTCTGGGGAAAAGGTGATGCAGTTCTGTAGGCAGTTTGAAAGGGTATGTAGTATCGTTTCAAAGTTTGTGAGTTCTCGTAGTAGGCAGAAGGAGTTGTTTCCTTCCACTTTGGTGAAGGCTGGGTTGCTGAATGATAGTTTTAGAAGCAAATGTGCAAAAGGCAACTGGGCTGTAAACGGTTATTGGATTGGCTGGTGGGGAGATAAGGATTATGCTGTGGGTTATTTTCCCGCCACTCGTAGCATTGCAGAAGAACTGAGTAAAGTGTTTAAAGGCAGAGCGAAGAGGATTTATTTTCCGTATCCTGAAGTATTTAACCCTCGGGGGAAGGAGCGTTGTGGTTTAGGAGAAGTTCTTATTGTCTTTGGTGAGTGAACTGATATAATAATTAGCGAGTGATTGATTTGTATGGGTTGCATAGAGGTGAAGAATAGGATTTTAGAATTATTACAGAGAGAGTGGAGTTGAAGCGGAGCAGAAGTGGGAAAAGTTGCTTTGTAGCATGAAGAGGTGATCTGATGAAGCTCAAGGTGTGGTTCTTAGTTCTTGTCTTTGTAGTAGTTACAGGATTGTCGATGTATCCTGTATTTTTTTATTTTGGCAGTGGAATTCCGTTTTCCGTGTATGCGGATGTTCATAGAGTAATAAAAGTTTTTCAAAGCGATTCGCTGCAAGTTTACTACATACTCTGGTTACTGAAAGAGGCGGTGGTGGGACATATCCCGTGGTTTACAGATCCTTACAGTTTCAGTGTGGGCAGCGGCATTCATGGTGCCGGCTATTATGTCTTGCCGTTTTCTGCTATCTCTGTGCCGTTTTCCTTGCTTTTTTCCGTTGCTGCGGGATACAATGTGCTTGTGGTGGTTTCTTTTTTGCTCTCGGGGTTGTTTTCCTATCTCCTGTTGTATCTCTATACAAAAGATAGATTTGCTGCGCTCACTGGGGCAGTAGTATTCACATTCTTTCCCTATCACAGGGCAAAGATATTTGGTGGGCAATTGTCTGGATTTTTGCTGTTTTACTTTCCAATGGTTGTTTATTATCTGGAGCTTGCTATCTTCAGAAAGAAGTGGCTTTACTCTTTAATCTCCGGTTTGCTCTTATTCACCCTCTACTTTATGGAAGGGCAACTACTTTATTATATAGTTCTTTTATTGGGGCTGTATTTACCTATTAGGATACTTATTTCTCTTGCTCTTGATAAGGACATAAAACTTATACTGCGTGCTTTCTTGCCATTTATACTGGTTTTAGGCGGGATCGTTCTTTATGTGCACATGTCCAGTAAGACTGCTTTTACCGGGACGAGGATACACGGAGGCAGGAGCTTTAGAGAAATACTGTTGTACTCCCCCCACTGGCAGGACTTGTTTGTGAGGGTTCAAAGGTTTTACGAGAGGTATATTTACATAGGGGCTGTGGTGCTACCTTTGTCCTTTCTGTCCCTTGCTGTCTGGTGGAAGAAGAAAAGAGATCTGTTCCTTGTTTTGATGTTCCTCTTTATAGGAGTGGTATTTACAATCCTTTCGCTTGGTCCAACCATTAGTTGGTTTCCGTTGTATAAGGCTTTTTATAAGTTTGTTCCGTATTTTAAGATGTCAAGATCTCCCGGGAAGCTAATATTTGATGCGTTTTTTGCAATATCTGTACTTGTTGCTTTTGGCTTTAGAGAGGTCAAGGGTTTTATTAGTGAGTTGTCTGGTAGCAAGAAGTTGCCGTTGTTGGTTGGGATTGTTCTTTTTGTGCTAGTGTTAATTGACTACTTTCCGCTTTATCCTGTTGCTATTACTTACCTACCGGGTCCCAATGGAATACATAAAATCATTAGGAATACCATAGGGAATGACAGGATGCTTGAGATTTCTTTTTGGCCCGGTGACAGTAGTATTTCCTCTGTGTATCTGTACGATGTGACGCTCACCCATGCGAAGATGATAAATGGATACTGCCCCGTAGTGTCAAATTACTACTTTTATGATGTGTTTAAACCGCTTGAGTGCCTCAACATAGGAAGGCTAAAGAAACGACAATACGACCTGTTGAAAAAACTTGATGTAAAATATCTCGTTGTTCATGCAGATGCATTTCCCATGAGAGTTAGCCCTTATCCAGTTTCGTTTACCGTAAGAAGGTTTAAGAACTCTCCATACCTGAGATTTGTTGGTTACGACGATAACATGTGGCTATTTGAGGTCCTTGCGAAGCCGGTTAACCGAGTAAGAAGACCTGTTACCAGCATAATAGGAAAGTGCTACGAAGCGGAGTACTCTCCGAGGAGGGTCGGTGAGGTTGTAGAGGATAAGATGGCTTCCTGTGACAAAGCGGTCTACGGAAGCAAAGCCCGAACATCTCCAGGGCATATAGTCTTTGGTCCGTATGTTTCTATGCCAGTTGGCAGATACGATGTTTCCTTCAGATTAAAGGTAGGAGACAATACTGTAAGTGATACAGTGGCGATTATAGACATAGTCACTAATAAGGGGGAGACTCTCCTGTACGAGCGGAGATTGAAGGGTACCGACTTCAAGGAAAGTCGTGTGTATCAGACTTTCTCTACCGTACTTAAGCTCCTTGAACCCAGAAACCTTGAATTTAGAGTGTTTTTCACAAAGAAAGCAGATTTATGGGTTGATTATAGATACATAATACCTGCCTCTGTGAAAGACCCTTTGCTTGGAGACATAGAGGCAGAAAGGCTCTTTCACAGAGCGGGTGTGTTGGTTTATGATGAACATGCCTCCAATGGGAGAGCTATATACCTTATAGATAGGTGGGACCACGATATATATCCAACTTATGGCCCGTTCAGATTGTATCCTAAGGGTGAGTATATTGCGGTCTTTAGGTTAAAAGTTAAGGAGAGGGTTGAGAAGAAAGTCTGTGCGATTGAAGTTTTCGACGGTAGTGAGAAGCTTAGAAAAGTTCTTCGTGGAATAGATTTTCAGAGGGCGGATAAGTATGAGGAGTTTTCCCTTCCGTTTTCTCTGGAAAGGGGTAAAATATTACAGTTCAGGATATACTTTTACGGGAATACTAACCTGTGGTTTGACAGGATAAGAGTGGTTAGGGAGTCCAGTTAACTTCCTGTGGAAAGTTTGAGCCCTCTGGTATAATCTTGTGTGTGATGTGAAAATGTGGGAGGGGTCGTATGTTTTCCGTTATATGGAGAAATAAAGAACTCGTGTTAAATCTTGTTTCAAGGGACTTGAGAAACAGATATGCAGGCTCTATGATGGGGGTATTGTGGAATGTAATAAACCCTCTTGCCATGATAGTGATATATACTGTTATATTTTCACAAATTATGAGGGCAAAGCTCCCTGGTGTTAACGATATGTATGGGTACAGCATATACCTTTGTTCTGGAATATTCTCGTGGATGGCATTTCAGGAGGCGGTCATAAGGGGAACGAATGTATTCGTAGAAAACGCTAACATTATAAAGAAGATATCGTTTCCAAGAGAGGTTTTGCTTGCATTTACCAACATCTCGAGTGTAGTAGTATTTGGAATATCTTTCGTTCTGTTCATGTTGTTTGTTCTCATAGTGGGGCATCCCATCACTATTACCTACCTTTTTATAATCCCTCTTTTACTGTTACAACAGCTTTTTGCCTTTGCCCTGGTGATGGGTACATCTGTTGTGAATGTGTACATAAAAGATGTCTCTCAGGTGGTAAATGTAGTTTTTCAATTCTGGTTTTGGATGACGCCTATAGTGTATCCTGTAACGATTATTCCGCACAAACTTGGAGTGGTGCTGAGGTTAAACCCCATGTTTTACATGATAGAGATGTTTCACAATGTGGTTTTTAGAGGCAAAGCACCCCAGTTGTCCTACTTGCTGATATTCTCCGGCGTTACGGTGGTTTTTCTATTTATAGGTGCACTTGTATTTAGGAGGCTTGGGAGGGACATTGCTGATGAGCTATGAGGTGATTGTTGCATGACAGATGTAGCCGTAAAGTTGTCGAATGTGTCGAAGATGTACCGGATTTACAGGTCGTCGCTCGATAGGTTGAAGGACTGGCTCTCATTTGGCAGGAAGAAGAGATATAAAGAGTTCTGGGCTTTAAAGGACATAAACCTTGAAGTGAAAAAGGGTAGAATGCTTGGAATAGTTGGACAGAATGGTGCTGGTAAGTCCACCTTGTTGAGCATAATCAGTGGGATAACGGCTCCTACAAGTGGGGATGTGGAAGTGAGCGGTAGGGTGTCTGCTCTTCTTGAACTTGGTATAGGCTTTCACCCTGAGCTTACCGGCAGGAAGAATGTCTTGCTGAATGGAAGGATGCTTGGTCTTACCAAGGAGGAGCTTGAGGAAAGGTTGCCAGAGATAATAGCTTTCTCAGAGCTGGGTGAGTTTATAGACAGGCCATTGAGGACATATTCGTCTGGTATGTATGTTAGGCTTGGTTTTTCTATGGCGATAAATATAGACCCAGAGGTACTCATCATTGACGAAGTTCTTGCTGTGGGGGATGCGTACTTTCAGCAGAAGTGTGTTCGGAAGATAAGAGAGTTGAAAGATAAAGGTATTACGATACTCTTTGTGTCTCACGATGCAGCTGCAGTGAGGATGCTGTGTGACGAAGCTGTGTTGGTGGACGAGGGGAGGATTATAGATCGTGGTACACCGATGGATGTGCTCGATCACTACAATGGGCTGATTGCAAAGAAGGCAATAAGAAATGAGCACTTCATTATAGAGAAGAGACCGTTAGGTAAGGTGAGTTCTTACCGTTCAGGGAATTTCTACGCAGTTGTGAGGAATGTTAAACTGGTGAATGATAGTGGAGAAGAGCTCCACAATGTTACTACTGGGCAGAAGGTGAAGCTGATTGCAAATATCGTGTTCTGGCAAGATGTAAAGGATCCAACCGTTGGCTTTAGCATAAGAGATAGATTTGGAAACAATGTTTTTGGGACAAACAGCTATCACCTGAAAAACTTCTTTGGTACAGTTAGGAGAGGAGAAGAGATTACCGTTGAGTATGAGTTTGCGATGAACATAGGTGTGGGACTCTACACCATAAGTGTTACTGTTCACCTCTTAGATGTGCATCTGTTTGGAACATTCTTTTGGGGAGATAACCTGCTTTCTTTTAGTGTACTTCCTGACCCAAACTACTCATTTGTGGGAGTGGCAAGAGTGGATGCAGGTTTGAGTTCTTCAAGGAGGATGTTGAGTTCTGAGGAGTTTATGTCTGATTTGAGG
>CAZLJD010000020.1:0-62448 GCA_964559865.1 uncultured Synergistota bacterium
AGGCTTGAAGGTAAGAGCTACATGGAGATACTCCAGGCAGGTGGAGGCATACTAAGGAGTGTGGATGCTGTTAGGAATGCTTCGGAGGATGAGCTATTCGATGCACTAAAAGAGAGGATTTCTACATTTTGGGAGTGGGGAACTACAACTATAGAGGTAAAAAGTGGTTATGGTTTGAGCCTTAAGGATGAAATGAAACAGCTTGAGGTGATAAACAGGTGCGGTAAAGGGTGTTTGATAGATGTTGTTCCTACGTTTCTTGGTGCACATGCTGTCCCAAGGGAGTATAAAGATAAGAGAGATGCATATGTAAAGCTTATAATTGAGGAAATGCTTCCGGAAGTTGCAAAGAGGCATTTGGCAAAGTTTTGCGATGTATTTTGTGAGAGAGGAGTCTTTTCTATAGAGGAGTCGAGGCATATACTCAGCAAGGCAAAGGAGCTTGGTATGGATTT
Source organism: uncultured Synergistota bacterium (assembly GCA_964559865.1). Taxonomy (GTDB): domain Bacteria; phylum Synergistota; class JAGHAJ01; order JAGHAJ01; family JAGHAJ01; genus JAGHAJ01. Next base: position 456 of record CAZLJD010000020.1, read on the forward strand.
GAAGATTCATGCAGATGAGATAGAACCATTTGGAGGGGCAGAATTGGCTGTGGAGCTTGGTGCGGTTTCTGCAGACCATTTGCTTAAGGTGTCTGATGAAGGGATAAAGCTGATGGCAGAAAAGGGTGTTATTGCAGTGCTTCTTCCTGGGACTGCGTTTAGTCTAAGGAGCAACTATGCGCCGGCGCGTAGGATGATAGACGCTGGTGTGCCTGTTGCAATTGCTACCGACTGTAATCCAGGTAGTTCTTATACTGAGTCCATGCAAATGATAATCACTCTTTCATGCTTGGGCATGGAATTAACTCCTCAAGAGGCAATAACTGCTGCTACTCTGAATGCAGCTTATGCTATAGGTATGGGAGACATGGTAGGTAGCATAGATGTGGGTAAACAAGCAGATTTCGTAATACTGAAAGAGGATAGCTACTTGTTCATTCCGTATCACTATGGTGTGAATGCTGTTAGGAGTACATACAAGAGAGGTAAAAAGGTCTTCGGCTAAAGGAGGGAGTATTGTGGCTAAAGGGAAAGTTGGTGTTTACACAGAAGTTGAAGCGGTACCGATGGATATGGAGGGGGCAAAGGGTGTTGTCAAGAGAGTTTTAGTAGGAGAAAAGGAAGGAGCACCCAATTTTATCATGAGATTGTTTACTATCATGCCAGGTGGACATACTCCGTATCACTCTCATGATTGGGAGCATGAGAATTTTATAGTGAGTGGGAAAGGGAAAATAAGGATAGGTAATGAAGAATATGAGGTTTCTGCTGGTAGCTATGCCTATGTGCCTCCAAATGAAATGCATCAGTACACGTGTGTTGGTGATGAACCACTCGAGTTGCTGTGTCTCATACCCAAGAAGTAGTAATGTTATGGGATGAGCTTAGAGAATTATCTTCCTTGTATGGTTTAAAAGATGATATAGAAAATGTTGCTAAAGGCATAAAGAAAGCTGCGGTTGTTCTTTTGTTGAGATACAGGGCAGGTTATGAACTCCTCTTTATAAAAAGAAGCAGTGCGCTTAGTTACCACAGTGGTCAGGTATCATTTCCAGGTGGTGCCTTTGAGGACGGGGATAAAGGTCTAAAAGATACGGCGTTAAGGGAGCTAAAAGAGGAGGTTGGAGTGGAGAGAGACAGGGTTGAGCTTTTTTTCTCGCTCGATAGTGTCTCTCCTGTAACCTCCCCCTTCTATGTATTGCCCTTCGTTGGCGGGTTGGTGTATAATACTTCTGTTGTGCCAAATCAGGAAGAGGTAGATGCGTATTTTTGGGTGCCTATTAGATTTTTCATCAATACACCTTACACAGAAGAGTGTATTTTTAGGGAAGGGAAAAGACTTTGTTTTCCTGTTTACCACTTTGAGGATTATAAGATATGGGGGATGACTGCAAGAATAATAGTTGATAGCGCCCTTCCGATATTTAGGAGATTGGGTAGGTGTAGTAAGTATGACAGATAAGATAAAGGAAGAGATAGAGAGATTGAGAAAGGAGATAAACTATCACAACTATAGATACTATGTGCTTGATGACCCTGTGATCTCGGATCATGAATATGATATGTTATTTAGAAGATTGGTAGAGCTTGAGAAAAAGTATCCCCAGTATATTACACCTACATCACCTACTCAGAGGGTAGGAGCAACGCCACAGAGTGAGTTGAAGAAGGTTACCCATGAGGTTCCCATGATGAGTTTAGATGATTGTTTCTCACTTTCGGAGTTGGAGGAGTTTCACAATAGAGTAGTTAAGAGTATAGGAAGGGAACCTACATATGTTGCAGAACACAAGATAGATGGGCTTGCCATCGACCTTATATACCGTGATGGAAAGTTAGTTCAGGCATCTACGAGGGGAGATGGAATTATCGGTGAAGATGTTACTGCTAATGTTAAGACGATAAAGAGCATTCCTCTCGAGCTTATAGGAGCATATCCTTCCTTTTTAGAGGTTAGAGGGGAGGTGTATATGCCTATAAGCAGTTTTTTGAGGATGAACAAGATGCGGGAGGAGGAAGGGTTACCACTGTTTGCAAACCCAAGAAATGCGGCTGCTGGTTCTCTGAGGCAGCTTGACCCAAAGGTTACTGCATCGAGGCCTTTGGATTGTTTTATATATATGCTCGTAAATGCTGGTGCTCTTGGAATATCGACGCACTGGGATGCACTAAGTTATATGAGAGGATTAGGATTCAAGACTATAGAAAACCCCAAATTATGCGAGAGCTTTATGGATGTTGAGACTTATTGCAAGGAGTGGGAATCAAAAAAGTCGGAGCTTGATTATCCTGTGGATGGAGTAGTTATCAAAGTAAATGAGTTTGAGTTTTATCCTATACTTGGTGCGACAAGTAAAAGCCCTAAGTGGGCAGTTGCTTTTAAGTTTCCTCCAGAGGTTGCGAAGACAAGGGTGCTTGATATAGAGGTAAATGTTGGTAGAACTGGTGTTCTGACACCCGTTGCTATACTTGAGCCGGTTAGATTAAGCGGAACAGTGGTTAAGAGAGCGACACTGCACAATTTAGATGAGATAAGGCAAAAAGATGTGAGGATAGGAGATGTTGTGCTGGTAGAAAAGGCAGGTGAGATAATACCACAAGTAGTAAAGGTTCTAAAAGAGGAAAGAACGGGAAATGAAAAAATATTTAACATGCCAGATACCTGTCCTGTATGTGGAGGAAAGGTTGTTAGAATAGAACCTGAAGTTGCTTACAGGTGTGTGAATGCCAATTGCCCTGCCCAGATAAAGGAAAGGATAAGGCACTTTGCAAGCCGTGATGCCATGGATATAAGGGGACTTGGACCAGCGTTGATAGAGCAGCTGGTAGATAAAGGTTTCGTGATGGATGTTGCAGATCTCTATTATTTGAAGAAATCAGATTTGCTGAGCCTCGAGAGAATGGCTGATAAATCTGCTACCAATCTTATAAATGCTATAGAGAACAGTAAGAGTAGGGAGTTTTATAGGGTGATTTACGCTTTAGGTATAAGATATGTGGGCCTTAATACTGCAAAGCTGCTTGCAGACAGATATACATCGATGGAGGAGCTTATGCGGGCAGATGTGGATAGCCTATCTGATGTGGAGGGTGTAGGGGAGAAGATCGCAAGGAGCATAGTTGACTTTTTCTCGGATGAGCATAATATAAAGCTTATACTAAAACTAAAATCCGCAGGTGTTAGTATGGCTTCTACTAAGGAAGTAGTTTACATAAAGGATAATCCATTTAAGGGTAAAAGGGTAGTTTTTACGGGTGAGCTTGATGCGTTTTCGAGAAAGGATGCTCAGGCACGGGTAGAGGCGTTAGGGGGTAAGGCAGTGTCTTCTGTGAGCCGTGCTACCGATTTTGTTGTTGTTGGTAAGAATCCGGGGTCTAAGTTGCAGAGGGCATTATCCCTTGGAATAAGGGTTATAAACGAAGAGGAATTCCTGAGGCTGTTGGAGGAGGCGTGAAAATGGATGTAAGGCACATATCAAAGTTAGCTAACCTTGATTTCACCGAGGATGAGTTGAAAGAGATGGAAAAGCATTTTAACTCTATAATGCAGTATTTTAAGAAGCTTTCTTCGGTTGATACGGAAGGTGTGGAACCTACATTCTATGTTATAAAACATCAGACACCTATGAGAGAAGATAAGCTCAAAAAAGGGTTGGATAGGAAAGATGTTCTTGATATTGCCCCCCACACGGAGGGTGGATATATAAGGGTTCCGCAGATAAGATAGGGGGGATTATGTTGGAGCTTTTTGAACTACCAGCGTGGAGACTTGCGGAGATGATGAGAAGCGGCAAAGTGACTGCCTTAGATATTGTAGAGTCTGTCTTAGAACGGATAGAAGAAAGGGAAACTGAGCTTCACTGCTATAATGAGGTGTACAAGGAGGAAGCCATTAGGGAGGCAGAGGAGATAGATAGACAAAGAAAAGCGGGTGAAGACTTGCCCTTACTTGCGGGGATACCAATAGCTTTAAAGGACAATATATGCGTTAGAGGTAAGGAGATAACGTGTTCGTCAAAAATTCTTAGGAGTTTTGTGTCTCCCTATGATGCTACTGTGGTGCAGAGAATTAAGTCTCAGAAAATGATTATAATTGGTAGGACCAATATGGATGAGTTTGCAATGGGTTCATCCACAGAGAATTCTGCTTATGGAATTACGAGAAACCCGCTCGATACTTCAAGGGTACCAGGTGGATCAAGTGGGGGTTCAGCTGCTGCAGTTGCTTCTGGTGAGGCCATAGTAGCACTTGGCTCTGATACAGGTGGGTCTATAAGGCAACCTGCTGCATTTTGCGGTGTAGTAGGGCTTAAACCTACTTATGGACTTGTTTCTCGATATGGGCTTATAGCATTTGCGTCTTCTTTGGATCAGATAGGTCCGATTACTAAGGATGTCAGAGATGCTGCCCTTATACTTGGAGTCATTGCTGGGAAAGATGATAGAGATTCTACTTCCCTTCCTGTTGATGTGCCGAGGTATGAAGATGCTCTTGGAGATACTCTTGACGGGATGAGAATTGGCGTGATGGAAGGATATGATGCAGAAGGTGTCTCAGAAGAAGTTGTGAGTGCAATGGAGGAAGTTATAGAAATATTCAGAACGATAGGAGTTGATGTAAAAAAAGTTAACTTACCGTATATGGAGTATGCACTGCCGTGTTACTACATAATTGCTCCGGCCGAGGCGAGTTCGAATCTCGCACGGTACGACGGTGTACAGTACGGTATGTCTGAAGATGGGGTAGGAAACATACGGGAGCTTTACAGAAAAGTCAGAACGGCGGGGTTTGGTGATGAGGTTAAGAGGAGAATAATGATGGGTACTTATGTTCTTAGTTCTGGGTATTATGATGCGTTTTACTTAAAGGCACAGAAGGTTAGAACCCTAATAAGACAGGACTTTGAAAGGGCTTTTGAGAATGTCGATGTAATAATTGGCCCTACATCGCCAACGGTGGCTTTCAGTATAGGTGAGCGTACAGCAAATCCAATAAGTATGTATCTATCAGATATTTTTACCATACCTGTTAATCTTGCAGGTATATCTGCTATTTCTGTGCCTGTTTTTAGAGGGGACGGCTTGCCTGTGGGAATACATATAATGGGCAAAGTGCTGGGGGAAATGGATATTCTCCGAGTCTCTTACAGGTTAGAGCAGGAGCTGAAAGAAAGGGGACTTTATCATGGAGTATGAAACTGTTATAGGGCTTGAAGTTCACTGTCAGCTTCTAACAGATAGCAAGCTCTTCTGCGGCTGTTCGACAGATTACATAGGCAAAGAACCGAATACCAATGTATGTCCTGTTTGTCTTGGATTACCTGGTTCTTTACCTGTTTTGAACAAAAAGGCGTTGGAGTTTGCGCTAAGAGCAGCAATTGCGCTGAATTGTGAAATACTACCGTATTCGCACTTTTACAGAAAGAATTACTTTTATCCAGACTTACCAAAGGCATACCAGATTACCCAGTATGACATACCCGTAGGTAGAAATGGGTGGATAGAGCTACCTTACTCCCATAAGCGTATAGGTATAACGAGAATCCATTTGGAAGAGGACGCAGGGAAGCTTGTTCACCCTACAAAGACAGGGAGGATAGAACATGCTACCTACTCCCTTGTTGACTACAATAGAGCAGGAGTGCCTCTTATAGAGATAGTTAGTGAGCCGGATTTTACTTCTCCTTCGGAGGCAAAAGAGTATCTCATGGAGCTGAGGAGCATCGTCCAACACCTTGGTATATCTGATGGAAATATGGAGCTGGGTTCTATGAGGTGTGATGCTAATGTTTCTGTGCATAAGAAGGGAGAAAGACTTGGGGTTAAGGTGGAACTTAAAAATATGAACTCGTTTAAGGCATTGGAGAGGGCTTTGAACTATGAAATTGAAAGGCAAATAGAACTCATAGAGAGCGGAGGGGAAGTGGAGCAGGAAACAAGGCATTGGAGTGAACCCGAAAGAAAAACGATAAGTTTGCGTGGTAAAGAGGAAGCACAAGATTACAGATACTTCCCAGAACCAGATCTGCTTCCCATATATGTAAATGATATTATGCTCAAAGAGATCAAAAAGAGTATGCCGGAGCTACCTGCGGATAGAAGAAAGCGCTTTGTCTCAATGGGCATAGGCGAGAAAGAGGCGTCTATTATGGTAATTGAAAAGAGTATAGGGGATTATTTTGAAGAAGCTGTTAAGTATTTTGATGATGCGAAGATTATAGCGAACTGGATACTTGGAGATTTCTTAGGAGAGCTGAATAAGGCCGGTATGGATATATGGGACAGTAAGGTGAAACCCTCCCAATTGGGGAGGTTGCTCACATTGATAAAGAATGGTACAATAAGTGGAAAGATTGCCAAGAAGGTTTTTAGTATAATGTTCAGCACTGGTGAAGATCCTGACAAGATAGTAAAGAGGGAGGGGCTTGTTCAGATAGTAGATACTTCTGAAATAGAGAAGGTGGTAGATGAGGTACTAAGGGCAAATCCGGATGCGGTTGAATCTTATCACAAGGGGAAGGTAAATATATTTAATTTTCTTGTGGGTCAAGTTATGAAAGCTACGAGGGGAAAGGCAAATCCTAATGTGGTGAGAGATATTCTTCAAAAGAAGATTTAGGGGGGTTGAGTGAATGGGTGGTTATGGAGTTTCTGATGTGAGAAATGTAGCAATAGTGGGACATGGAGGTTCTGGTAAGACCTCATTGGTTGAAGCAATACTTTATTCGGCGGGTGTAACCTCGAGATTGGGTAGAGTAGATGAAGGTAATACGGTGAGTGATTTTGATCCGGAGGAGATTCAGCGGAAGGTCTCAATAAACTCCTCTGTTATCTATTTGGATTACAATGGTAAGAGAATAAACATCGTAGATACGCCGGGATATGGTGATTTTATAAGTGATATGTATAGTGCTGTGAGAGTTGTGGATACAGTGGTAATGGTGATATCGGCTCCGTCGGGTATAGAGGTACAGACGGAAGTTGCTTGGGATAGGATACAAGAGCTTGAGAAACCAGCTGCTGTGGTGGTAAATAAGCTCGATAGGGAGCATACAGATTTTTACAATGTACTTGAGGAGTTGAGGAGTAGCTGGGGGAAACATATATACCCGCTCTTTCTTCCAGTAGGGAAAGAGGCAGCATTCAATGGACTCATTGACCTTATAGGAAGGAAGGCGTATGTATATAAAGATGACCTATCTGGGAAATATGAGGAGAAAGATATCCCGTCAGATATGGAGGGTACAGTTGATGAATGGAGGGAGAAGATAGTTGAAGCGGTAGCAGAAGCTGATGATGAGCTTTTGAACAAGTATCTTGAGGGTGAGGAACTAAGTGAGAATGAGATATTAGATGCACTCAAGAAGGCGATAGCGGATAGGGTTATTATACCTGTTGTTCCAGCTTCTGCCTATAATAATGTGGGTTGCTTGCATGTGCTTGAGATGATAGAAAAGTGTTTGCCTTCTCCTGTGGATATCGGTGCTGTTAAGGGTGTACACCCAGAAACAAAAGAGGAAGTTGAAAGAAAACCAGATGAATCTGAACCATTCTCTGCCCTTGTTTTCAAAGTAATGGTTGATCCATATGTGGGGAAATTGAGCTTCTTTAGGGTTTACTCTGGAAAGATAAAAGCGGATGATGTAATATTGAATGTATCTAAAGGTGAAACAGAAAAGATGACAAACCTCTTTGTCACAAGGGGTAAAGAACAAAGCAAAGTCACTGAGCTTAAGGCTGGTGACATAGCAGCAGTTGCAAAGATAAAGAGCATATCCATAGGTGATACCCTTTCGGATAAGGATAATCCAATCCTGTTTGAGCCAATAAAGTTGCCTTCTCCCATATATTCTGTAGCAGTCTTTCCCAAATCTAAGGGTGATGAGGACAAGCTGAATGCATCACTGGAGAAGCTGACGGAGGAAGACCCTACTTTCAGGGCAGAATACAATGTGGAGACGAAAGAAACTATTGTTTCTGGTATGGGAGACCTACATCTGGGTATCATGATGGAGAGATTGAAAAGGAGATTCGGGGTGGATGTCGATACTGCAACACCAAAAGTGCCTTATAAAGAGAGTATAAAGGGCAGGGCAAAGGCGCAGGGTAAGTACAAGAAGCAAACCGGTGGGCATGGACAGTATGGTGATGTTTGGATAGAATTCGAGCCGTTGGAGAGAGGAAAAGGCTTTGAGTTTACTGATAAAATAGTTGGTGGAGTTGTCCCGAAGCAGTATATTCCGGCAGTTGAAAAGGGCTTAAGAGAGGCAATGCAGAAGGGTGTCCTTGCAGGATATCCCGTTATAGATTTTAAGGCTACATTGTACGATGGTTCATATCATCCGGTGGACTCTTCTGAAATGGCGTTTAAGATAGCAGCATCTTTGTCATTCAAGAAGGCCATGGCAGAGGCTAAGCCTATCCTTCTTGAACCCATTATGAAGGTGGAAGTTATAGTGCCTGAGGAGAATATGGGGGATGTGATGGGAGATTTGAATTCCAGAAGGGGTAGGATACTTGGCATGGAGAAACACGGCAGGTACGAAAAGATTTCGGCACTCGTGCCACTTGCAGAGATGTACAAGTATGCCATTGTGCTGAAGTCTCTCACTTCCGGAAGGGGGACTTACAGCATGGAGTTTCATGAGTATGAAGAGGTTCCACCAGATATAGCGAAAAAGATAATAGAGGCAGCAAGTAGGGAGGAAGAGAAATAGTTGCCATTTAGGTGGCTGCTGGCGATCTACGTTTCCTTGTACGCAGTCTTTGGAGTGATAGAGAGAGGGTGGGTATTTTATATCCCACCCTCTAAACGTACTCCATACTTCAAGGAGTATAATTGGGTTTTATTTGGAACACTCTCTGTAGCAGTTGGTTCACCAGCTGAAAAACTTTTTATAGGAACTCCTACTCACATGTTAGAAACCTATGTGGGTTTTTGTGTGTTTGCAGCAGGGTTATTCTTAAGGTACATAGGTAGGCGCCAGCTTAGACATAGATTTACCGTTCAGATAGTTCCGGGAAACGAGCTTGTTACAGATGGTGTGTATGCATATGTAAGGCACCCTCTTTATTTGGGATTGCTTCTTATTGTGCTTTCTTCACCACTAATCATGAATGGAATCATCTCTCTTGTGTACACATACACATTTATGCCATTTGTCATATATAGAAGAATAAAGAAAGAGGAGGCTCTTCTCCTTAATAGGTTTGGTGATCTTTATCTGGAATATATGAAAAAAGTTCCAGCCATTTTCCCCTTTAAGTTAGGGAAGGGTTAGGGTAAAACCTGCACTTTTCATATTGTTTATTTCTTCTGCATAGTCTTCAAACCCTTTTCTCCCCATCAGTCCGTAAGTATATTTCTTACCCATCTCTACGCCTGGCTGGTCGAATGCGTTTATACGGTAAAGCTCGCCGCTGAAAGCTGTTGCTGTGAAATATACAAATATGAGTTTACCAATGTTTTCAGGAGTTATCTCGTCTATGGTTATAGTCAGATTTGGTCTTTGGTTTTTGGTTAGTGAAATTGCCGTTGCAGTTTGTTCTGTTAATAGGAGTTCATGAAGCGTGTGCCCCGTGAGGTAGTTTAAGCCTTCTATGTCTCTGTAAGGTGTAGCGTCTATCTGGTAATCTCTTTCTGCTTTTTCCACCCTTATGAACGTTATAACCTTGTCGTTTGGCCCTTCATTATACAGCTGTATCTGGGAATGCTGGTCAATTGCACCAAGTGATTTTATGGGTGTTTGCCCCACATTTACTTCCTTGCCTTCTGTTGAATACCTCTTGCCGAGGCTTTCTGCCCATAGTTGTCTGTACCAATCTGCAAAGTTATATAAGTGATTTGAGTAGGGCATCATCACAGAGATGTTTTTGCCCTTGTTAAACATTAGATAATGTATTATAGCAATTAGGTAGCCTGGATTCTTAAGAGATGGTTCTCTGCATACCTGGGAAACTGCCTTTGCACCGTTTAGGAGTCTATCTATCTCAATACCGGTTACAGCAGCAGATAGAAGTCCTACGGGTGTAAGTACAGAGAATCTTCCGCCAACATTTGGAGGTATGAAAAGCCTTTTTATTCCTTCTCTATCGGCAATTTTGTTGAGATTCCCAGCGGATGGGTCTGTTGTGAATATAAAGTGTTCGGAGAGTTCTGATTCACCAATGTATTTTGACAGTTCGTGCCTTATGACTAAGTAATTAGCCATTGTTTCTGCTGTACTACCAGATTTGCTTATCACATTGAAGCATGTCTCTCTCGGGTTTATCATACGCATAATACCTTCGAGCACTGAGGGGTCTGGGTTATCGAGCATATAAAATTTTGGGTACATATCGGGTAGCTCATTGTATCTGAGGTGATTTAGTGCTTGGTGTAACATGAGGTTACCTAAGGATGAACCACCTATTCCTATCACCACGAAGTATCTGAAATTTTGTCGTATTTGCTTTGCTGTCTCTTTTATATCGGATGTATCCTGGTAAGGTAATTCATAGAAGCCTATTTCTTTTTTGGCGATTTTTTCTTCGAGTATTGCGTGGTATTTAGCTATATCGAGTTGTTGTATTTCTTCCATTGTGATGCCGTGTTCTTTGATCCTTTCTTTCATTACGCCACTGTAGTCTATCTTTATCATACCTATCACCTCTCCTTGGAATGTTTCTTATATTTTACCATATTCGCCTTATCCTCATTATATCCTGTGGTTTCCTTTGAATATGCTGAAGTAAGGAGTGCAGAATACTTGAAAAACTGATCCCACCTTGTATGTTTACCTTTATGGTTACGAATCTTTTCATATATACCTTTGCAGTTGATACTGAATCTCTGAGTAGGTTCTCTTTCTTTTTGCCCGATTTTGTTATCTTGTGGAATTTTGGATTCGCCTTCATCCAAGAGGACACATCTTTCACACTAACGTTATCTCTAAATTGGAGTATGTATGTAGCTTTTGTTTGTGTGTTTATACTCTTTTCCTCTTTGTCTACCATGTAAGCCTTTTTTACTCGGATACCATACGGAAGTTTCTCGTTTATTGCAGGGACTATCTTGTTTGGGTCTACCTTATCTGATACCTCTATATCTATTAGTTCACCTTTGCCTTCCACTCCGACAGGTAAGGGTGAACTAAATGTCATCTTTGGATGTGGACTGAAGCCTTCTGAAAACTTGAGTGGGAAATCTATTGCCCTAAGTGTACGCTCGAACATGCGAATGAGATCTTTATGCGATATAAAAGCAACAAAACCAGTCTTATCGTATTCCATTCTTAGCTTTTTATCCATAGAATTGTCCCTTTAACTTCAGGTATGTTTTGAATGTGGGGCAAATGCCACAATCGGTACATTTTCCACCTCGGCAGTCTGGAGTAGTTATGCCTTTTTCTGCTTTCTGATCTTCTTCTATGAGGAAGTTCCTTTTGAGGCCGCTGTCTATGTGATCCCATGGCAGTACTTCTGTATATGCCCGTCTTCTTGTGTAGAAAGAGGGCTCTAACTGTGTGAGTTTAAACGCTTTCATCCACTTCTGTATGTCAAACATTTCCGTCCAACCGTCAAATTTTGCTCCGAGCTTCCATGCAGTATATATGAGTTTTGATACCTTTCGATCCCCTCGAGATATTACACCTTCCATCAGGGAGAGGTTTTCGTCTCTTCTACCTATTTTTATGTTTCTTTTTGCACGCAAGCTCTCAAATATGTGGATTTCCGTTTCCCGTATGTACTTAGTTGATGCCTGTTCTCTCCATTGGAATGGGGTGTGTGGTTTCGGTATGAATGGGGAAATTGTAAGGTTTATCTTTATTCTCCTTCTTGTTATCTCTTTGCCTACTGAGTCTACCTTTTTTATCATCTCTATCATTGCTTCTATGTCTTCACTTTCTTCTGTAGGGAGTCCTATCATGAAGTAGAACTTTAATGTTCTCCATCCTTTCTCTAATGCTGCTGTTATGCTTTCCCATATGTCTTTTTCTGTTATAGTCTTGTTTATAGCATTTCGCAGCCGTTGTGTTGCTGCCTCTGGTGCAAATGTGAACCCTGTCTTTTTTACGCTACTTATCATCTCTGCCAGTTTTACTGAAAAGGAATCCATCCTCAGAGATGGGAGAGAGATGGAAATATTTTTGTTTTCGTATTTTTTGAGCAATGTCTCTATCAGGGTAACAATGTTTGTGTAGTCTCCAGAGCTTAGGGATGTTAGAGAGACCTCTCCATAGCCTGAGTGCTTCAGAATTCCATCCACAATAGAAATGATTGTATCTGTGCATCTTTCTCTTACCGGTCTGTATATGAAGCCTGCAGAACAAAATCTGCACCCTCTATTACATCCTCTAAATATTTCAACACTTCCTCTGTCGTGCACACTTTCTATCCACGGTATTGGAGTTATAATGGGGTAGGGAATTGTTTCTATCTCTTTTACTATGCTCTTTCTTATTGGCATCTTCGCTGTATCTTCTGTGGGTTCAACAGATCTTATGGTACCATCTTTGAAGTAGTGAACGGTGTAAAACTCAGGTACATACACTCCATCTAATTTTGCTACCTCTTTTAAAAGTGCTCTTCTGGTTGCAGCAGTTTTCTTCCAGTCTCTTAGTATCTCTATTATTTGAGGAGTAACATTTTCTCCATCTCCTATGACGAAGAAATCGAAGAATTCCCATAGTGGTTCTGGGTTAAATGCATTTGGTCCACCCCCAACGACGAAGGGAGAGTTCCGCTTTCTATCCTTGCTTTTTACTTCTATGCCTCCCAGTTCAAGCATGTTTAGTATATTTGTGTAACTCATTTCGTACTGAAGTGTGAATCCTGCTACATCAAACTGGTTAAGAGGTATATGATTTTCAAGGCTCCTTAACACAATGTTGCTTTCTCTCATGTGTGCTTCCATATCTGTCCACGGTGCGAATACCCTTTCTGCGGAGGCGTATGGTATGGCATTCACGATATTGTAAAGTATTTTGAAGCCCATGTAAGACATACCTATCTCATATACATCTGGAAAGGCCAGAGCTACCTTTACTTCCGTTTTATTAGGGTCCTTTATGGTTGCTCCTATCTCACTACCTATGTACCTACCAGGCTTTTGTACTGCTCTCAGAGTGCCACATAGCCATTCAAGATACTTTGTTTTGTCTGTAGACATTCAGTATCACTCCTATTGCAGCCATGTTGGATAGAATAGAGCTACCGCCATAGCTGATGAATGGTAATGGTACGCCCGTTATTGGCATTATACCTATGCTCATGCCTATGTTTATTAGGACCTGTGAAAATAGCATGACCATAAACCCTACTACAAGGTATTTCCCAAATAGATCCAGTGTATAAGTAGCTATGGTTGCCATCCTGAAGAATAGTAATGTATAGAGGATCACCAGTATCATGGAACCAACGAAACCGAGTTCTTCTGCTAATACGCAAAATATGAAATCTGTATGTCCCATTGGAAGAAATCGAAGTTCATGCTGTGTCCCTCTGAAAAGGCCCTTCCCCAAAAGCCTACCTGAGCCTACCGATATCTTTGCTTGAATGAGGTTGTAGCTTGCACCCAGTGGATCTGACTGATATAGGAACGATAGGATACGCTTCTTCTGATAGTCGGCAAGCTTATGCCACACAAACGGTGAAAGTATAGTTACAGACAAAAATCCATATACAAAATACCTTATGGGAATACCTGATACGAATAATATACCTGTACTTATGAAGGCTATGAGCATGGCTGTGCCGAGGTCTGGTTGTTTCACAACCAGTAGGAACGGTATGCCTACAATAATGGAAGATAGAGCTACTACCTTTATTGCTTTCATCTTTTTGCCATGTTTGCTCAAAAAGTGGGACAGGAATATCACTATAAAAACCTTCAAGAATTCAGATGGTTGAACTGAGAAAGGGCCTAAATTCAACCATCTTCTTGCTCCTAAAGAGGTATGCCCTCTCACCATTACTACGAGTAACAGAGCTACAGAGAGTATGTACAATAGAAAAGAAATCTTCCCCCAGATATGGTAGTCTATCGAACTGATTATGAACATGCCTCCTGTTGCAATCAGTACCCATATTACCTGTTTTGGAAAGTATAGCTGTCTTCCGCTTATGTTACCCTTGTAAAGGGTAGCACTGTAAAGGGTAATTAGTCCAAGTGCTATAAGCAAAGATAGAGTTATCAGGAGGTAAGGATCAAGGCCTTTAGTCCAGTTTTTCAATTCAATTTTCGGCCCCCCGCTTCACTTTTACTATAGGGATACTTGTTACTAGTGCTACTGTACTACCCTCTCTTTCAAGTGTTATATCTATGTTTTCTTCCTTTATTACGAGGCGTTTGGAGATTACACTTATAATTTCTGAACGGATTTCTTCCAGTATTTTGGGAGAAATGTCTGTTCTATCGTAGACGAGAGCAACTCTCAGCCTGTCTTTAGCTATCTCTTTACTACTTTTGCCTCCAATTCCAAGCATGTTTCTTAGTTTTTTGAACATCTTAACGAGGCCCCCTTTACCTTCCCCACATGTCCTTTAACCAGCCAAATAAACCTTTCTTTCTGCGTTCTTCAAGTTTAAGCCAAGGTACATTCTCACCTAGTATCCTTCTTGCTATATTTGTAAATGCTTTTCCTGCCAATGAGTTATTATCCATAACTATGGGTTCACCTTTGTTTGTGGATATTATTATCTCTGGGTCTTCCGGGACTATACCAATGAGCTTTATGGAGAGGATGTCTATCACATCTCTCACATCGAGCATGTTACCTTCAGCAACCATTTCTGGCCTTATCCTGTTTATTATAAGAGAATGTTCTTTTTTACCCATAGAGTCAAGCAAACCTATTATTCTGTCTGCATCCCTAACTGCGGATACCTCGGGTGTAGTAACTACGAGTGCTATATCTGCTCCTGCAGCTGCATTTCTGAACCCTGCTTCTATTCCAGCGGGACTGTCTATGAGGACAAAGTCGAAAATCTTTTTCAAGTCTGCAACCACGGCTGACATTTGGTCTGATGTCACAGCATCTTTAGTTCGTGCCTGTGCGGCTGGTAAGAGGTAGAGGTTTTCTGCCCGTTTATGCCTTATAAGTGCTTGTTTTACATTGCAGGTTCCCTCTACTACATCTACAAGGTTATAGACTACCCGATTTTCGAGCCCCAGTACCACATCGAGGTTTCTTAGACCTATGTCAGCATCGACAACAGCCACTTTTTTGTTTCTCATGGATAAGGCAATTCCAACATTTGCAGTGGTTGTTGTCTTTCCTACGCCTCCTTTTCCCGATGTTATCACTATGGCTATACCACCCATGAATTATCCCTCCTGACATCTTCTTTATAAGTATCTGAGTACCATGTTTTCATCTTCAATAAAAATTATAGCAGGTTTCTCCTGTAATTTTTCCTTTTCTTTTGAGAAATCTGACCAGTACTTCCCAATTGTAACATATTGTGGAAAAAGCCTTATTGCTACGATAAATGCCACCTCTCCCCTTATCCCAGCACGAGCTATACCTCTAAGTGAACCAAGTACAACTATGCTACCCGATGCCGAGACCTCTCCATCAGGATTTACATCACCTATTATAAGTATATTGCTGTCTGATTCTATCTTTTGTCCCGATCTTATAGTGCCTTCTATTCTTTTCCATGTTTCGTATCTACTGTTGGATTTATTCTGCAACCCCTCGGCACTTCTGCTTACGGAGAAGCCGTATTTTTTCAGGAGTGTGTGCGTTTTCTCATCAAGAGAAACAAACCCCTTCAGCCCTACGGGTAAGGTGTCAAGCAATTCAAAGAGGATTGTAATCTCTTTCCTACTTATTTCTCTGTTTCCTATGTCTAATATTATATCGGAGTTGGCAAAAAACTCGTTGTTGAGTTTCTTTTCTAACATGGATATGGCTATGTTCCATGGGATATCTTCAGGTATTCCTGTAACTATGCCGCTCTTTATGCCCTTTATTTTTACTTCTCTTTCCATCTTTTCATATCCTCCTCAATTATCTTTTTGGATATGGTAGCAGCAATTTCCCCCCCATGTCCTCCATGCTCTACCAGTGTAACAACCACTATTTTGGGATTTTTGACAGGTGCGAATGCTACAAACCACGCATGATCCTTTCCATGTGGATTTTGTGCTGTCCCAGTCTTTGCTGCAACATTTACCCCTTCTATTTTGCATCTCTGTCCAGTGCCCTTCTCTACAACACCTTGCATAGCCCTTTTTACGAACTCTATCTCTTGACGTGTAAATGGAAGTTTTCTTATAACTTTTCTTTTTATTCTTAGCACACTTTTGTTTGGCTCCTTTATGTATTTTACTATATGTGGTTGTAAAAGATAACCGTCATTTGCAACTGCAGATATGAAGACTGCCATTTGAATGGGGGTCACAAGCAAAAATCCTTGTCCTATAGATAGATTTACTGTGTCTCCTGGAAACCATATTTGGTGAAATACTTTCTTCTTCCACGACGGGGTAGGGAGTATGCCTTTGTGTTCTCCGGGTAAGTCTATACCTGTCTTACTACCAAAACCACATAGTTTTGCGTATTTGTCAATGGTCTTCACGCCTATTTTGTAGCCCGCATTATAGAAGTATACATCACAGGAGTGAATGATTGCGTTTTTTAGATCTATCCAACCATGTCCTCCCAGTTTCCAGTCTTTCCATACGTACTTTCCGATATTGAATGTCCCGCTACAAAATATCTTTTTTGATGGGGGTATCACCTTTGTATGTAATACTATGAGTGCCATTAATATCTTGAATGTGGAACCCGGAGGGTACACGCTTTGAATTGCTCTGTTGTCGAAAGGATGGCTTAGTTGTGTTGTTAACCTCTTCCACTCCTTGGCACTGAACCCCCATACAAACATATTGGGATCAAAGGATGGTTTTGAAACCATTGCCATTATTGAACCGTTATTTGGATCCATTGCTATAACAACCCCACTGTAATCCCCAAGTGCTTCATAGGCAGTCTTTTGTAGGTTAGTATCTATGGAAGTGATGAGGCTGTCACCTCTTATTGGGGGTATCTCCTTTATTACTTTTATGAGGTTTCCCTTTGCATCTACTTCTATCTCCTTCTTACCTACTTTTCCACGCAGATATGATTCATAAACCCTCTCAATACCTGCCTGGCCTATCCAATCGTTCCCTTTGTACCCTTTCTCTCCTAACCTTCTAAGTTGTTTTTGCGTTATTCTACCTACATATCCAACCTCATGGGCAAACAGCTTTCCCAAAGGGTAAAACCTCTTTGGTATAACAGTAACATACACATCAGTGTTACTTCCCAGGAAGGCTTTGATCCTTGCTACCTGTGATATGTTTAGGTTCTCTTTAATGATAACCCTTTTTCTCCCATACCTTATTCCTCGCTTGAACCTCTTTAAGAGTCTCTGTTTATCAAGTTCTAAGAGTGCAGATATATACCCTATTTTTTCTGTTATCTCTTTTATTTTTCTTTGGTTTTCCACATCTGCGATAAGTGCGAAGACCGGCCTATTGAATGCCAAGACCCTTCCACTTGAGTCATATATGTTCCCCCTTATGGGTTTTATGTCCACGATTCTTATCATATTGTTTTTTGCAAGCTCTGTGTAGTAGTCTCCTCTTATTATTTGAAGATACCACAGTCTTGCGGCGATGACTATCATTGCAATCCCTATCAATACCATTAGGGCAAAAAATCTCCTTTCAAACTTTTCTATATTCCACATTTCACTCTATTTCCTGCTCCTTTTTGTGTATGATGAGAGCCACAAATAGAAGTGCTATTAGGTTGAAGAATGCTTCTTTAGTGATATTCAACATGTTTGTTTTGTAGCCGAGAGTCGCTGTCATGATGGATATAGTTATGGATTCTTTCATCAGGACTGCTATTAAAGAGAGTTTTACGAGTTGTGGTAGTGAGGGTTCACTGAGTTGGTTCTTGATGTGTGTTATCGTGAAGGTTGTCATTGAATATACTAACGAATTTAGTCCTATCAGAGTTCCATAAGCAGCATCTGCAAATGTCCCTGTTAAGAATCCTACAAGTGCCATGTGGTTTCTGCTTTGTGAGGTTAAAGATAAGTAAAATAACATGGTAAACACTATATCTATGCCGAGTTTCTTTAGACTTATGTAGTATATCCAGCTTGATTGCAAGGATATAGCAAGCCATAACATTGTGCTCCAGATGATTACTCTAACCATGACTCTCTTCTCTCAGTATAACGAATACCTCCTCCAGTCTGCTGAGATCCACATAAGGCAAGACTACTGCAGTAATGTATAAAGGTTTTCTCTCTACCTTTACAACTTTTCCAATGGCTATGCCTTTTGGGAATGTTCCACCAAAGCCTACTGTTATTACTCTATCTCCTACTTTTACATCAGCACTCAAAGGTAGATAGTTTAGATAGCAAAATCCTCCTCCACTTCCTGAAAGTATGCCTGTATTTCTGGATCTTTCTATCATAGCACCTATAGAGAAACTTCTGTCTGTGAGCAGGATTACTTTACTCCTGTTGTAGTAAACTTGCTTTATCCTTCCCACTAACCCTTTGTATGTAACTACTGCCATGCCTTTTTTTATGTGATTTCTAATGCCTTTGTCTATAAAGATAGACCTGAAGTAGTATACTGGAGACCATTCTGTAACAGATGCTATCATAACCTTGTAGGGCATCTTTCTCTTAAGGTCCAAAAGTTTTCTCAGTCTGTTATTTTCAATTTTCTCTTCTGTCAGTTTAGATATCTTGTAGTTTAGGAGTTCTATTTCTTTTCTTAACTTCTCGTTCTCCTCTGCTGCCCTCCTTAAGGTGTTTATGTACTGAATGGTGTTGAATATCTCTTTTCCTGCACTTGAGAATATAGAACGTGGTGGATGAAATATCATATATGATACCCTCTGAACAGTGTCTGTAAATTCTGTTCCTTTTATGGAAAGAGACATAAGAGTAAAAGAAAAGAATATGAGTATTGAAACTACTATTACACCACTTAGAGGTTTGTTTGACATCGTTTACCTCAGATCCTACTTAACGGGGGAACTCAGAACTCTTTTTAGTTTTTGTAGTTCTTCAAGTACCATTCCTATACCTTTTATTACGCAGAACTGAGACTCATCTGCTACATAGGTTGGTACACCTACTTCTCTCGTTATTAATGTATCCAAATTGGGAAGGAGTGCCCCTCCGCCTGTTAAAGTGATACCCCTGTCTATGATATCAGATGTGAGTTCTGGAGGTACCCTCTCCAGTGTGGACTTTATGGCATCTATAATCCTGTTTATTGGTCCTGAAAGTGGTTCATATAATTCCGCAGATGTTACATTTATAACTCTCGGTAGGCCTGTGACCATATCCCTACCTCTGACATCCATGTTTTTCTCTGTGTTTCCTTCCAGTGCATCTCCAATGCTTATCTTTATTAGTTCTGACATCTGCTCGCCTATAGCTAACTTATATTTGTTCTTCATGTATTGGAGTATGGCATTGTTCATTTCATCTCCAGCTACTTTTATGGAGTTTCCAACTACTATTCCACCAAGGGATATTACAGCTATCTCTGTGGTTCCACCGCCTATGTCAACTACCATATTACCTGCTGGCTCGTATATGGGTAAACCAGCTCCTATTGCTGCGGCAATGGGCTCTTCTATAAGGTACGACTCTCTTGCTCCTGCTTCAAGTGTTACATCCATTACTGACTTCTTTTCTACCTCTGTAACGCCAGATGGAACGCATATAATAATACGTGGATGAACGAACGACTTTCTGTGATGCACCCTTGCTATGAAGTATCTTATCATTTTCTCTGTGATCTCGAAGTCTGAGATTACTCCATCCATCATTGGCCTTACTGTGATTATGTCTTTGGGTGTTTTTCCAAGCATCTTTTTCGCTTCGCTTCCTACAGCGAGGACTTTTTTGTCTTCAGCGCTGAGTGCTACCACAGAAGGTTCGGATATAACTATACCTCTACCCTTCACATATACTTGTATAGTAGCGGTACCCAAATCTATCCCAACACTTTGGGAAAATAGGCCTCCTATTATTCTCATCATGCGGTAATCAACTCCCCATCATCTTTCTTTTTTAAAAACGGATTTTTTTCCATCTCTTCTGCTATAGTTGTATATAAGCCATGTCCCGGATAAACTTTTGTGTCAGGGGGAAGCTTGAAAATTTTTTTCTTTATAGATCTGATTAGCTGTGGGAAATTGCCTCCGGGAAGGTCTGTTCTTCCAACTGAACCATAAAATAGTAGATCTCCGACTATTACAGCTTTCTCTTCTGGAATCCATATAGAGATGCTTCCCGGGGTATGGCCTGGAGTATGAAGTATGTGTAGTTTTACTTCTCCGAGTTTCAAAATATCGCCATCCTTCACAAGTATATGGGGTTCTTGGATCTTAACAGCACGACCAAGCCATAGTGACAGGTTTTTTGTGACAGAACCAAATATATCTGCTTCCTTTTCGTGGGCTACGACATACGATGAAAATCTGTCCTTAAATATGTCAATACCTCCTATGTGGTCTATGTGTCCGTGTGTCGCAATTATGTACTTTAACTTGAGTTCGTTGTCCTCTATGAACTTGGCAATTTCCTCGTGGAAGAACGCAGGATCGATAAGTGCTGTTTCTTTACTCTTATCGTCAATAAGTAGAAAACAGTTTGTTAGTAGATCTCCTAACACCCAACCTTTTATTGTCATCTTTATTTACCTGATTTACCTGTTGTGTCTATTATTATGGTAACGGGACCATCGTTAAATATTTTTACAAGCATGTCTGCTCCATACACCCCCGTTACTACCTTTCCGTGGTATATGTGTTTTACGAAAGAAACAAAGCTCTCGAACATTTTCTTTCCATCTTCGTAACTGGCAGCTTCTACAAAGCTGGGTCTTCTGCCTTTACGTGTGTCTCCATATAGGGTAAACTGGGAGACAATAAGGATTTCCCCATCTATATCCTTTAGAGAAAGGTTCATCTTTCTCTCTTTGTCTTCAAATATTCTAAGGTTTACAATCTTTTCAGCAACATATCTTTTATCATCTTCCGTGTCTGTCTTCCCAACTCCTAACAGAACGACTAATCCTCTGTTTATCTCGGACACTATCTCATTGTTTACCTCAACGGATGCGTATTTAACTCGCTGGATTACTGCTCGCATATTTTCCTCCTTGCTTTCCAGAGTGTCTACTTACCTTTATTACACCTCTAACATTCTGTATCTTTGCCATAATACTGTACAAATGTTCTAAATCTCTTATCCACACCTCTAATTCTATGGTTGCCAGCCCCCCTCTACCGCTCCTTCCCGTTACACCGCTGACATCTGCTCGGCTTTGAGAGATCTGGGTCATCACGTTTACTAAGAGGTTTGGCCTATCCACTGCTTCTACCTCTATGTGGACAGGATAGGTAGTTTTCTTGGATTCTTTCCAGTAAACTTTTATTAGTCTGTCTTTGGGTGCCCTTCTTATGTTGGGGCAGTCTGCCCTGTGGATTGTTATGCCTTTGCCTCTAGTAATGTATCCTATGATGTCATCTCCGGGGATTGGAGTGCAGCACTTCGCAAATCTCGTGAGTACCCCTTTCACCCCCTCCACTTCCACTCCAATGCCCTCTTTTTCTGTTTCTTGTGGTTTCTCCTGTTTTTGAGGTATTTCGCTCTCTAATTTTTCTTCTTTTGGTATCAATTGAGAGATACTTATCTTTCCAGCACCGATATTTACAAGGAGTTCTTCTGGTTTTAGGAATCCTATGGACCGTGCAAGTTCAGATAGGTTTTTTTCTGATAAGAATTCTTTTATGCTTAGACCTCTCTTTCTCAGTTCTTTTTCCAATATTTCCCTTCCAAGTGGTAGAAGGCTTTCCCTCTCCTTTTGTCTAAACCAGTGCTTTATCTTATCTCGTGCACTCGGGCTCTTTACTATTCTTAGCCAGTCTCGGCTTGGTGATGACTTTGAGGAAGTTATTATTTTTACTATGTCACCATCTTTAAGATGATAGTCAAGGGGGACGATTTTTTGGTTTACGATGGCTCCAACACATCTATGCCCTACCTCTGTGTGTATTGCATACGCAAAGTCTATAGGAGTGCTACCTCTTGGTAACCTTTTTATATCTCCCTTTGGTGTGAATACGAACACTTCTGAGCTTCTTAGGTCTATACTCAATGATTCCATGAACTCTTTTGGGTCATGCATGTCCTTTTGCCATTCCAGTATTCGTCTAAGCCAGGACAGTTTTTCGTCTATCTCATCTGTGTGGACTTTTCCCTCCTTGTATTTCCAGTGAGCTGCTATACCGTATTCGGCTGTGTTGTGCATCTTCCATGTCCTTATCTGTACTTCGAGGGTTTTTGCCTCTGGACCTACTACTGTTGTGTGTAGCGACTGATACATGTTTAGTTTTGGATTTGCTATGTAGTCCTTGAACCTATTTGGCAGTGGTTTCCACAGGTTGTGCACTATGCCAAGTACTGCATAGCAGTCCTTTATGGAGTCTACTATGATTCTTATAGCTCTAAGGTCGTATATCTTGTCCAAGGGCTGTTTTTTAACCAGCATCTTTTGGTATATGCTATATATGTGTTTTGGCCTGCCTTCTATATGTCCCCTTATGCCAAATTCCAGTAGCTTCGTTTGTAGCGCTACCTTTACCTTTTCAATGAACTTTTCACTCTCTTGGTGCTGTTCAGCGATATAGCTTGCTATTCTGTTGTATATATCCGGTTTGAGCACTTTGAAGGAGAGGTCCTCAAGTTCTGATTTCATCTTATACATGCCAAGTCGGTGAGCTATTGGTGCATATATGTCTATGGTTTCTTTGGCAATCCTTTTCTGCTTCTCAGGACTCAGGTAACTTATGGTCCTTATGTTATGCAGTCTATCTGCGAGTTTTATTAGTATAACCCTTATGTCTTTTGCCATCACGATAAACATCTTTCTTAAATTTTCTACCTGATAGTCGGTAGAGGTTCTAAACGGTAGTTTACTCAGCTTTGTGACACCTTCTACGAGTAGTGCTATGTCTTCTCCGAAGGCTTCCTTCAGTTGTTCTCTGGATATACTGGTATCCTCTATTACATCGTGTAAGATAGATGCAGCGATAGTGTCTCTGTCCATTCCCATGTTTGATAGTATAAGTGCTACGCTAAGTGGATGTAAAATGTATGGTTCCCCTGATGCCCGTTTCTGGCCACTGTGGGCATCTGCAGCAAATTTATAGGCTCTTTCTATTATTTCAAGGCTATCCTTAGATTCGAAATGGCTTTTAATCTCACCTAATAATCTTTCTGCAGATTCTTCCATAAAGTTCCCTTCTTTTAGTATTGGACTATGGAGAATACATCATATCCTTTGAGTAATTCTCTTCCCTTTAGATCAAGAAGTTCTATTACGAAACCAAATCCTGCGATTTCTCCACCTAACTCTTCTACTAAACTTTTGGCTGCCTTTACCGTTCCACCAGTTGCAAGCAAGTCATCTATTATGAGAACTTTCTCTCCCTTCTCTATACTGTCTGTGTGCACCTCTACAGAGGCAGTTCCATACTCCAATGAGTACTCCTTTTCTATCTTCTTCCATGGTAGCTTTCCCTTTTTCCTTATTGGTACAAAACCAACTCCCATTTTGTATGCGATGGCTCCTCCGAATATGAATCCTCTTGCATCTATTCCTACCACTTTGTCCACCTTTTTGTCCTTAAAATGATTGTAGATTTTGTCCACTGCTTCCCTGAATGCTTCTGCATCTTTCAGCAGCGTTGTTATGTCCCTGAATATTATGCCTTTTTTGGGAAAATCTGGTATAGACCTAATGCTACTTTTTAAATTCATGGATACTCCCTCCTACTGAAGTTTATATGTAACCCTCTACCCTGATGGTAGGGGACTCTTCTCCCTTCCATCTATCTACTTGCAGAGTGTATATTATTTGCCGATCTTTCCCCATCAGCACCACATTTGACAGATTTTTGGGTACGAGTATAGAGCAGCTATTATATGTAGACTTATGATAACCGTTTATTGGTAAATATTCAAGACCCCATGGCAAGTAGGATGCAAAAATTGGTTCAGGATTTGCTTCACCATAAGGTTCTAATAGTTCTATTTCTTTTGCTAACTCCAGTGTTATGTCGTCTATTGGTAGGTAGAGCTCTGCTTTTGAGGTAGTTTTCTCCCTGTAGGGTAGTATTTCTTTTAGAGTTTGGGTCCACCTTTCTTCAAATCTTGACAAGTTGTCCATTGAAACCTTTACGCCTGCTGCTCCCCTGTGTCCGCCAAAGCTGGTTAGCTCGTCAGACACCTTGAGTAGGGAATCGAATAAGTCAATTTCCTCTATACTTCTTGCAGATCCCTTTATAATGTCTTTGTTTCTCGTAAGGACAATAGCTGGCATGTTGTATTTTTCTGCCAGTTTTGATGCCACTATTCCAAGTATTCCAACATGCCAATCCTCTTTGTAGACCACGAGCCCACATTTTCTATAAAGGTTCTTGCTTTGTATTATGTTTGTTGCCTCTCTTAGGGTTTTTTCCACTAATTTCTGTCTCTTCCTGTTGAGTTCATCTAACTTATCTGCCAGCCTTTTTGCTCTATACCTTTCGCTGCTTAAAAGGAGCTTTACTGCAAGTTTTGCACTTTCTATTCTTCCTGCTGCGTTAAGCCTTGGAGCTAATATGAAGCCTATGGAATGAGAATTTATCTTTCTTCCACTGAGACCACTTACATTTATGAGAGCTTCCAACCCTAAGTTCTTTGTATTATATAGTACTTCTATCCCCTTAGATGCTAGTATTCTGTTATCTTTTACAAGTGGGACCCTGTCTGCTATTATCCCGAGGGATACAAGGTCAAGGTAATCGTTAAGGAATGTGTCTTTGCCAGTGAGTCTTTTTATTAAAGCCCGAGCAAAATGCCATGCTACTACGACTCCTGCCATCTCTTTGAACGGAAATCTGTTCTCTTCTCTGTGTGAGTTTACCACTGCTACCGCGCCTGGCAGTTCTGTATCGGGTATGTGATGGTCCGTTACGATGATGTCAAGTCCTTTGTTCATTGCGTAGTTTACGAGCTCCCTGTCTCTTATCCCGCAGTCAACGGTTACTGCAAGTTTCATGTCATTCTGTATGGCATAGTCTAAAGAGTGTTTATTCAATCCGTAACCGTCCTCTATCCTGTCCGGTATGTAAAAGTATAGGTTTTCTGTAAAGAAGCGCAGTACTTTGAGCAAAAGTGCTGTTGATGTTATACCATCTACATCGTAGTCTCCTATGATGAGGATATTCTCTTTTCTCTTTATAGCTGCTGCAACCCTCTCTACTGCATATTCCATGTCTGCAAATTTCATTGAATCGGTAACAGCGGAGAGTTTTGGATGAAGAAACTCCTCTGCCTCGACGGCAGAGGAGATACCTCTGTTTACTAAAAGCTGGGATAATATACGAGATATACCTATTTTTTCAGATAGTTGCTCCACTATTGTTGAATGCTTATCGCCTCTTTTTTCTGCTTTCGTGCACACTTTTATGTTTCTTCCTCAACCTCTCTGATTGGTTGTTGAAAATCCTCCGTAGTAGTTGGACTGATCTCTGTGTGGTCTTCCACCGAATACTCACTGGAAGGCCTTTCCTTTTCTTCTGTTACATTTTCCCTTGTTTTTTCCTCTATTTCTGAGAGTTTCATGTTTATCCTCTGTATTTCAGACTTCAGGTTCACTATTTCACCTTGAATAACTTCCAGTTTTCTCTCATATGCGCTAAATGTTTCCTTTGTCTCTTCTTCTTTGTTTTTGTTAGCTTGTGCTACTTCTTTCTTTTTGCCTCTTCTGGTTAGCCTGATAAGTATGTCTACTATCCCCATTAGAAGGGCACCCAAAAATACACTTACAATAGCTACCCACGCTATAGATGTTTGGTATGTATGGGTGAGGATGTGGATAGTTACGGTTGCATTGTTTTGCACTGTAAACCCTACGGCTAATATGGCAAATGCTAATGCAATTATTATGTATACCTGCATTTTGAAAACCTCCTTCTGGATTATTAGCTCATTTCATTATAGCACAAAAGAGGTACTCTTTATACTGGTGAAATGCCTTAGAAATAAAATGGTGGCGGTGCAAGGACTCGAACCTTGGACACTGCGGGTATGAACCGCATGCTCTAGCCACCTGAGCTACACCGCCACTCTATTTTTATGGGGATCAAATTGGCTAATGGTTGCGGGGGCTGGATTTGAACCAGCGACCTTCGGGTTATGAGCCCGACGAGCTACCTGACTGCTCCACCCCGCGTCTATCCTCTCACGTGGTGCCGGGAGCCGGAATCGAACCGGCACGGGCCCACAGGCCCACGGGATTTTAAGTCCAGTGCGTCTACCAGTTCCGCCATCCCGGCGTTGGCATGTAGTATTATATTACAAGAGCGATAACTTGTCAATACTTCTAAGGAAAGTTCATTATGCTTTACTGAGATTGGGCACAAAAGCTGCTTATTCTTGACATAAATATGTGTATGATGTACACTTTCTTTAGTTTGTAATACTTTAAACTAAAAAAGGGGGTATGGATGATGAGAAGAGGGACTTTGAGTGTTGTGTTGGTAATGGTGCTGGTGTTTTCCCTGTTTGGATCTACGTACGCAGCGTCTCCTAAGAAGGTGGCTTATGTGATTAACGGTTCTTTAGGAGATCATGCGTTTTACGATTCGGGGTATCGAGGATTAATGCAAATAAAGAAGGACTTTGGTGCAAAGGTGAGGGTTTTAGAATGTAAGTTTGACCCGTCTTTGTACTATCCAAGCCTGCTTACAGCAGCCCGGTGGGCAGATGTAATATTTGTAATATCTTATGGTTTTGAGAAGGAACTTAAGCAGATAGCGGACAGATTCCCGTCTAAGATTTTTGTAAATGTAGACACGAATGTTATGGATCCAAAACATCTCCTTTCTAGTATAGTTTACAGACAAGAGGAAGGCGCATTCCTTGCAGGTGTGACTGCAGCGATTACAACTACACTGACAAAGTTACCAGGCATAAATCCTCAGAAGATAATAGGCGCTGTGGGTGGTGATGATGATATAGTAATTAGAGCTTTCATGTATGGGTATAAGAGAGGTGCTCACTATGTCGACCCGCAAACCCAAGTTAAGATTGTCTATATAGGCAACTGGGATGATCCTGCTAAGGGGAAGGCAGCTGCACTACAGCTTTACTCTGAGGGTGCTGATGTTGTATTTCAGGTTGCTGCACTTGCTGGTATAGGCGTACTCAAGGCAGCAAAGCAAGTGGGCAAATATGCGATAGGCGTTGATAGCAACGAAAATGGTATTGCGCCGGGACACGTAATAACCAGTGATTTGAAAGAAGTTGGTAAATCTATGTATAAGGTGTACAAGATGATAGTAGATGGTACCTACAAAAGGGGAAAAGTGTATAGTTTCGGTGTAAAGGAGGGAATGGTTGGACTTGCTATAGATAAATACACGAGACAGATATTGCCCGAAGATGTTATTGACAGGATAGTAAAGATTCAAAATGATATAGCTACAGGTAAGCTAGTAGTTCCTCCCTATAAACCAGAAAAGAAGTAGTCATGGAATATGTTGAGATGAGGGGGATATACAAGGTATATCCCCCTGAAGTAGTTGCTCTGGAAGATGTTATTTGGGAGCTTCGAAAAGGTGAAATTCACTCAATAGTCGGTGAGAATGGGGCTGGTAAGTCCACCTTGATGAAGATACTTGCTGGGCTCATAAAACCCTCTGCAGGTAGCATGTATGTAAAGGGAGAAGAAGTGTCTTTTTCTGCACCTCATCAAGCGATAAGAAAGGGCATTGGGATGGTACACCAGGAGTTTATGCTGATCCCTTCGTTCAGAATTTATGAAAATGTAATCCTTGGTAGTGAAAAGGCTGTAACAAACAATGTGGGATTCATAAATTCTGTCAAAGCGAGAAACATGGTAAAGGAAGTAGCTGAAAGATATGGTTTCCAGATAGATGTGGATGCTGTAACTTCTGAGGTCTCTGTGGCCATGCAGCAGAAAGTTGAGATATTGAAACAGCTTTACAGAGATGTGGATATTCTTATAATGGATGAGCCAACAGCAGTACTTACACCGCAAGAAACAGAGGAACTGTTTGAACGGTTGAGAGAGTTGAACAGAAGAGGTAAAACTATAGTTTTCATTAGCCATAAACTGGATGAGGTTTTGCAGATTTCTGATCGTATCACAGTCCTTAGGAAAGGGAGAAAGATAGGTACTGTAGATAACGATGGTATAACAAAGAGAGAACTTGCAAATATGATGGTGGGTAGAGATGTTGTGTTTACCGTGTCTAAGAGCAGTAGCAGTGCCGGAAAAAGAGTTTTAAGCGTTAGAGAGTTAACGGTTCGGAGAGATAACAGTATTGAATTAGGGCCTCTGTCTTTTGATGTTCGTGAAGGTGAGGTTGTAGGTGTAGCTGGTATTGAAGGCAATGGCCAGTTTGAGCTTGTTGAAGCACTTATAGGAACATTGCCGGTTTGCGGAGGTAAGATCTACATAGATGAGGTAGAAATTACACATATGTCAACAAGGCAACGCAGGAGATACATGGGGTTTGTCAGTCAGGATAGAAAGTACACCGGTCTTGCTTTGCAGTCTACTATTATGAAAAACATGATTATGACGCATCATATAAGCCGAGCTTTTGCAAAAATGGGGTTTGCCATAAATTGGGGTAAGGTTGGTGAGTTTTCACGTACACTAATTAACTCTTATGCAGTTATTTGTAGAGGCACAAATGAACCAGTATCCACACTTTCTGGAGGTAATCAACAAAAGGTTGTTGTTGCAAGAGAGTTTTCATTAGATGTTCCATTTCTGCTCTTAGATCAGCCAACGAGAGGTTTAGATGTTGGTACTATAGAGTTTATTCACCGGAAAATACTTCAGATGAGAGCCAATGGAATGGCAATTTTACTTATATCGGCTGAGTTAGATGAACTGTTCACCTTGAGCGACAGGCTTCTTGTCATGAGAAGCGGAAAGATTGTAGCTGAGCTTTTGCCCAACCTGACTACCAAGGAAGATGTTGGGGCCTATATGCTGGGTGTCGGTGGTCATGAGTAGATTTAACAAATTTTTTGTTGGTGGTATAGGTATAGCAGTTGGATTGCTGGTGAGCGTGTTCGTGATAAAAATACAGGGTAATTCTCCTGCAGAGGTTTACAGAGTATTATTTGACTATAGCATTGCTTCTTCCTTCTCTTGGATATCCACACTTGATAATACCACCCCCTTGATACTTACGGGTTTGTCTGCTGCAATAGCGTGGAGAGCAGGTGCAATAAACCTTGGGCAGCCAGGACAGTTTCTTATGGGAGCGATAGTAGCTGCATTGTTAGGTATATACCTCCCCTTTCCTGGGTGGATTTCTATACCCGTTATACTGACCGCTTCGGCCCTGGGTGGAGCACTGTGGAGTGGCTTTGCAGCTCTAATGCGTCAGAGGTATGGGATGGACGAATTTGTCAGTACGCTGATGCTGAACTTTATTGCGGAATATTCGACGACATACCTTGTCACATATCCGTTTTTGGACCCAAAGGCTTATGTTGCATCTACAGTCGCCATAAAGAAGGCCTTTACTCTTTCAACGGTAAATCAATTCAACGAAGGATTTTATGTTGCAGTAGCCGTTGCTGTTGTTTCATGGTGGGTTGTTGAGAAGTGGAGAATAGGCTATGAGTGGGAAATGATGGGGTTGAACTTAAGATTTGCAAGGGTTGGGGGATGCAAGGTAAGTGATAACTATATGTGGGTAATGCTCTACAGTGGAGCTCTTTCGGGTCTTGCTGGTGGGTTGCTGATACTTGGTGGAACTCAGCACAGATTTATGAAGGGCATTGGTGGCAACTTTGGATGGGATGGTGTTATGCTTGCAATGATAGGTAATAATGATGTTTCTATGACTGCTTTGTTTGCGTTGTTCTTTGGTGCTCTAAAGTCTGGTGGCATAGGTATGGAATTCGAAACTGGCGTACCCTCAGAATTCATTATGGTTATGGAAGCAGTAATTGTCGTTTCAGTGGTAGCTACCCGATCTGTTATAGAGTTCTATGGGGGTAGGGTAAAGGCATTTCTGAAAGCAAGGAAGGTGGTTAAAAGGTAATGGATTTTGTAGTAGCCCTCCTGAGAGCATCTATAAATAGTGCAACACCTATATTACTGGCGGCACTTGGAGGTGCTTTTACATACTACGCTAATGTGTTTAATATTGCAATGGAAGGCATGATGCTGACTGGTGCTTACTTTGGTGTAATTGGTAGTTACTTTTTTGGAAGCTGGGAGGTTGGTATTCTATTTGCTTTGGTCTCAAGCTTGCTACTTTCTTTGCTTTTCTCCCTATTTGCGATATACTTGAGAAGTGACGAGTTTGTTACAGGTATAGCTATAAATATGCTTGCCTTGGGTGGCACTACTTATCTCTTAAGAAGCACATTTCATGTGAAAGGAGCATTTATATCACCTAAGATTATAGGTATACCATCCTGGAACTTTGGATTTTTGCATGATGTGCCCATTTTAGGAAGTATATTGGGTGGATACCCTTTTTTGGTATATGTTAGCTTCCTTTTAGCTGTAGTTGTAGATATAGTGGTGTTCAGATCACGATTTGGGTTGAGATTGCGTGCCGCTGGAGAAGAGCCCACTGCTACGCGATCACTTGGTATCAATCCCACAACGGTGAGGCTTGTCTCTGCTCTTCTATCAGGCGTGTTCTGTGGATTGGCAGGTGCTTTTTTGTCCCTTGGGTATGTAAACCTCTTTAGCGAGAATATGTCCAATGGTAGGGGATGGATAGCGCTGGCAATAATAATACTTGTAAGAGCAAGGCCTTTGGGTATATTGATATTATCTTTGCTGTTTGGTTTTTTTGAGGCACTTGGTATAGTTTTGCAGAACTCTCCTATACCACCACAATTTACCTCAATGGTGCCTTATGTTGCAACACTTTTTGCCCTCTATGTATATGCCAGAAGGAAGCGGAAAGTAAGCATAACTGCAGAGGTGGGAGATGATTGAATTGAAAGCTTGGGAGATGGAACGTAGTTTGAGAGACTCTGCTTTGCCCGACATAAACTACGTAAGTGATTGGGGAAATGTAAGGGTATTGCAGGATGCATATGATATGGTGATAAAGTCTTTTTGGAGTAGTCGTGTGCCTGGTTCTGGTGCACCAGAACACCTCATTGTAGGAGCTGTACAGGCTGTTGAAAATATGGGAAGAGATGTTTCTGCTGCTGAGATGCTTCTAACTATAGGCATGGATGCACTTCAGAGCAACGATATAAGCCTTCTAAGGGAAATAACTTCACGCATATTTTACGAGCTTGAGCTTGCTCCAGTCCTAATGAAGCACCCTTACCACGATTTTGCTCATCCCATGCTTTGGAAGGAGATCTCTGCAGATTTTCCCAGAAAACGGTACGAGTTTGATAGAAAGGTACTTGAAGATAAGGTATATGGAGGATGGATAGGCCAGATTAGTGGTGCTTCTATGGGTACAGCTATAGAGGGGTACATGCATGAAAATCTCGTCAAGGTATTTGGAGATAGACTTGGTAAATTTATTAAGGAACCAGACACCCACAACGATGATATTACCTATGAGATAGCGTTTTTGCTTGCTTTAGAGGAAAACGGGAGATCGGTATCTTCTGACGCTGTGGCAATGAAATGGATATCCTATATTCCATTTGGTTGGTCTGCAGAGTACATAGCTATGGAGAATATAAAAAGGGGAGTATTTCCCCCGCTTTCGGGTAGTTTTTTTAATCCTTTTAGAGAGTGGATAGGTGCTCAAATGAGATGTATGGTTGAGGGATTTGTTGCACCTGCAGATCCATATGAGGCCGCAAGAGTTGCATACCTTGACGCTATAATATCTCACTCTTCAAATGGTGTGTATGGTGGTATACATAGTGCAGTCCTCACTAGTCTGGCTTTTGCGTTAGATGATCCTCGTGAGATTGTCCTTGAGTCATTGAAGTATATTCCTCGAAAAACGGAGTTTAGGTGTGTAGTTGAAGATGTAGTAAAGTGGTGCAAGAACAGTAACAGCTGGTTGGATGTCTATGAGCAGGTTCGAGAGAGGTTTTTGAGGTATAATTGGATACATCTGTATCCCAATACTGCTTCTGTTATAACTTCTTTGTGGTTTGGGGATGGCGATTTTGATAGAACGATGGAGATAGTGGCTTCATTTGGTTATGATGTTGACTGCAATGCTGGTGAGGTTGGAAGCGTGCTCGGGGCTATGCTTGGCCTTGGAGGGATAGATATTGGTTGGTATGAACACTTTGGTGACATCCTTAACACTTATATGGATGGTATGGAATCGATCAGTATATACGAATTTCTGGTAAAGAAGACACTGAGATGTATAGAGTTGCTTGAAAGTTGACGCTTAACTATCTCGTTATGGTATAATTTTATTAGGTGGTGAGGTATGAAGTGTCCCTACTGTGGGTATGAGAACGAGGAGCATCGCCTTTACTGTAAACAGTGTGGTAGGTTTATGGGGGAGAGAAATGTTGTACCAATAAGGAGAGAAGTTGTAGATATTATATATAAAAAAGCATCTCGTTTGCGTGATATAGGGTTATCTGATGAAGCGGAAGATGCTTATAAAGAACTTTTAATGGTAGACCCTTACTATATTCCAGCTATACATGATCTTGCCTTTATATACTCTGGTAAGGGCAGGGTTAAAGAGGCTGAGGCGTTGTACGAAGAGATACTGAAGATCTCTCCAAATGCAGCTGATTTTCACAACAATGCAGGTGTAATTTTTGACAAATCTGGTAATTCCCAAAAGGCGCTGAAGTCATACAAGGATGCCTTAAAGTTGAAGCCCGTTCATCCGGAAAGTCTTCTTAATATGGGTTCTTACTATTACCAGAGGGGGATGTACGATGCGGCCATTTACTACTATAAGAAGTTTCTAAGGGTCAGGCCAGATTCTAAATATGTATTAAACAACATGGGAGTTGCATATGCAGCTATGGGGGATTGGATGAATGCAGAAAACTGCTATAGAAAGGCAATAGCAATAGATAAGAACTACTTAGAGGCACGCAATAATCTTGGTTTGCTGTACATGAGCAAGGGAGAATATCATAGAGCTATCTCAATATACAATGGGATAATATCAACAGATCCCTCTTATGTTAACGCAATATACAACCTTGCACTTGTGTATCAAGAGATGGGTTCGCTTGACAAGGCATTGTCGTTGTATAAGCAAATAGTTGAAACATCTCCAGAGTACTATAAGGCTTACCATAATATGGGATTTATATGGTATAAGATGGGAAAGTGGCGCAAGGCTTTGGAATGCTATAAAAGGATAGTGAAGAAAGGTAAAGGAACAGCTGAAATATGGTACAATGTAGGGCTCGTC
Organism: uncultured Synergistota bacterium; assembly: GCA_964559865.1. GTDB lineage: Bacteria > Synergistota > JAGHAJ01 > JAGHAJ01 > JAGHAJ01 > JAGHAJ01. The sequence goes on from CAZLJD010000020.1 coordinate 33,914, forward strand.
TATGCGAAAATGGGGTGTTTTAAGAGGGCGCTTGATAGTTATAGAAAAGCAGTAGAAAAAGACCCTTCTTATAAACAGGCATGGAATAACATGGGTTTTCTTTACTTTGACAATGGATTTTATAGCGATGCAGAGTACTGCTACAACATGGCAATAAAGATAGACCCAATGTATGACAAGGCTTTAAACAATCTTGAACTCCTGAAAAGTATGGATAAAGAGACTATCAAGGGAAAGAGAAAGGGACTTATTGAGAAACTTATCTCTACTTTAAGATGTATCTGGTGTAGGTAGGTGTTTGATGAGTAAAGAAGACAAGTGGATTTCTATTACTGTTTCAGATGACAAGACAGAAGTCCGTGCCTCTTTTTTTCCTTCCAAAGATGTGAACCCCTCCGTAGAAGATGTGCTGTCTATACTCGGTGAAAAAGGGATAACATTTGGCATCGATACTCAACGCATAAGAGAGGTTATCGAAACGCTAAGCATGTCTAAAAGTGCTGTATTAGATGTGACAATTGCGAAAGGTATGCCTCCAAGAGCGGGAAGGAGGGCACTCTTATGTATATATTTTCCTACTGCTTACAGGCAGGCTTCTGTTACGGAAGAAGAATCTGTAAATTTTAAGGAACTTGGCGGTGTGACGGTAGTTAGGAGTGGTGAGACCATCGCATACATATCTGATGAAATAGAACCTATAGATGGAAAAGATGTCTTTGGTAAGGTAATAAAGTCCTCCCCCTTGGACAGGAAACCGTTCAGATTTGGTAAGGGTGTGTTGTTGAAGGGTAAGGAGGTCGTATCCAGACTGGCAGGTGAACCTATTCTTGATGATCTCTTTTTAGATGTAGTACCAGTACTGAAAATAGACCGTGATGTGGATTACCATACTGGTAATGTTAGATTTCCTGGGAGTGTAATAATAAATGGTAGTATAAGAGATGGTTTTACTGTTGCAGCTGGAAAGGATATTAGCGTAGGGGGAAACATTGAGAGTGCACGTGTTTTTTCTGGTGGAAGTATAACAGTGAAAGGAGGGGTAATAGCTCGTGGACAGGGTAGGATATGGGCGAGCAAAGGGCTAACTGCGAAGTTCATTGAGAATGCCTACGTAGAGTCAGGTGGAGATGTGATAGTGGAAAGGGCAATCTTGCACAGCACAGTTAAGTCCCGAACATGGGTGAGGGTAAAGGTTAAAAGACCAGGATCTATCATAGGAGGAAGTATATGGGCGTTTTTGGGGGTTGAAGCCTACAATATAGGATCTGATTTTGGGACTCCAACAGAGATTGTGGTGGGTATAGACTATGTGTTGGCGGACAGACTAAAAAGGATTGAAGATGGTATAAAGAAGTTAGAGCCTGTGCTTCAAAGGGTTGGAAAAAGCGTGAGCACATACAAGGACAACATAAATGCTCTTCGTATGCTTAACGAAACGACCAAAAGAAAGCTGAAAAAACTTTTGATTGAATATAAACTGCTCTCTTCAAAGCTCGCATCCCTGGAGAGGAGAAGAGGAGAAGTCAAAAAAGCGCTCTTGGGGAAGAGGAGAGCATTTGTTAGAGTTAAAGATACGATATTCGAGGGTGTTAAAGTGTTTATGTGTGAGGAAAACTACAAGGTGAAAGACAAGCTGCGGTATGTGGAGTTTTTCCTCAATAAGGAAGGAAAAATAGACTTCAGGTCTTTTGAGTAGGGGGGATAGTAAGATGGAGTTTGCAATAGATACGTCTATTTTTCTTCGCTCTTTGCCATTTGCAATAAGTCTGCTTTTAGATGCAGAAGGCGAGGTTATAGATTTTAACAACACGATCTATGGCAAGAAAGTTAAACCTTCGATTTTGATGAAAGAGCTTGATGTAAAGTCGTATATATCAGAAGGAGTAGCGTTCACCAAGCCGGATGTTGAACTGCTTGGTAAGAGCTTCAGATTGTTTTTTATTCCAATACCTGTTGGAGTTGATAATGTGATATATCTCTTGTTGCTCGATGAACATGGTGGTAGCATCCATTTGGATAATGCAAGGTCCATGTTTATGTGGTTTATTCTAAATAGGTTAAAGCTACCCTTATCTGATGTTAGAAGTGCGATCTGCAAGATGTGTGATAACGATTTCCTATCCTCTAATTCGATGCTGCTTTCTCTATTGCGCGAAGTTTCACGTAAACTGTTTGAACTACACTCCTATTCCGAAAATATTTACTATCTTTTTGCCATAGATACAGGTATAATAAGTAACATATATAAAAGGGAGAAGGTAAATATTTCTGCTGTCGTAAAGGAAGTAACCGATGAGCTTCTTAAGCTGTATGTAGATAAAGGCATAAAAGCAGAAGTAGATGCCTCAGAGGACTTATTCTTTCAGGTGGATAGAAATATAGTAAGAAGGATCTTAGAAAATGTGATAGGAAACGCTTTTTTGTATTCTTATGCAAATGGAAGGATAGAGGTGTCGGTGAGTGGAGATGAGAACGAGGTCACAATAGTTGTAAGAGACGAAGGGGTGGGGATGGATGAGGCAAAGTTGCAAGAAATATTTGCATTATTTGAATCGAGAGAATATACAGAGATAAAAGGTACACTTGGCCTTAGGATTGCGAGATCCTTGGTGGACTTTTTAAACGGGAATATGATTGTCGAAAGTCAAGAAGGAAAAGGGACCCGTGTTACCATGATGTTCTACAAAGAAGAGTTAGAGGGGGTGAATGAATAGTGGGTTTGTGGATTACACTTGGCATTATTGCTGTTGTGGTTATTATGGTCATAGCCTACTACAACCGTACGATCGTTTTGAGAAACAGGGTTAAAGATGCTTGGGCACAAATAGATGTTCAGCTTAAGAGGAGGTCTGATTTGATCCCTAACCTTGTTGAGACTGTCAAAGGGTATGCAAAGCATGAAAAAGAGGTGTTCGAAAATGTTGCGAAGGCAAGGAGCGCTTTGCTCTCTGCCAAAGGCCCCCAAGATGCAGCAGTTGCTGAAAACCAGCTAACATCTGCCTTAAAGACACTCTTTGCAGTTGCTGAGAACTATCCCGAACTGAAGGCATCAACGAACTTTCAGGAACTACAATCGCAACTATCTGCCACTGAGGACAAGATTGCTTATGCAAGGCAGTTCTATAACGATACTGTCATGATGTACAACAATATCATACAGAAGTTCCCTGGTAATATTTTTGCCTCCCTGTTCCACTTTGAAAAGGAGGAGTTTTTCTCTGTGCCAGAGTCTGATAGGAAAGCTCCGGAGGTAAGGTTTTGAGCGTAAGAAGTAAAGTTGAGGTAAAGGGCTTTGAAGCGAGATACTATGACAAGCTCATGGACATTATTGCACTTGGAACATATTCCTCTTTTCTGAAGAAGGTGGTTTATGATATGAACCTTCAGAAAGGGGAGAAAGTGGCAGACTTTGGGGGTGGCACAGGCAGGAATGCGCTAATTATGAGGAAATATGTGGAAAACGAAGGAGAGATCGTCTGCTTTGAGGTAGGAGAAGAGATGATATCCCAGGCGGAAAGTAGGTTTTTGATGTATGAAAACATGAGGGTTGAAAGACAGGACATAAGGGTACCGTTGGAATACAGAGATTATTTTGATGTGGTATTCATGTCATTTGTTTTGCACGGGTTTGAACAGCACGATAGGATTAAGATAGTAGAGAATGCCAGCCGTGCTTTAAAGCACGGTGGAAGGATTTGCATTCTTGACTATAGTGAGTTTGATATTAGGAAGATGAATTTCGTCTTGCGATACCTCTTTACCCACTTGGAGTGTCCACTTGCACTTGAGTTTATAAGTATGGATATTAAAAGCTTTCTTTCCAAGAATGGTTTTGTAGACTTTAAGGAGAACTTTTACTACCACGGGTACGTGAGGTTAATCTGTGGAAAGAAGGTAAATACGGATGAAGCTTAGAGGTATTTTGATGCTCACTTTGATTGTGCTATTACCTACGAGTATAGTGCATGCCAAAAGCTACACACTACCTTATGCAAGTGTCTCTTACATAGTTAACAAAGATGGCTCTGTATCCGTTATGGAGAAGGTGGACTTTAGTTTTAGGGGAACATTTCATTGGGTTAAGAGATACATATATTTGAAAGAGGGTACATCGGTTAGAGATATACAAGTAGGAGTGATTGGGGGAAAGGCAAGATTTATTGTCGGTAGAAGCCGACACGGTTTCTACTGTAAGGCAATCTTTAGCAGAGGTATATCTAACAAAAGGATTACACTCCTTGTTGCTTATCGACTTATAGGGGTAGTTCAAGTATTCCGTGATATATCCCAGTTATACCCAAAGGTATGGGGAGAGGGTTGGAAGAAGAGACTTCAGAGATTAGATGTCAAATTTCAGTTTCCAAATAGGCTTGATCGTGTGAAGTACTATGTACATCCATCTGTGTATCTGAAAGGTATCAGCAAAAGGGGTAACACACTTTTATTTGTGTTTAATGGTATCCCAGCGGGTGTGTTTCAGGAGATTAGATTACTTATGCCCGTAGCATGGTTTGCAAACGCTAAGTTTGCTACTCGTATCAATAAAGATGCCATTCCTCAAATAGAGAGAATAGAAAGAAGATACGTGTCTACGGGAAGGTGGCTTTCTCTTATAGGTTGGTTACTCATAATCATTGCCATTTTAGTACCTATCATTATATATTTTACTTATGGAAGAGAACCAAGAATAGATTATCATGGCATTTATGAGAGGGAGATACCATATAAAGATCCACCTGCAAAGGTAAATGCAATAATGATGGGTAAAGTTGGTATTCCTACTGTGGAAGGCGTCTTAGCAACGGTAATGGAGCTGGTGAGACAGAAGTTTATCTCCTTTAGAGGCGAAGATGAGGAGGGAATATATATCTCTTTCTTAAAGGATGAAGATAAGGGTAAACTTCAACCGTATGAAAGGTTTGTGTTGGACAAGATAAAAGAAATGTGTGAAGGTGGTAGAGAGTTGCCATGGAAGGAGTTTGCATCCAAGTTTTCGGTAGTATTCCCTGTCTGGAAAGATATGGTTAGTGGTAGTATAGATGTGAAGAAGTACTTCTACCCTACTGGTAACACGCTGTTGAAGGTGTTTGGTACACTTTCTGTAGCAATTGCTATCATTGGGTTCTTTTATGTATACTTTTCAAGTTTTCATGCATTCTATCCAATTGCCTATCACACGATTAGCGTAGGATTGGGGATACTTTTTGTCTCCGGTTTGGTTTCTCTTTTAATGCCTGATAAAGTTGCAGGCAGATGGACGAAGTATGGGTTGACATACTACAAGAAGTGGCAAAGATTTAAATCGTACCTTACAGATTTTAGTATGCTTAAGGAATATCCACCAGAGTCTATAGCTATTTGGGAAATTTACCTGGTGTATGCAACAGCACTTGGAGTTGCAAGGAAGGTTATAAAGCATATGAAGATGATACTGCCACAGCAATTTTCAGAGGAGGAGATAAATATGAGTCCATTTTATGTATGGTATATGTATCCGCTCCTGTGGGATACTGGTTGGCACAGTACATTTGCTCAAAGTGTTGGAGAGATTGCAGATGTTTCTTTTAGTGATATAGGTGATATAGGTGATATAGGTGGAGGTTTTGGTGGAGGAGGCGGAGACGCTGGGTAACGTTTTTTGATTTGGAAAGGGGTGTTGTAGATGAAGGGGTCTAAAAGGTGGTTTGTACTTGGGTTGGTATTACTTGTTGCACTAGGGGTAGTAGTGTACTTTGTCATAAGGCAGAGAGGCATTGTCTCTTATGACCCTGCAGAATTCTTCTTTGCACCCGGCAAAGGTGAAGCTGTTTTGTATGCCAACCTTCCTAATTACGATGTACTTGTTAACGCTGCAGATAAGGGAGGATGGCTCGATGCTTTTGCTGAAAGTGGCAAAGTAGATAAAGAGTTTGTCAAGAAGTCTGCTAAATATATTAGCAGACTTGCCTATATATCGTATTACCTCCCAAACGGGAATAAGGAGAGATTTCTGTTCATCACGCCAAAGCTTTCCATGGACATGAAAAGCATCAAAAAAGTTCTTTTGCTGTTTGACCCTTCTGTGAAGATGGACAGACTTCCAAAACCCGTACAAGGTAGAGATGTTTATAAAATTGAGTTTAAGAAGGGGAATGTGGTATGGAGTTTTTATGCAAAGGGAAGTCTGGTTGTTTCTAAAAGTGAGGATGCTATTAGGTGGCTCCTTAAAAGGAAATCTACTGCTGGAAAGGCACTTGCAGGCTATTTGCCACATAAGGTTAAAGGAAAATGGTATGTGTATGTGGATGTCAATAAAACTATACTTGAAGGTTTAATGAAAAAAGGCAGAAAATATACAGGGAAAGTGCCGATAGGTGGTATTGAAGTTGCAATAAACAGGAAAGAGTCTGGAATGGTAGTAGTTGATGCGTTTATAAGGGCAAGAGATGTTAAAAAGGAGAGCATAGTGGATACATCTAAAAACATGTTATTCGTTACCAAGCTTCCTATGCTTAAGAACATAGTATTTATGCTGGGTGCAAACATAAAAGGAGACATATTTATTGAGAAAGTCAAAGAAAGTATGGCATTTTTCCCTAAGTTGAGAGGTGAAGACCCCTTTAAGCTTATAGGAACTACCAAGGAAGAAATGGTAAAACTGTTTGATGGAGGTCTTTTAGCGGTGGTAGGAGGAGAGATCAAGGTATTTGGTAGAGAGTATCCAGCGTTTCTATTGTACCTTGCTCCAAAAGATAGCCGTGTACTTGTGAAATCTGCAAAATGGATTTCCAATCTTCTTTCATCTAATGGTGTAATCATGAAGGAGGTAAAAGTGGAAGGGTGGAAGAAGCTCTTTACGGGGAGTGATGTAGTGCCCGTGTTTGTTGGGGTGAGAAGGAATTACATTGCCTTTGGAGTTGGAAAACTCAATTTATTGAGTAGCGATGTACTTGCGCCAAGACAGATAAAGAATATCTCTAAGGAAGCAAAAGGAGTACTGTTATTTTTGGATATTAAGAGGATTAAGGAGCTTGTGAAGAGATTTGCCAGTGGTACGAAAATATATAAAGGAGTCAATGAGTTCTTTCAGAAACTACCCCGAATAAGTTATTTGGTTATCTTCCTTAAGGATTACAACATGGTAGAGCTAAGGATCATACCTTAGACAGAGAAAGGGTGTAGAACGGTATGTTTTACTTTAAGAATAAAGAACTCTATGTGGATAATGTGCCAGCGAGGGATATAATTGAAAAGTACGGAACACCAATTTATGTTTACAGCGCTTCTGGGATAAGGGATAGATTAAAGCAGGTTTTCGAGTTCACGGAAGGAATAGATAGCCTTATACTCCTTGCTATGAAAGCAAATTCAAACATCTCTCTGTTAAAGTTCCTTTCTTCTTGGGGTATTGGTGCTGACGCTGTTTCTGGAGGAGAGCTGTATCTTGCATTGAAGGCAGGTATTCCACAAAAGAAGATAGTCTTCAATGGTAATGGAAAAGATGCTTGGGAAATAGAACTCGCAGTGAGGAGCAACATACTTCTTATTAATGTAGAGAATGTTGAAGAGGTGGAACTTATAGACAGTATAGCAAGGAGATATGGAAGAGTTGTTGATATCGGATTTAGGTGGAACCCCGAGATAGAGGTACCCACCCATCCTTATCTTGCGACTGCGCTGAAAAGAAGCAAGTTCGGCTTATCTTCAGAAGAGATTTTTTCTCTCGTTAAGGAAATGAATAGGTATCCGAATGTCAGATTAGTTGGGCTTCACGCCCACATAGGTTCTCAGATAACTGCAGTTGAGCCTTATGTAATACTGGCTGGTGCTATGGCCAAGATGGTTAAGCGGCTTCGTACATATGGGTTTGACATAAGGTATGTGGACCTTGGTGGGGGGTGGGGAATAAGCTACAATAGGAGCAGTAAATTTCCACTTAAGAGCTTTTTAGATAGCGTAAAGTCTGTTGTTGATGGAGAGTATAAGGTAGTGTTTGAACCTGGAAGGTGGCTTCTGGCTGACGCCGGCATTATCTTATCGAAAGTTTTATATATAAAGAACAGGTATGGTAAAAGGATGGTTATTTTAGATATGGGTATGAATGACCTTGTTAGGCCTTCTATGTACGGGGCAAAGCATGGGGTAGCACCTATTTCAACTGATGGCGGTGTGCACAAATACGATTTCGTAGGTCCTGTGTGTGAATCTGGAGATGTATTAAGGGAAGGGATTTTAACTTATAATGTGAAGAGAGGAGACTATGTTGCTGTATTCAAGGCAGGTGCATATGGTTTTTCCATGTCGTCAAATTACAACATGAGATTGAGACCTGCAGAGGTTTTGGTAGACGGGGACAGATATTACTTGATAAGGAAGAGGGAGGAGTTTGATGACCTTATTAGGAAACAGGTATTCTAAGATTGTCTTCTACAAAATGGAAGGTAATGGTAATGACTTTGTTGTCATAGATAATACGAGTGATGTTTTGGAAGAACGAGTAAAAAGCAGATTTTCCCAGACACTTTGTGACAGAAGGTTTGGGGTGGGTGCAGATGGAGTTATATTCATCGAGAGATCTGAACTTGCCAATTACAGAATGAGGTTATTTAATGCAGATGGTTCAGAAGCAGAAATGTGTGGTAATGGAATCAGGTGTTTTGCGTTTTTTTGTAGCAGAGTTAAAGGATTTGGTGGGGATACGCTTAGAATAGAAACGGGAGCTGGTATGATAGAGACGTGGTTTGAAGGAGACCTTATAGGACTTTCTGTGGGAGAAGCTGACGACAAAGGCAATCCACTTAGAGACTATGACGGTGTTTTTGTGAATGTAGGAGTGCCGCACTATGTAATTATGGTAGAAGATGTTAGTGCCATTAATGTTGAGAGTTTAGGGAAAAGAATCAGGTATAGGAAAGAGTTTGCTGAAGGTACAAATGTCGACTTTGTTGAATATGTAGATGAGCATACTATAAAGGTCAGGACATACGAGAGGGGGGTAGAGGCAGAAACACTTTCCTGTGGTACAGGTGCAGTGGCCTCTGCGTATGTAGTTAATGCTTATGGTAAATGTAGGTTTCCGGTAACGGTTGTAAATATTGGTGGTAAGTTGAGAGTAGATGTGAAGGATAACTTCGAAAAGCGTGAACTGTTGTTGTTTGGGAAGGCAAGGATTGTTTTTAAGGGGGAATGGATAGATGAGTAGCGATGCAAAGGAACTCATAAGATTGATAAAGGAAAGTAAGAAAAGAACTCCTGCAAAGGTATGGGTAAATGGAAGCATTTCCTCTCAAACGATACCGGCAGGTGTTAAGCTGTTCGGTAGGGATGGGTTTTACTTTCTGGTGGGTGATTATGATGCTATTGAAGGGGTGCTCGCAGATGATAGGAACCGTGTGGAGGACTACTGGTTTGAAATTACTGCAAGAAATTCAGCTTTACCTTTACTTGACTATAGGGGCATACCTGCAAGGATAGAACCAGGTGCAGTAATAAGAGATAGGGTGAAGATAGGTAAGAATTGTGTGATAATGATGGGTGCAGTTATAAATGTAGGAGCTGAAATAGGTGAAGAGACAATGATAGACATGAATGCTGTGATAGGTGGCAGAGCCATTATAGGCAAGAGGGTCCATGTTGGTGCTGGTGCCGTTATTGCTGGAGTTATAGAACCTCCAAGTGCAACCCCTGTTGTTATAGAAGATGGTGTGTTGATTGGTGCAAATGCAGTTGTACTTGAAGGAGTCAGGATTGGAAAAGGTTCTGTGGTTGGTGCTGGTGCAGTGGTTATAAAAGATGTACCATCTGGTGTAGTAGTTGCAGGTGTACCTGCAAAGATCGTGAAGAGGACAGAGGGATTGAGTGAGGAAAAGAGAAAGATAGTTGACGACCTGAGGGGAGTGTAGTTGAAAGTTCGTAATAGGTTTGACCTTGAGAAAGAGTTAGAGAAGACGAATAAAGCAAGAAAGAAGAGCATGTTTATAATGGCAATAAATATAGCCCTTGTCTTTGTGGTTGTCCTAATAATGTCTCCTCCAAGTGCCAAGTTTATAGGGATACGCTTCTTCTTCAGCGCTATACTGTTTATGATTGGGATAGGGATTATGCTTTTTTTTGTCCTTAAGTGGTATTTTTTGAAGAATAAGAAGGGTAAATGATATGGCCTTGAATGTGAAATTGGTGAGTCGCAGTGAGAATGAAACTATAGAAATAGGTAGAAGGCTTGGAAGTATATTAAAACCCCCAGATGTGGTACTCCTAATGGGCGAACTTGGGGCTGGCAAAACGACATTTGTAAAGGGTATTGCTACGGGCATGAAAATACAAGATATTGTCAAGAGTCCCACTTTCACCATTGCAAGGGAATACGGTGTTTCGCCACGCAAACTCTACCACTTGGACCTTTACAGGATTCAAGTAGAAGACTTCGTTGTTATTGAGGATTACTTTGGTAGTGATGGAGTTGTAGTTGTAGAATGGGGAAACGAGATTCTGCCTTACATGACACTATCCTATGTGAGCATTAATCTTTCATATCTAAGTGTTTTCACGAGGATGATAGACATAGATGTTTGCTGTAAACATAACGAATGTGAACTCTTAAGGAGGGTAAAAGTTGCCTTCGGAAGATAATATGTACATATTTGCCATTGATACTTCTACAAAGATCAGTAGTTTGGGTGTATTTTATGGTAGAGAACCCGTGATAACACTGTATGTCGATAGGGGTGTTGTAAAAGGTGAAAACCTCATTTTGCTTGTAGATTACCTAATTGGCAAGGCGGGGATAACAAGACAAGACCTAAACGGTGTAGTTGTTGGGATAGGACCAGGATCCTTTACAGGCATAAGAATTGCGCTGTCGATTGCAAAGGCTATGGCTTATGCGGATAACCTGTTGATAAAGGGTGTCAGAACCATGGATGCCATTGCTCTCGAACTTCAAGGAATTTCTTCACTTGTTTCACCGCTTCTCTCTGCAACTTCAGGTAAGTACTTTACAGCACTTTACTCCGTTGGAGATGACCTTAAATGTATTGAAGATGTATCTTTGTGTAACTTGGATGAATGGGTCCAGATGTTAACACAACGGTATAGAGATCGTGAAATCATTTTTATCTTAGATGAGAGAAGAGTGGAAGATGCGCCAATTTTAACCAGTAGTTCTAAACTTTACGGTGTTATAGAGTCCAAAATGTTTCCGAAAGTAGAGATGCTCGTGAAACTCTTCTATAGATATATGGAAAAAGACGACCTGGATAGCCCATTTACTCTCCTACCAATGTATTACAGACCTTCTGCTGCAGAAGAAAAGATTTCGAAATAAGAATGTACTATTTATAAAATTTTTACATATTGCTACAAGAAGGATTTCAGGGAGCTTTGTCGAATAACTACATTGTGAGGGTTATAACTATTAAGCTTGTGAAAAATGTACTTAACTTAGATAGGAGGTAATAGCTTTGAGTGGAAGGCTGGAACACCATCCTATCTTAACCTTTCGGCGGGGAAGGAAGGTTAAGTTCTACTTTGATGGTAGGGAACTTGAGGGATACGAGGGAGAAACGATAGCGGCAGCATTACACGCAGCAGGTGTTAAGAAGTATAGGACGAGTGCAGAGCTGGGAAGACCAAGGGGGTTTTTCTGTGCAATCGGAAAGTGTTCTTCGTGTTTTATGGTTGTTGATGGTAAACCTAATGTGAGGGTTTGCGTTACACCTTTGAAAGAAGGTATGAGGGTACAAACTCAGATAGGGAAAGGTGATCTAATTGAGAAAAACTGAGGTACTAGTTGTAGGCGGAGGACCGGCGGGCTTGTCTGCAGCTATAGCAGCTGCATCTATGGGGGCAAAGGTGACCCTGGTTGACGACGGGTTAAAATTGGGAGGGCAACTTGTTAAGCAGACGCATAAGTTTTTTGGCTCTCACAAGCAGTCTGCAGGAGTTAGAGGGATAAAGATTGCAGAACTGTTGCTCTCTGAGATAGATAGACTGAAAGGTAAGATAGAGGTTATGTCCAACACCACGGCGACAGGTTACTACCAAGATGACGGTGTAGTTACTGCAATGACAGGTGAAGAGATGTATATGAAGATAAAGGCTGAAAGAATAATAATAGCGACGGGTGCTTCAGAAAGAATGCTCACTTTTCCAAATAATGACTTACCTGGTGTGTATGGTGCAGGTGCTGTACAGACATTGATGAACGTTTATGGAATTATACCTGGCGACAGAGTACTAATGATTGGTGCGGGAAATATAGGGCTTATTGTGAGTTACCAACTCATGCAGGCGAATGTTGAGGTTGCTGCGGTGGTGGAAGCAATGCCCTACATAGGCGGGTACCTCGTTCATGCTTCTAAGATAAGGAGATTAGGGGTACCGATCTACACTTCACATACGATACTTGAAGCCTACGGTAAAGACGCTGTGGAAGCTGCTGCCATTGTGAAACTTGACAATAAGTGGCAACCAATACCTTCTACAAAGCGGGTCATCAATGTAGATACAGTATGCCTATCTGTCGGTTTGTCACCTCTTATAGAATTGCTGTGGCAGGCTGGTTGTAAGATGAAGTATGTTCCGCAACTTGGAGGCAATGTAGTCTTAAGGGATAAGTACATGAGAACTTCAAAACAGGATATTTTTGTTGCTGGTGATGTAGCAGGGATAGAGGAAGCTACTTCTGCTATGCTGGAAGGCAAACTTGCAGGTCTTATTGCTGCAAGTGATCTTGGTTATGCGTATGATGGTTGGGAAGCAGACAAGGAGGATGCAATTTCAAGCCTTGAAGAGCTGAGGAGAGGACCTTTGAGCGAGAAGATCAGGTCGGGTCTTAAGGAGGTTGTAGTTGAATGGTGAAACTCAGCGAACATCTAAGAAGGACAGGCGTATTCTCGACGGAAGAGGTAAACAGGGTAATGCCTCCGACAGATGTGTTGGAGAAGGGGCCTGTAGCAGTCATAGAGTGCATTCAGGAAATACCATGTGATCCGTGTCATGCTTCATGTCCTTTTGGTGCTATAAAGGAGTTTAAAGACATAAATGATATTCCAGAAATAGATTGGGGAAAATGTACCGGTTGCACACTATGCGTCGCTAAGTGTCCCGGTTTAGCGATATTTGTCGTAGATGCCTCCTGCGATGGCGATGAGGCATTGCTGAAGCTGCCCTATGAGTTTTACCCTGTACCGGAAAGAGGAGAAGAGGTAGAACTTCTCAACCGTGCAGGAGAGGTAGTCGGTAGGGGTAAGGTAAGGAGCGTTATAGAGCCTCATAAGGATGGTACAAAAGTTGTGACTGTTCATGTCCCTAAGGATATGATAGCAGATGTAAGACATGTTAGGGTGGTGAGATAAATGAAGAAGTTCACTGACGACGATGTTATTGTTTGCCGTTGTGAGGATGTTACGCTTGGGCAGATTAGAGAAGTCATAAGGAGAGGTTACACAGACCCAGAGGAGATAAAGAGGATAACAAGGGCAGGTATGGGACCCTGCCAAGGCAAGACATGTAGAGATATTATAATAAGGGAAGTGGCCAGAATTACGGGTAAGAGGATAGATGAGATACCTGTTCCCACTTACAGACCACCTTCCAAGCCGATAAAGGTGGGACTTCTCGCAGAGGAGAGTGATTAAAAAGTGCTTCCCACTTTTGCTGAGGTTGTCATCGTTGGAGGAGGTGTTCATGGTTGCTCTATTGCTTACCATCTTGCGGCAAAAGGTGTACATGATGTTGTTGTGTTGGAGCAGAAATATCTTACTTATGGTGGCACGGGTAGAAGTGCTGCAGGCATAAGGCAACAGTTTGGTACAGAGATAAATTGCAGACTTGCTAAGGAGAATATAAAGGGCTTTATGAGAATGAAGGACGAACTGGACACAGACTTTGACCTTGAGTTGGAGCAGGGTGGATATATCTGGCTTGCTTACTCTGAGGGGCAGCTTAACCAACTTAAAAAGAATGTCGAACTTCAGAATGGACTTGGTATACCGTCAAGAATCCTAAGCCCCGATGAGATAAAAGAGCTCATTCCACTGTTAAATGTTGATGGGGTGTTGGGAGCGAGCTGGTGTGCAGAAGACGGACATGTTAATCCCCATCGTGTCACGTTTGCATACTATGAGGCTGCAAAGAGACGGGGTGTAAAGTTCTTCACGTACACAAAGGTAATTGACATAGAGACAAAGGGAGGCAGGGTAGAGTCAGTACTTACGGAGAAGGGACGAATATCCACGAGGAAGGTTGTAAATGCAGCCGGACCTTGGGGGAGAGAGATAGGCAAAATGGTTGGATTGGATATTCCTATAGTTAGCGAACGACACCAAATAATGGTTACAGAACCGGTCAACAGGATCATAAAACCTCTAATACTCTGTCAGGATGATGGTAGCTATTGGAAACAGGAGCCTACAGGGGGATTCCTTATAGGTATGGATAACCCTAATGAAAAGAAAGGCTATGATATTGGTGTAACATGGCAGTTTATGGAGGAAGTGAGCCGTAGAGTCCTAAGAAAGATGCCCATATTGAGGGATGTGAGAGTAGTAAGACAGTGGTCTGGTCCCTATGATATTACCCCAGATTCGCAATCTATAATAGGGCCTGTAGAAGAAGTAGAAGGTTTCTATCTTGATGTTGGTTGGAGCGGTCACGGATTGCAGTTTGCACCCTCAATAGGCAGAATAATGTCAGAACTAATTCTCGGTGAAGAACCCTTCATATCTGTTGATGTGCTTTCTTTCAACAGATTTAAAACAGGTAAACTTATACCTGAACCTGCTTGTATATAAGGGAGGAAAGGTAATGGATCTTAAGCGTACGGCGGATGTGGTCATTGTTGGTGGAGGTGTTATAGGTTGTGCAGTGGCCTATAATCTTGCAAAAAGAGGTTGTAGAAATGTAATTGTGCTTGAGAAGTCTTACATTACAAGTGGTTCTACTGGTAGATGTGGAGCAGGAATAAGGGCTCAGTGGGGAACAGAGATGAATTGTAGATTTGGTATAGCTTCTATAGAGATATTTGAGCACCTTGAGGAGGAACTGGCTTTGCCAATAGGTCTTCATCAAGGTGGGTATTTGGTTATTGCATATAAAGAGAGTGAGTTCGAGCAGTTGAAAAAGAATGTGGCATTGCAAAACAGTCTTGGTATAAAATCCAAGGTGATCTCTGCTGAAGAGGCAAAAGAAATAGTGCCTATACTCAATACTGATGGAGCCGTGGGTTTTACCTTTCACGATAGGGATGGACATGGTGATCCGTTTCTCACTACTTTTGCTTATGCAGAGGCAGCAAGGAGACTTGGTGTCCAGATATATACATATACAGAGGTGAAAGATATCATTGTTGAAAATGGCAAGGTGAAGGGTGTTGTTACTGATAGGGGAGAAATTTCTGCTCCTGTAGTAGTTAATTGTGCGGGACCCTGGTCTAAAGAGGTTGCCAAGATGGCAGGAATATCCATACCAACTTATAGTGAGAGGCATGAGGCACTAATAACGGAACCTGTAAACAGGATATCTGAGCCAATGCTGATATCTTTCACGGGCAATTTCTATATTCAGCAGAGGCCGCATGGAAGTTTCATTATGGGGTATGGACCAGAAGAGCACGAAGAAACCCATAAAGTCAATTCTACATGGATTTTCTTGGAGGAAATGGCCCACAAACTTTCCAATCTTTTACCACCTACTAAGGATCTGAGAGTGGTGAGGCAGTGGGCTGGTTCTTATAACATGACGCCGGATGCTCAGCCTATAGTTGGTGGAGTAGATGAGGTAGAGGGTTATTACATGGCAGTCGGCTTTAGTGGACATGGATACATGTTTGGGCCGATAACGGGTGTCCTCATGTCACAGTTAATACTTGGTGAGGAGCTTGAGTTACCTATAGATATGCTGAGCTACAAGAGATTTGAAAGAGGAGAACTTATAATGGAACCAGCTGTCGTTTAAGGGGGGCGGCAAAGGTGCTTGTAATAGGCAGGGATGAGTTAAACTCGATTGTGCACATGAGAGATGCAATTAATGTCGTAGCTAAGGGGTTTGAAGACCTATCTTTTGGTAAGGCAGTTGTCCCTTTAAGAACTGTGATCTCTACTTCAAATGGAGATGTTCTCTTTATGCCTGGTTATGTTCCGTCGCTTAGTTCTGCAGCGGTAAAAGTTGTGTCTGTATTTCCTCATAATGTAGAGAGTGGTATGCCAAGCGTGATGGCTGCTGTCGTACTGGTGAACGCCGATAACGGGCAACCGCTTGCACTTATAGAAGGTACATATTTTACTGCTCTAAGGACAGGTGCAGCAGGTGGGCTTGGTGTGGATTTGTTATCTCGCAGAAATGCTTCCAAGATCCTCCTGTTTGGGGCTGGGAGGCAGGGCTATACACAGATAGAGGCTTCTATATCTGTAAGGCAGATAGATACGGTGTGGGTGGTAGATACCATTGAAGGGGCAGCAGAGAAGTTCTGTAAAAATATGTCTGAAAGTTATAATGATATTGAATTTATTGCTGTCAATGACTATAATGAGGTTATAGCGGATGCGGATATTATAGTTACGGCAACAACTTCTACTGTTCCCGTATTTGATGGTAACAAGGTTAGCTCTGGAACTCACATTAACGCAATAGGTGCATATAGACCAGATATGCAGGAGATAGATGAAGTAATAGTTAAAAGAGCACACAAACTGGTAGTTGACAGTAAAGATGCTGTGTTAGCTGAGGCAGGGGATATCATTGTGCCGATAGAGAAGGGTATAGTGTCTGAAGAGTGTATATATGCAGAGATCGGGGAGATAGTTGGTGGATCTAAACCTGGAAGGGTTAACGACACAGAGATTACACTGTTTGAAACGGTCGGAGTAGCTGTTGAGGACGTTGCACTTGCCAGCCTTGTTTACCAGAGGGCACTGGAAAGTGGGGTAGGAGTAGAAGTTTCTGGATTTTAGTACGAAGGGGGTGGTAGCCAAAGGAAGGGTTCTGTTCGGTAATTTTCTGCTCTTTATAGGCTTTCAATATGCGTGAGGAGGTGTAATCATTTATGAAGAAGGAGAAAAAGTTTGAGGAACAGTGGGCTTCACGATGGGGTTTAATTTTAGCAGCTATAGGTATGGCTGTTGGTACCGGTAATATCTGGCGTTTTCCTCGTGTTGCTGCTGCTAATGGCGGCGGTTCCTTTATGGTTGGCTGGATTATAGCTCTGTTTGTTTGGTCTATACCTCTGTTGATAGCAGAAGCCGTACTCGGCAAGAGCACGAGGATGGGCGTTATAGGTTCTTTCAAGTCTTTCTTGGGTGAAAAATATACATGGTTGGGGGCACTGGTTGCTTGGATTTCGCTCGCAATCGCATTCTACTACGCAGTAGTCATGGGATGGTGTGTCAGATACTTCGTCTACGCTGTTTCCGGGTACTTTTCGAATCCTAACTTGAACACCGCTGCCTTGTGGAAACACTTCTCAACAAGTCCGGCACAAATGATACTTTTCCATATTATTTCGCTGATCATATGTATATGGATCATCTATAAAGGGGTTACTGGTGGTATAGAAAAAGCAAACAAGTTACTCATTCCGGCACTCTTCATTATCCTGGTAATACTGGCTGTTTATGCAACATTATTACCTGGCTCCATTCAGGGATACAAGTACCTTTTCTCCATAGACCCAAAGTATTTAGCTGATGGTAATACATGGCTTAATGCTTGGAGTCAGTCTGCATGGTCCACAGGTGCAGGTTGGGGATTGTTGCTCACTTACTATGTGTATAGTAAGTACAACGAGGACATTACACTTAATGTTTACACCACAGGATTGGGGAACAACTCTGCGTCTATATTTGCAGGTATAGCGGTCATTGGTTCCATATTTGCTCTTTCTCCAACCCGTGAAGCTGCGATGAAAGCTGTGCATTCAGGAAACACAGGACTTGCATTTATTCACCTTTCTCAACTTCTCACAAAGATGCCCGGTGGAACTATATTTGCTATCCTCTTTTTCCTTGCACTCTCCTTTGCTGCACTTTCCTCTGAGCTATCGATGATAGAACTTGGAGTGAGGCTCTTTAGGGACGCAGGATGGCCCCGTAAGAAGGCTGTTCTCTGGATGGGATTTTTACTCCTGATTTTGGGGTTACCATCCTCTGCGAACATTACCATACTCAATAACCAGGACTGGGTATGGGGTGTTGGGCTCATGGTTAGTGGGTTCATAATTGCATGGGCTATGATAAAGAAAGGGGTTGAGAAGGTCAGAACGGAATACATCAATCCTGATAGTGATGTTAAACTCGGTATGTGGTGGAATATTGCCATATACACCATTCCAGCACAGTTTGTGATACTCGTCGGCTGGTGGATATGGCAGGCAGTTACATGGTATCCTAAGGATTGGTGGCATCCAGGCGTATTTACGCACACTTATTCTGTGGGTACCATTATCGTGCAATGGGTCATAGCCATAATAGTGGCGTATCTCCTTAATGACTGGTTTGCAAGGAATGCAAAATATCCTCAGACACTGCAAGAGGCTGAGGAGTAGGAGGTTGTCGTTATGTGGGTAGTTGAGATGATAATTATAATGGCAATAGTGTGGGGCGGATTTGCATGGTGTATAAGCAGGACAATGAAGGAGGAATCCTCTAAGTAAGTGAGCTTTAAGCAAGTTAAAAAGGGGAGAACCTTGAAATAAGGTTCTCCCCTTTTTGTTTCAATGCTGGCTGGGGTGGGAGGATTCGAACCTCCGCATGCAGGATCCAAAGTCCCGTGCCTTACCGCTTGGCTACACCCCATCCGTTAACAGTAATTTTACCATGTATGAGCAATATTTTCAATATCCATACTTCGTACTCTTTCTTGAGATTTTTCTCCTTTACGGATTTTGTAGCCCTTGTTACGCTTCTATCCTGTGATATAATATAGAATATACTTCTAAAGATGGTGACCTGCATGCTAAGAGTAAAGGGACTAAAAAAGTGGTTTGGTGGTCTGCTTGCGGTTAATGATTACTCTATTCATTTGAAGAGGGGAGAAATTGTTGGGCTCATTGGTCCGAATGGTGCAGGTAAGACTACGATATTTAACCTCATCACTGGCGTGTTAAGACCTTCAGGTGGGAAGGTCCTTTTTAAAGATAGGGATATAACGGGCATGAAGCCTGACAGAATAGCTTCCACAGGTATAATAAGGACATTTCAGAATGTCAGATTATTCAGAGAACTAACGGTGGAAGAAAACCTCAAGATTGCATATCATACGCGCCATACTTACCACCTGTTTGACGTCTTTCTCTCCTCTAATAGTTTTAGAAGAGAAGAGAAAAGACTTCTCGAAGATGTGAATAACTACCTAAAATTGCTTAACATATTAGAATTTAGAGAATACAAGGCAGAAGATTTACCTTATGGTATTCAAAAGCGGGTCGAAATTGCACGTGCTCTTATGTTGAAACCCGAATTGCTACTCATGGATGAACCGGCAGCAGGGCTTAATCCCAATGAGACAGAAGAGATAATGGAATTGGTGCTCCGAGTGAAGGAAATGTTTGACCTTTCTATACTCTTAATAGAACATGACATGAAAATGGTTATGGGAATATGTGAGAGGATACAGGTGTTGAACAGAGGAGAGTTGATTGCTGAGGGAACACCGGAAGAGGTACAGAACAACCCACAGGTGATAGAAGCATATCTGGGGAGGAGAAGAGTTGCTTGAGCTCAGAGATGTAGATGTTTACTATGGAAAGCTGTATATACTCAAGGGTATAAGTATAAGGGTAAAAGAAGGAGAGATTGTCACCATTATAGGTGCAAATGGTGCTGGTAAGACGACTACGCTTCGTACCATATCTGGATTAGTACACCCAAAGAGCGGTTCTATCCATTATGATGGCAGGGATATCACGCATGAGAGTAGCGATAACATTGTAAAGTTGGGTATCTCTCATTGTCCTGAAGGAAGACAACTCTTTCCATACATGACGGTCAAGGAGAATTTGCTTCTTGGTGCCTACCTCAGAAGCGATGTAAATGATATCAGAAATGATATGGAGTGGGTGTTCTCTATATTCCCGATATTGGCTGAAAGACAGAAACAGATTGCAGGTACATTGAGTGGGGGAGAACAAGAGATGCTTGCAATAGGAAGAGCTCTTATGTCAAGGCCCAAGCTCTTGATGCTTGATGAACCCTCACTCGGGCTTGCCCCCATAGTAGTGGACAAAATATTTGAGGTAATAAAGGAACTTAACAAGTCTGGTGTGACTATACTCTTAGTGGAACAAAATGCGAACATGGCACTGGAGGTTGCTCATAGAGGTTATGTTATGGAGATAGGTAAAATATCTCTGCAGGGTAGCGCAGTAGAGTTGTTTGAAAATGAAGCGGTGAAAAAGGCATATTTGGGGGGTTAAAGATGTCTTTTCTGTCGTTGGGGTATGTATTGCAGCAGATAGTCAACGGATTCATATTGGGGAGTATCTATTCCCTTGTTGCAATAGGTTTTTCTATGATATTTAGTATTATTGGACTTATTAACTTCTCTCACGGTGATATTTTGATGCTTGGTGCTTTTTCTGCACTTGCATTCATTGCCGCACTTCACGGTTCTATATGGGTTGTATTTGGAATGGTTGGAATTGTGGGCTTTTTGATAGGTATTGTAATAGAGAGAGTAGCTTTCAGACCCATAAGAAGTGCACCTCAGGTTACAGGATTTATAACTTCTTTGGCAGTTTCCTCCCTTATAGAAAATCTTGGTATTTTGCTCTTGACTGCACAGCCAAGGAGCTTCAACATACCTGATTATCTTAATAAACTACTGAGCTTCGGTTCTGTCTCTTTTAGAATGATAGATGCCATTATAGTGATTCTGTCCACGGTCATAGTAATTACATTGTACTTATACACTAAGCACACCCGTATTGGTATGGCAATGAGGGCTACGGCACAAAATATAGATGCTTCTAAGCTAATGGGAATAAATGTTAACAGAGTTATAATGATTGCTTTTGCTATAGGTTCGGCCTTGGCAGCAATTGCTGGCCTTATGTGGGGTGCAAAGTTCGGCCAGATTTCCCCATTGATGGGTTTCCTTCCGGGGTTAAAGGCCTTTGTTGCTGCAGTAATAGGGGGTATAAGGGATATAAGAGGTGCTGTTCTTGGCGGATATGTGCTTGGCTTTTCAGAGGTACTTTTTGTTGGTTTGTTACCACCTGACATGTCTGGATATAGGGATGCCTTTGTGTTTACCTTGCTGATAGTAATCCTTCTCATAAAGCCGGAGGGAATGCTTGGCAGGGAGGAAGAGGTGATAAAATAATGAGGGATAGATTCCTTGCTGGTACCTACTCTGTACTGATACTTGCTGTTGTCTCGTATACTATGAATAGCATGCTTAACGACTATCACCTTACTGTGATCGAATTTCTTGGTATATATGTCATTCTTGCTGTGAGCCTTTCTCTCACCAACAGCTTCACAGGTCTGTTTTCTTTGGGGCATCCTGCGTTCATGGCAATAGGTGCATATATATCTGCTATACTGACTTTTCCTCCTATGAGAAAAGCAATCATGATGCCCGCCTTACCACACTTTTTAGCGAATGTGCAGTTACCGTTTTACCTTGCTCTTATCATAGGAGGGATGGTTGCAGCATTAAGCGCTTTTGTCATAGGATTTCCTGTACTGAGGCTCAGGGGACACTACCTTGCCGTTGCCACTATAGGCTTTATGATAATTGTTCAAGTGCTTATAACAAATATGAACAGTATAACTCGGGGACCTCTGGGGATAAACGGCATATACCCATATACCAATATATGGTGGGTATATATCTGGGTTGTTGTTACCATCTATACCGTGTGGAGGGTACTTAATTCTAAGTTTGGACGTGCAATGCTGGCAATTAGAGAAGATGAGATCGCTGCAGAGAGCTTGGGTATTTCTCTTACATATTTTAAGCTTTTACCTCTGGTTTTGGGTGCGTTTTTTGCGGGAGTAGCAGGGGGGTTGTGGGCTCACCTTGTGACAGCTATAACACCGTCTTCTTTTTCTCTGCCCCTTGCTTTTTTACTTGTTGTCATGCTGGTCATAGGGGGTAAAAGTATTACAGGTGCAGTAATTGGCGCTCTACTTATTGGTGTTGTATCGGAACTTTTGAGACCACTTGAGATGGCAACGCAGATGTATGGACTTACTCAGATCGTTACAGCTATTGGTTTGTTGGTTATACTGATAAAGAGGCCTGGAGGAATAGCCGGTAACAAAGAACTCGACTTAGTAGCCCTTTATAGGGGATTGAGGATCTTAAGATAGAGGGGGTGGTAACTTTAGGGATTTAAGTAAGCAATGAGCTTTGCAGAAAATACTATAATGTAGGAGGTGTTAGTATGAGAAGAGGTATTGTAGTTTTTATGGTGGTAGTGAGTTTGATTTTGGCATTTGGAAACTTTGGCTACGCAGCCGGTGTAATTAAGATAGGAGCACTTTATAATCTTACGGGTGAGATGTCCTCCATAGATGCACCTGCACTCAACGGTGTGAAGTTAGCAGCAAAAGAGGTAAACGAGAAAGGTGGAGTTCTTGGTAAAAAGATAAAGATAATTGCTATTGATACAAAGACCAATCAAAAAGAGTGTGCGACTGCTGCACGCCAGTTATTGTCTGAGGGAGTTGTTGCAGGTATAGGATATGGTGATACTACCTATGTCCTTGCTGCTGCACCATTATTTCAGAAGAAGCATGTTCCGTTTATTACTTCTGGTGCAACCCTTCCAGAGCTGCCGAAGATGATTGGTAGCTATATGTTCCTTGTACCTTTTGGAGACAATGTTCAGGCGTATGCTATGGCAGACTTTCTTTACAAGGACCTCCATGTAAGGAAAGTCGTTATATGGACGAATAAGGCAACGGACTATACACTTGCACTTTCTAAGTACTTTAAAGAAAGATTCACCAAGTTGGCAGGTAAGAAGTCTATCTTGTTGGAAGACTTTTTCCAGACAGGAGATAAGGACTACTCTGCACAAATAGCGAGAGTAAAGGCCCTTAAACCACAACCTGATGCACTATTTATATCCTCCATACCCGACGACATAGGTATAATCGTAAAACAGGTCAGGGAAGCAGGTATAAAGCAACCCATTGCTGGTGGCGATGGATACGATACGCCGTTGCTTGTTAAGGTACCTGGTCCGAAACTGGCAAACGATATCTACTATACCACCCATCAGGCGTGGGATAACCCAGATCCTGTTGTTCAGAATTTCATTAAGAACTATGAGAAGATGTTTGGCCACAAGCCTGAGAATGCCTTTGCAGCACTTGGATACGATGCATTGATGTTAGTCGTAAGGGCTATAAAGCGTGCAGGTTCTGACAACCCAACAGCAATAAGAGATGCTCTTGCGAAAGAACATGGTTACCACGGTGTTGCAGGAACAATCTCTTACAAGCACGGTTCAAGGGTTCCACAAAAAGCAGTTGCTATAATGAAGGTTGAACACGGCAAGATAAAATTCGTAAAGATGGTCATGCCCAACATGTAGGAGGGGGTAAATCCCCCTCTATTTTGTTTAGGAGGTGTGTGTGAATATGAAGGGATTTCTGTTTGACCAGCTTACGGGTCATGAATTTAGGGAGGGAGCTTTTGACAAGGTGATTCTACCCGTAGGTTCTACGGAATATCATGGGGACCATCTTCCGTTTGGTACAGATGCAATAGTTTCGTATGAGCTTGCCAAAGAGGTTGCAAAGAGGGTTGAGGGACTATTGGTGCTTCCTCCCATACACTATGGGATGAGTGATCACTACAGTAACTTCCTTTTGACTATTAGTGTTAGGGCGGAGGTATTGATAGAGGTACTTAAAGATGTACTGTATTCGTTGGTAAAGCATGGTATGGAAAAAATATTTATCTTGAATGGACATGATGGTAACATAGCACCTATAGAGATTGCAAGTAGGGCTGTAAAGACAGAGTATCCGGAGGTTAAAATAGCTGCCCTCAATGCATGGTGGGTAAGTGCAGGAAATCTACTGCCGAAAGATACATTTGAGGTTTGGGGTGGTCTTGGGCACGCTGGTGAAGGTGAAACTTCTATAATGCTCTCATTAAAGCCCGAACTGGTGGAAATGGAATATGCTAAAGGAGTAGTGCCGGAACTTCCGGATGAGATAGAAATAAAGTGGTTGTTTGACGAGCTAACACCTTATGGTGCAACTGGAGACCCTACTAAAGCAACGAAAGAGAAAGGGGACAAAATGAAAGAAGTCCTAATTAACCTTATAGTCTCTTTCATTAAGAAAATGGACAGTAGTGGCTGGAGGTACGGATATCAGAAGGAGGTATAAGTAATTGAAGTCCCGCATTCTTGTTATTACCACTGGTGGAACCATTGCCATGTCGAGGACGAAAGATGGTATAAAGCCCTCCATTAGTGGGAAGGCTTTGCTGAAAGAAGTACCTGGTATAGATGAAAGTATAGATGTAAATACCCATGAGTTTTCCAATGTTCCCAGTGACTGGATTGAATGGGACGAATGGGTATCGCTTTCAGGTTACATAAATAAGCAGTTATCCTACTACGACGGTATAGTGGTAGTTCAGGGTACAGATACAATAGAAGAGAGTGCTTACTTCTTCAACCTTACCATAAGTAGCAATAAACCTGTTGTTGTAACTGGTGCTATGAGAAGCTCTGATGTGTGGGATACTGATGGTCCAAGGAACTTAAGGGATTCATTGAGAGTTGCTGCATGTCAAGATGCCATTTCAAAGGGTGTAGTAGTAGTGGTGGGAGGCGAAATTCATGCAGCAAGGGATGTAGTCAAAATAGACAAGCAGTTTGTAAGTGCCTTCGGTTCTGGAAGGAAAGGAGCACTTGGAATTGTAGATGAACTTGGAGTTACCTTCTTTAGGTCACCTGAGAGACGACACACATATAACTCGGAGTTTGCACCTTTCAGGAGTGAATCTCTGCCAAGAGTGGATATTGTTTACACTTTTACGGGAATGGATATGGGAATTTTTGATTTTCTCATTAAAAGGGGTAGTAAGGGAATAGTAATAGTTGCAGCAGGAATAGGCAACACAAGCAAGCGCCTTTATGAAGCACTGGGTAGCATCGTTAAGAATGTACCTGTAGTCATTACTTCAAGGGCTTTCCATGGAAGGGTTGCTCCGATCTATGGATATGAAGGAGGAGGAAAGAGTCTTCACGATATAGGGTGTATAATGGGAGAGGATTTACACCCGTTAAAGGCAAGAATCCTTCTATCCCTGCTGCTGAGTTACGGAATGGACACTTCAGCAATAGAAACAGCTTTCAGGGAGTATTGATGCAGGTAAATAAGATCGTCAAGTTTCCAGTACTAACTTATAGTGTTAGCGAAAAAGAGGTTCTTGTAACGCTTAATTACAGTTTCAGGACAGGTAAGTTACCTCCTAACTGGAAGAAGATATACCCACCTCTGCTCGATGAGGCTAAGGCTTTAGCGGAACCTCGAGGGAGCTACATTATCCGTAGAATCTTAGCTAAGAGTGAAGATGGGATCCACCTTGAAGGTACAGATTTCGTGTTGCCAGGAGAAAACATGAAGAAGTTGCTTATCAACTCTTCTATGGTAGCAATATTTGGCGTTACCGTAGGGAAAGAATTGGAAGAAAATGTGGCTCACTTCATTGAATCCGGTAAATATACTGAAGGAATAGTTCTTGACGCAATAGGATCCGTGCTCGTTGACAGTGTTGCTGACACCATAAATGATATTATAAAAAGAGAAGCGCAGATGCTTGGTTATAAAACCACCCCAAGGTACAGTCCTGGCTATGGGGATCTCAGCGTCCAGACACAACCGTATTTTCTTAAAGAGGTTGATGGAGACTGGCTTGGCATTGAACTATCCAATACAAACCTAATGATACCTCAAAAATCCGTTACTGCACTCCTTGGAATATTTTAAATAGTAACTTCAAATCTTAACTCGATTTTAACATCTTCTTAACACCGTCTTAAAACTGTTGTAGTAGGATTAGTTGTGATTGGGATTTCTTGAAAGTGGGGGTGTTACTATGTTGCGTAAAAGAATGATTACAGAGTTATTGGTCATTTTGATGCTTCTGATTTCCAGTAGATCCTTTGCATCTGGCATCGTAATCAAGGGGTCAACTACGGTTTTACCAATTACACAGCGTATTTCTGGCATTTTCCAGAAACTATACCCAGATGTGGAGCTTTCTGTATCCGGTGGGGGGTCTGGTAACGGTATAAGGGCACTAATTGAGGGACTTGCAGACATTGCCAACAGCTCTCGTTTCATAAAGTTTTCTGAGGTCAAGAGGGCTTTATCGAAGGGGGGTCTATCCAGTTCCATTTAAGATAGCTATGGATGGGATAGTACCTGTAATAAATGTGCACAACAGGGGTATTAAGAATCTTACTATAAAGCAGTTGCATGATATATATGGGGGTAAAATAAGAAATTGGAAGGATCTCGGTGGTCCAGACCATAGAATTGTCGTGGTGTCCAGAGATACGAGTTCTGGAACATACGAAGTTTGGGAGAAAAGTGTGCTGAAGGGCGGTAGAGTATTACCAAGAGCATTAATCGTTGCCTCCAATGGACAGGTAGTAAATGCGGTTTCAAGAAACAGATATGCAATAGGGTATGTGGGTATAGGATATGTCAACAAGAGGATACATGTGCTATTGGTGGGTGGGATTGCTGCATCTGAGGAGAATGTAAGGAGTGGCATTTATCCCATAAGCAGACCATTATTTATGTTCACCAATGGATGGCCCAAGGGTAATGTAGCAAAATGGATTAACCTTGTTTTGAGCAAAAGAGGACAAAAAGCGGTAAAGAAAGTTGGTTACGTCTCTGTGTTTTAGGTGGAGGTATATCCGATGGATAGTTTTGAAATAGAGGTTAGCAACTTTTCTGCTTATTATGGAGAGAGAAAGATACTTAAGGGGGTCAACCTCTGCATGAAAAAGGGGAGTATAACAGCTATTATTGGCCCCTCCGGATGTGGAAAGTCTACATTTTTGAGAAGTATAAATAGAATGAACGACTATGTTCCTGGTTTCAGGATAGATGGCTCTATCAAGGTTGGTGGAGAAGACATTTATACTGAAAGTGTAAATGTAATCAACTTGAGAAAAAAGGTAGGTATGGTCTTTCAGAAACCAACTCCTTTTCCCAAGTCTATATACGGTAATGTCGCTTATGGTCCAAGGATATGGGGTGTAAGGAAAAAACAGGAGCTGGACGAAATTGTTGAAAGTAGCTTGAGAAAGGCGGCACTATGGGACGAGGTAAAAGATAAGCTCCGTGAATCGGCATATACTTTATCAGGTGGGCAACAACAGAGACTCTGTATTGCTCGTGCAATAGCAATACAGCCGGAAGTGCTCCTTATGGATGAACCTGCTTCTGCACTGGATCCAATCGCTACTTACAAAATAGAAGAACTCATAAGAGAACTTAAAGAGACCTATACCATTGTGATAGTTACTCACAATATGCAGGAAGCAGCGAGAATATCGGACTATACAGCATTTTTCCTAATGGGAGAGCTTATTGAGTACGCTCCTACCGCCGATATATTTACCCGTCCGAAGAGGAAGGAAACAGAGGATTATATTTCTGGAAGGTTTGGTTAGGAGGGATTGAGAGATGGTATCTATAGAACAGAGAAAGGCATTTGATGAAGAATTACTCGAGTTGAGGCACATGCTGTTTAGTATGTCAGATATAGCAAGGGAGATGATTACCAACTCTGTTAAGTCTTTAGAAAACAAGGATTTTGAGTTGGCGAAATGGGTCATAAACAAGGATGAAGACGAGGACATACTGGATAGGAAGATAAACGATTTCGGAGTAAGATTGATAGCATTGAGACAGCCTGCTGCACGTGATCTACGCTCCATTATAGCTGCATTCAAGATATCCCTGAATCTCGAGAGGATAGCTGACTTGGCTGTTAACATAGCCGAGATAACCATTGATATAGGAGATGAACCATTGATAAAACCACTAATAGATATCCCAAGAATGGCAGAGATATCAGAAGCTATGGTTGACGATGCTATTAGAGCGTATGTGAACGAAGATGCAAGATTGGCTAAAGATGTGTGGAACAGAGATGACATAGTGGACAAGATAGAGGAGCAGATATTTAACGAGTTGCTCCTTATAATGATGAGCAACCCAAGAACGATAAAGCAGTCTATGAAGCTTATTCTTGTAGCAAGGTATCTTGAAAGGGTAGCAGACCATGCAACTAACATAGCGGAGGCCATAATATACATGGTGTCTGGGGAGGCTTACAGAGGTGAAAATCAAACCTGACAGAATGGTGCTACTTTCAATTTCTTTGATCTCGATCATTATTGTCCTTTTTATCACAGTGTTTATATTCGCAGAAGGATTACCAACATTTGGTTTTGTGTCTCTATGGGAATTTATAAGTGGAAAGTCTTGGTTTCCATCTTCATCTCCCCCATCTTTTGGAATACTACCACTCATTCTTGGGACACTTTTAACTGCAGCTCTGGG
>CAZLJD010000021.1:0-127789 GCA_964559865.1 uncultured Synergistota bacterium
CAACGAGCAGCTTCTTTATTCTCTTTGCACCCTCCGAAACTGCCTTAAATATAGCAACCCTTTCGGCACACACCGTCAAGCCATAAGACGCATTCTCAATATTAGTACCACCATAAACCTTACCATCTGCAGTCATGACTGCAGCTCCTACCTTAAAATGCGAATAGGGTGAATATGAACTCTCCCTATACCTTTTCGCTACCTCAAACAGCTCATTATCCATAAAACCCTCCTACTCAATGAAAATATTTTGTCAACTTCACATGCTTTCTTATCTGCACTTCTATCTTTATTCCAAACAACTTCAAATGATTTTTTATGAGAGCAAGTGCTGATCTCAATACCTTTGCATTACCCACTGCTTTCACAACAACAGGATTAACCGTTATGGGATGATCATTTACAAGCACTGTAGGTCCTATACACCTTATAGAAGAAGAAGTTATTATTCTCTCTCCCCCCACTTCTATCCCCAAAGCACCAGCAGACCAAAGCTCATTCACCAAGTCTCTTATGTCACTGTCATGGATTACTTCCTCGTTATCTCCTCCTGTAGCATCATACATCTTAACAACAATTCCCTCTCCAACCAAAGGCAAAAGCCCATAGTGTCTCTTTACATCCTCCAATTCAGAAAGCGTATCCTTCAACTTCTTTGCAAGGGCCTTGATCCTATACCTCAAAGAGTACTCTGTCACAACAGATGCACCCGATTTCCGAACCTCTATCTCCAGATCCTGCCAGAGATCAGAGGAAGAAAGTAGTTTTTTTAGTTCATTCACGCACTTTGCTCGAAGTACACACATCGGGTCACTTATAACCACTCTGCCGCTTCTATCCCTATGAATCTTAATAGTAGCTGTATAATTTATCTTCCTATTGGCAATATCCTTATTTATCACCGACAATACTTTCTGCTGCTCTACATGTTCAGCTTCCCTGAGTATAGTATCCTTCACATCTTGTATATGTCTAAAAACTGCATCTGAGATACCCTCAACAGTTGTAGCCTTTTGGACATCATAAAGATACTTTGCCAATCGATCCCTAACAGCCGGGTAGTTCTCAACCCCATACCTTGCAGCAACTTTCTCACTATACTTAGCAAGCAACAAAGCCGCATTTCTCATACTCTCCACCCTGTCAACATGCAAGAGAGGCAGAACCCTAACTCCAGAAAACTGAAGCAATATAACTGCATCTGCCACAATAAGCACAACAAGAGCAACAAATAAAAACCTATCCTTGCTCATTTCCCTTGTATTTTTCCCATATCTGCGGTGCTAATACTCCTCCAGAGACAACGAGTTTCAAACTATCCTCTATAGAAATATTCAAAGGTATCAAATCTCTTGATGGGAGTAACATTAGCATACCCGAGGTTGGATTAGGAGTAGTAGGTATGAACACAGTCGCTACTTCCTCTTCTTTCCCAGCTATATAAACTGTGTACTCACTCGTAACAAAACCTATAGTATAAATACCCCTACGAGGATACTCTACGAGGACTGCCTTGAGTAATGCCCCCTTTTTATCTATTGTCAGCACATCGGCTATCTGCTTCAATGTAAGATATACAACTCTAATGATCGGTATCCTTGCAAACACCGTCTCTGTCAGGTTAATGAACTTACGGCCTATCCAGTGAGAGGCCAACATACCTATAAGGGCTATTATAAGTATAATTATTACGAGAAAAGCTATGCTCAAACCCGGTATATTTCTGCCAACAAGCTTAATAACCCAAGGAGAAAATGTCTCATTTGTCAGCTCAAGGAGTTTGTACACTACCCATATAGTCACAAGAGCAGGCACCGTAACAGCAACACCAGTAAGAAAATACTTCTTAAAGTTGCCCATGTTCCCTCCCATCTCCTCTTTCCATGACTTTTATCTTTATCCTCTTTATCCTCTTGGGGCTTGCATCCACTACTTCAAATTCCACATTGTCATAAACCAGCTTGTCACCAACATTGGGTATTCTACCAAACCTCTCCAAAAGGAATCCTCCCACAGTATCGAACTCTTCCCCCTTTGGTAGTTCAATATGGATTATATCCCTCAAGTCGTCTATATGCAATCTGGCATCAACCATGTAAACTCCTTTTCCTACTGCTCTAACCTGCCTAAGCTGTCTATCAAACTCGTCTTCTATCTCACCAACTATCTCCTCAAGTATGTCCTCCATAGTTATTATTCCAGATGTCCCTCCAAACTCATCCACCACTATTGCAACATGTAGCTTTTTCTCCCTAAACTCATCAAAGAGTTCCTTAACTTTTTTAGTTTCTGGAACAAAATACGGTTCTCGCACAAACTCTTCTATGTTGTGTTCCATAAGCTCCGGCCTATCTATTATCCTTATCATGTCCTTAACATACAAAATTCCTTTTATGTTGTCTATGTTATCCTCATACACAGGAAATCTTGAAAAACCTTCCTTTATAGCTATATCAATAGCATCTTTAACTGTAGTTCCAGACTCTATACACACCATATCTGTTCTCGGTATCATTACTTCCCTCACAATAAGGTCTTTAAACTCTATAACGCCCCTGATCATCTTTCGCTCCTCACTCTCAAATCCGGGAGAGTCCTCATACATCATCATGTTCTGCAGGTCCTCAGAAGTTATGAACGGAATACTCCTTTGCATCTTAATACCAAGCAGCGAAAGTGTACCAAAGCTAAATCCAGTCAAAACCTTTACTACTGGGAAAAGTATCACACCCAAAGAGTACACAAATAGTATAACCACATTAGATATAGTATCTGCATAATGTATTGCTACTCCCTTAGGCATTATTTCGCCAAATGTGAGTATAAGAAAAGATATTATCCCTACAGCTATCCCTATACCTCTGGATGGAAACAGCATCAAGCTCAATTTTGTGGATATAGCTGATGCAACGATATTAACCACATTGTTACCTATAAGTATGACAGTAAGCATGTATTGTGGATTATCTATCCACTCCTTCCACGCCTTCTCCTTCAGTTTACCCTTGCTTCCCCTCAACAGTTTCAAAGCCTTTGCCCTACCAACAGAAGTTAGTGCTGTTTCAGAGGCTGCAAAGAAACCACTTAAAACCACAAGGACCACAAGCCACAAGATATATGCATTCATCTTCCCAGATATTCCCTCTCTTTCTTTTGCATATTCCAAGCAGTCTCATCATCAACTCCCTCGTGCTCGTAGCCCAATATATGCAAAACCCCGTGTATTATCAACCTTTCCACAACCTGATGAAAACTCTCACCGTATTCTGCCATCTCCTTCATAACAACATCTATACAGACCACAATCTCTCCTACAGGCGGGCAATCCATATCTTCAGGTATGGGCTGTTCAAAACCTTCTAAAAAAGAAAAACTCAACACATCCGTCGGCGAATCCTTACCTCTGTAAGTCCTATTCATCTCTCTCATCTCGCCCTCTCCAACAAACACTATAGAAAGCTCTCTACATTCACCTCCTACCTCTTCTTCCCATAAATGCTGAAGTTTCTTCTCCAAAAGCTCAAAATCTATATCACCTACCCTCTCACTATACACGACCTTAAGCATCCTTTTTTCCCTCCTCAGGATACTCGATCCTCAGATGATACATGCTCGTCAAAACTCTCGTAAATTCTTTGATTATCTTTTGCAAGTCTGTGAACTTCAAGTCACTCTCATCCAGCTGTCCATCTTCAAGTCTGCTTCTAACTATGTTCTTGACCATGTTTTCTATCTTCGCAGGTGTCTTATTCTTCAACGAGTTCACAGCTGCCTCCACAGCGTCAGCAAGCATCACTATAGCAGTCTCCTTGGTTCTCGGTTTAGGACCAGGATACCTGAAATCATCCTTGTTCACTTTGTCCTCTCCCAAATCTTCCTTAGCTTTACTGTAAAAATAGGTTATTACCCCTGTACCATGGTGTTGAGCTATAAAATCTATTATAGGAGAAGGTAGTTTATGCTTCTTGGCAAGCTCTATCCCTTCTTTCACATGATTTATTATCACCAAGACGCTCAGATTGGGTATGATGGTATTCGTAACATTCTCTCCTCTCTGATTTTCCGAGAAGAAGTTAGGTCTCTTGAGCTTACCTATATCGTGATAGTAAGCACCAACTCTCGCAAGTAAAGCATTCGCACCTACTGTCTTTGCAGCTGCTTCTGCAAGATTTGCCACATTGAGGCTATGATGATATGTCCCCGGGGCCTCCATTTGTAGTCGCTTCAACAATGGTTGATCTGGCATGCCGAGTTCCAGCAACCTTATATTAGAAATAAGCCCAAACGCGCTTTCAAAATGGGGCAGCATGCTACTCACCATCACCGCAGTCAGTATTCCACCTGTACCAGCCCATAACGAAGCAGAAACTATCCTTACAATGTTTTCGTTTGAAATCATGCCACCCATGAATACTACCAATATATTAGCTATACCAACAGATATACCAACCCTTACAAGATCGATCCTTTGTTTCGCTTCACCAGAGAGATACACCCCAACTACGCTACCAAGTGCACACATAGAAAATATCAATATATCGCCATCCAGCATCATGGCAATCGCAAGTGAAACAATGATAGAAAGAAATACACCAAGCCTCTTATTAAGCAGTACAGCTATCATCATACCAACAAAAGCGGTAGGAATAAAGAACGGAGACAAAATAGCGGTAAACCTCGTAACAATCATAGCTATAAGGGTTACAACAGCCAAAAATAACAGAGTAGGTGTGGACTCAAAAACCCCAGGGTGCTCATTCCTCAGATATATGTAAAGCACATACATCAGAATAAACACAAAGGCAAAGGTTGCTACTATACGCAAGTAAGGAAGCCGTGGAGGGAGTATGTTTAATGCCTTAAGAAGTAGCATCTCTTTCCTTCCAACCACATCTCCCTTTCTAACAATAACTTGCCCCTTCACTACCCTATAGGTCACATTTCCTACCCTATTTTTAACCATAAGCCTCAGCTTAGCAGTCTTGTCTTTATCAAGCAGAACATTAGCAGACAAAGATAATCTTAACCCCTCTTTCAACACGGCCTTCAGCTTTTCAGGTAGATCTGCTTCGTCCACCTGACTCTCCGCAGACTTGAATACATTTTTAAGCTCCCATGGATATATACCTTTTTTCATAGCACGCTCCAATATTCCAAATGCCACTTTCCACCCTTTACTTCCCTCTTTGACCCCTTTACTCTCAAGGTAAGCCCTTAACTTAGCTTCTGCTATAGGAAGAACGGCAGTGTCAAGCGAAAAAACCCCCTTTACATTTGCCAGAGCTTGTTGCTGCAGTTTCTTAGTCTCCTCAGTATCAATAACACTGACAGAATAAGGGGCTACAATTGTATAAGGAGATGGTTTCCCCACCTTTATCAAACTATAATCCCGGAGTAAAAATGTAGAAACCATCACCACTCCAATGGAGATCTCGCAACACAGAGCTATAAGGATGTAAGCGGGTATCTTTCTGAAAAGGCTATTCATCTTGACTCTCATACTTCTCGTACGCCTTTATTATTTTCTGAACGAGGTCATGTCTAACAACATCTCTGTCAGTCAAATAAACAAAAGCGATACCCTCTATCCCTTTGAGGATATTCTGAATTAGCACCAGTCCAGACCCTTTCCCTTGAGGCAGATCTATTTGAGTAATATCTCCCGTTATAACCATCTTGGAGCCAA
Source organism: uncultured Synergistota bacterium (assembly GCA_964559865.1). GTDB lineage: Bacteria > Synergistota > JAGHAJ01 > JAGHAJ01 > JAGHAJ01 > JAGHAJ01. Next base: position 5,687 of record CAZLJD010000021.1, read on the forward strand.
ATCCCAGTCGAGTCAAAAACATCTTCATCTGCTCAGGTGTGGTATTTTGCGCCTCGTCCAGTATAATAAATGAATCATTCAAAGTCCTACCCCTCATGTAAGCTAAGGGCGCAACTTCTATCGTTCCCCTCTCCAGATATTTCTGAAAGAGTTCTATCTCAAGCATGTCATATAAAGCATCATAGAGGGGCCTAAGATACGGAGCAACCTTTTCCTGCAAATCCCCCGGCAGAAATCCAAGCTTCTCACCAGCCTCTACGGCAGGTCTTACCAGTATAATCCTTGATATTTGTTTCTTCTTCAATGCCCTAACCGCCATCGCTACTGCTATGTATGTCTTTCCTGTTCCTGCCGGACCTATAGCAAAAACGATGTCATTTTCCTGTATGCACTTCACATATTCCTTTTGCCCCTCTGTACGAGGTCTTATAGGTTTTCCCCTAACGGTTGTCTGTATCGAGTTCTGCATCTTGTTTAACTCCTTTAGCATCTTAACCCCATACCTTACATCAGAAAGCTTTATATAATGCCCCCCATCAGCAATAGAAACGAGTTCTTGTATGAGGATAAAAACCCGTTTTAATGTTTCTTCATCCTTCGCCTTTACGCTGAGCTCTGTACCTTTCAGAAATATGGCAACACCAAGCTCCTTTTCTATAAAGTGAATGTTCTCATCATACTGACCCGCTATCTTGTAAGCTATTTCATTGCTTTCAAGGTCAATCTTCCTCTCCACGCTATATCCTTCAGACAGGGTAAACTCCCTCCTCTTCCACATTCTCAAAACCAAGATCAACGAAATTCTTCTTTGCATACTTTCGTAGTATAAACTCCCTTGCAACCTGTGGGAAGAGTGCATAACTTATGATGTCTTCGGGTTGCATAGCAAAAAAACCTATCGCCTTTTTTGCATCTTCAAGTCCGGGCTTTATGAGATCCGCAGGTCTGCAATCTATGGGTTCCTCATCACCTATGGCCTTCTTTTTCACCTCCGGATCTATCGGTGCAGGAGGCCTACCGTAGTATCCCCTTATATAGTTCTTCACCTCATTAGGTATAACCTTATACCTCTCCTTAAACATTACATTGAGGGTTGCCTGCGTGCCTACCAGCTGACTCGTGGGTGTAACCAACGGTGGGTAGCCAAGATCCTTCCTAACTCTTGGAACTTCATCGAGAACATCCTGAAGCTTATCTAAAGCTCCAAGCTCCTTCAACTGACTCAGGAGGTTAGAATACATACCCCCAGGTATTTGAAACAGCAAAACATTCGTGTCCACTATCAGGGAACCAAACATTCTATCCTTGTAATTCTCTCTTATTCTCTTAAAATGGGCAGCTATCTTTGAAAGAAGCTCTAAATCCAAACCGGTATCGTAGTCGGTCTCTCTAAGAACAGCAACCATAGACTCAGTAGCAGGTTGAGATGTACCCATCGCAAGGGGGGATATAGCAGTATCTATTACATCAGCTCCTGCCTCTATCGCTTTAAGGTATGTCATAGACCCCATTCCACTCGTATAATGGGTATGTACTTGCACAGGGATATCATAATTCTCCTTAATCCCCTTTACCAGATTGAAAGCCTGCACAGGCGTCAATAGGCCAGCCATGTCCTTTATACATATCGAATCTGCCCCCATACTAACAAGGTTTCCAGCAAGTTTCACATAACCTTCCAAAGAGTGTACAGGTGATATGGTATAGGAAATAGAAAGCTGCAAATGTGCTCCTTCTGCCTTTATAGTCTCTGCTGCAACCTCCATGTTCCTTGCATCGTTCAAGGCATCAAAAACTCTAAATATATCTATACCATTTCCCACAGCCCGCTTTATAAACTCCCTAACGACATCGTCGGGGTAATGGTGATAGCCGACTATATTTTGCCCTCTAAGTAGCATCTGAAACTTTGTCTTCTTTATATGCTTCCTTAAAATCCTTATCCTTTCCCAAGGGTCTTCATCAAGAAATCTCATACAGCTGTCGAACGTCGCTCCACCCCACATTTCAAGAGAGTGAAATCCAACCTCATCTAACATCTCAGCCACAGGAAGCATCTCTGATGTCTTCATCCTTGTAGCTATAAGAGACTGCTGAGCATCTCTCAAAATGGTATCTGTTATACCAACCTTCTTACCCAATGTTTCCACCTCCACCAAAACATTATACCACAATGAACGAAGCTACTTCTTCTTAGCTTCCTGCCACCACTCCTCCATCTCCTCCAAGCTTATCTCCTTTAATCTCTTTCCCTGCCGCTTCGCCATATCCTCTATGTGTCTGAATCGCCTGCTAAATTTCTCATTGGTTAACTGCAAAGCATACTCTGCATTTATGCCCCTGAACCTTCCCCAGTTAACAAGTGCGAATAGCAAGTCTCCAAACTCCTCCTCTACATGTTTAACATCCTTGCTTTCTGTCAGCTCTTCAACCTCTTCTTTCACCTTATCCACAACGTCCCTCACATCATCCCAGTCAAATCCAACCTTCGAAGCTTTATACTGCAACAAATATGCCCTCATGAGGGCAGGCAAGTAAGACGGCACTTCATCCAATAGATATCCCTGCTGTTCCTTTTCGGAAGACTTTATCTCTTCCCAGTTTGCTTTCACATCCTCTGCACTCTCAACTTTAACATTCCCAAACACATGCGGATGTCTCCTTATAAGTTTTTCAGTTATACCATCTATTACATCTGAAATGTTAAAGTAACCCCTCTCCTCTGCTATAACAGAGTAAAAGACTACCTGCAACAACAAGTCACCAAGCTCCTCAGCAAGATTCCCGTAGTCCCGCTCATTTATTGCAACTATCACCTCAAATGCCTCTTCTAACAGAAACTTCTTTAAACTATCAAAGTCCTGCTCCCTATCCCATGGACACCCACCCGGCGCTCTCAATCTTTTCATAACATTAACAAGCCTTAAAAAACTTTCACCAACGCTGCTCTTATCCATCTACTTCATCTCCTAAACTGCAACTTCGGATATACTATCATACATCAAAGATTTCATCTTTTCTATCTCCTCTTGGAGTATCTGTGTGTACAGTGATAAACCAACCTGATTCACCAACCCGTGTTGCTCTTCTCCAAGTACATTTCCCACACCTCTTATCTCAAGGTCTCTCATAGCAAGCCTAAAGCTTGAACCAGACTCCGCAAATTCCCTGATAGCAGCCAACCGTCTCTTGGCATCCTCCGTCATACGACTTTCATCAGAATAAAGAAGATATGCCCTTCCCTGGACATCCCTCCTACCGACTCTACCTATAAGTTGATAAAGTTGAGATATACCCAGCATCTCCGCCTTATCCACTATAATGGCATTGGCAAAAGGCACATCCAAACCATCTTCCACAATCGTCGTTGCCACTAACACATCCACAGCCTGTGAAAGTAGATCCACCAAAACCCTTTTAAGCTCCATGGGATTCATTTCTCCATGTGCAATATCCACTCTCAAGTGTGGAAACATGCCTTCTAACCACTCTTTTATCTTATACGTGCCACTAATAGAGTTGTGTATGTAGAATATCTGGCCCTTCCTCTGTATCTCCTTCTCAATTACAGACTTTACATAACCTCTGTCGAATCTTCTTATTTCTATATTAACAGGGAGCCTATCCCTTGGAGGTGTTGCTACCACACTTATGTCCCTTATACCAACAAGTGACATGTATAGTGTTCTGGGTATCGGTGTCGCCGTGATAGTTAAAACATCAACATTTAGTTTCATCTTTTTGAGATACTCTTTCTGCATAACTCCAAACCTCTGTTCCTCATCTACAATGATAAGCCCAAGGTCTCTAAATCCGACATCCTTTTGCAATAGCCTGTGCGTACCTATCACTATATCAACCTTACCAGCCTTGCAATCATCTATTATCTTCTTTTGCTCCTTGGGAGAAATAAACCTACTTAAAACCTCTATTCTTATGGGAAATTTCCTCATCCTTTCGGTAAATGTATAGTAGTGTTGCTGCGCAAGTATAGTAGTCGGACAAATCACTGCTACCTGTTTATGATCCATTACTGCCTTAAACGCAGCTCTCATAGCTATTTCTGTCTTTCCATACCCTGCTTCACCACATATAAGCCTATCCATAGGTATATCTCTCTCCATGTCCCTCTTCACATCCTCTATAGCCTTTTTTTGGTCCTCCGTTTCCTCAAATACGAAGTCCTCCTCAAACTCCAACTGCCAAGGTGTATCCGGAGGGAAAGCGTGCCCTTTGGATATTTGTCTCAAAGCATACAGGCGCACAAGGTCTTCTGCAATCACCCTTACCGCTCTTCTCGTTCTATTCTTTATGAGTTCCCACCTTTTAGTCTCACTCAACCTGTAGACATAAGGGTGCTCCTTACCTATATACTTCTGAACCCTATTGGACTGGCTCTCTGGAACATAAAGCATATCATGGTCTGCATATTCTATCACATAATACTTTCCAACCCTGCCACCTACCTGCAACTCCTTCAATCCCCTAAACACGCCTATTCCGTGGTCTATGTGAACAACATAGTCACCATCCTTCACCGTCTCATCCAACGGCGCAGAAACCGAGCTACTGAACATGCCATGGGCATACCTACCACGCGTAAACACCACTCTTCCAGTAAATTCTCTCTCCGCAATGTATATAGTATGTGGAGACACAGAGGTGTCCACAAATCCCTCTACTATTGGAATACCCCTGACATCCACTCCATGCAGTTCTTTCTCCCTCAAGAACGCTTTGGCCTTCTCTACATTGGAACTGCATACACAAACCCTATAACCTTGATGTACTTTCTCCCCTATAGCTTTCACAGTCGATCTTATGTTACCCGCATATCTCAATGGGGAAGGCGTAAATGGAGATACCAAATCAACACCCGATCTATCAATGGAATTAAGCCACACTCTCTGTCCCTTAGGGGATATTACATCATCACTGAGATCCAAAAGCACATAAAGGGTGCTATCTTCATCCAATAACTCGTGAAGGGGTATCTCCTTAGTCTCACCTTTAACCAATGGAACGGAAATGCTATCAACAAGTTTCATCTCACCCTCCGGGGTAACCAAAACTAAGGTTTCTATGCTATCTCCAAAAAACTCAACCTTCAAGTGTCTAGCATCGCCATACAGTACAATGTCTACTATTCCGCCTCTAATCGAAAAATCCCCCTCATCAAATACACTCTCTACCTTGGAATACCCACCTTCCAGAAGCTGAGTTATCACGCTCTCAAAACCCACCTTATCACCAGTGAAAAGTTCAAGCGTTGCTTCTTTCTTCCGCTTTTCTACCTTTGAAAGCAATGTCTTTGTATTCACGATAACAAGTCTACTACCGGAGCCTAAAATATCCAAACGCGTCTTGTCCGTCAGGATACAAACAGGAAAAGAAACCATGTTTTCTAAGACAACACTCACATCCACAATCTGCCTTGAATCAGAGGAAGTAACAATAACCCGCTTAGAGCTGTTCTGAGCAATAAAGGAGACTATAAAAGGAACAGCACCGCTTGCCTGATTAAAGATCGTAATATCTCTCCTCTCAGAGAGCGCCAGAAGAAAATCTTTCCAGAAGCTCATACCATCACTTTTCTATTAAATTTCCGCATTGCACTCTCTATGTCGCAATACACTATCTCTTTCAGTGCATCTACGCTCTTAGAGATAACATCTTTAAGAATCGCAAATTCTCCTTTAGAGAAAACTGAAAGGACATACTCTTTCATATCCATACCTTCTGGTTTCGGCCCTATACCAACTCTCAAACGGGGAACATCTTCCGTCTGTAAGTGGTATATGATTGAGGCCATCCCGTTGTGCCCACCCGCACTACCTTTTTTCCTCACCCTTATCATTCCAAAAGGAAGATCCACGTCATCATAAACTATGACAAAATCAGTTGGATCTATATTCAACCACTCCTTAAGGTAGAGAACAGCTACACCACTATTATTCATGTAAGTGTAAGGCTTACACAAGTATACACTTTCTTTCCCTATCCTCTTAGAAGTCATCATCGCATCTCTCCTTAGTCTCCACTCACCAAAACCCAGCTCCTCGGAAAAGCTATCCACCACCATAAACCCAATATTATGACGGGTGAGGGCATACTCCTCACCCGGATTACCAAGACCTACTATAACCTTCAATAGCCTATATACCCTCTTATTCCTCTTCCTTCTGTTCGGACTCTTCTTCCTCCGCCTCTTCAGAAACTTCCTCCACACTCTCAAGTCCTTTTACAGGTTCCTCAATCAAAACTATAACATCATCTGGATCTTGGAGTATCTCAACTCCCTCTGGAGGCTGAATATCCCTAACATGAATAGCATCTCCAATCCCTAAATCAGAAATGTCCACATCTATACTCGAAGGAATCTTAGAGGGAATACATTCCACCTCCACCTCTCGTAGATGCTCTTCCAAGACTCCACCCGCTTTCACGCCAGCACACACTTCCCTATTAACCAACACGATAGGAACACTAATTGTCAACTTCTTACCACGAGTAACCTTGTAAAAGTCTATATGGAGTATCTCCTCAGTGATGGGATCAAGCTGCACTTCTCTGACTACTGCCGGACTGGACTCTCCATCGAGTTGAATCTCAAAAAGTACACTTTCTGCCTTCGATATTGGGACCTTGTGAGTAAACTCCTTCTTATCTACCTTTATAGGCACTGAATCCCCATCTCCATACATCACAGCAGGTATCCACCCCTGATACCTTAATCGCTTACTACCCCTTCTACCTTTTTCTTCTCTAAGGTTCACCTTCAAAGCTATCTGCTCCAACTTATCTCAACCCCCTACCTGAATAATATACTAACAGACCTATTTTCGTGTATTCTCTTTATAGCCTCAGCAAGAAGAGGCCCTATAGAAAGTACCTTCAGCTTTTCACAGTCTCTGTGTATAGATATTGTGTTTGTAACTACCACCTTCCTCAACGAAGACTCAGCAATTCTCTCAATCGCACCACCAGAAAAGACAGCATGTGTAGCAAAAGAATACACCTCTTTTGCTCCTCTCTCCAGCAGAGCATTTGCAGCGTTCACGGTCGTGCCAGCAGTATCTATTATGTCATCCAATAGTATTGCAACCTTTCCCCTTACTTTGCCTATCACCTCCATTACCTGAGAGCTGTTCTTTACATTGTAATCCCTCTTCTTATCAACTATAGCAAGCCCCGTATTAAGCTTTTCTGCCATTCTTCTTGCTCTAGCAACCCCACCCACATCTGGCGACACCACAACCAGCTCGTCCTCTATAGAGCTGATTGAGATAGCACTCTTTATATAGTCAACCATTATAGGTATGGCGGTAAGATTGTCAACAGGTATATCAAAAAAACCCTGCAACTGACCAGTATGCAAGTCACATGTCAAAACCCTATTGGCACCCGCCCTGGTTATCAGATTCGCAACCAGCTTGGCAGTTATAGGTTCCCTTGGCTGGGTCTTTCTGTCCTGTCTCGCATAACCATAGTATGGTATAACTGCCGTGATCCTCCTTGCAGAAGCCCTATAAAGGGCATCTATCATAATTAACAGCTCCATCAAATGCTCGTTTATTGGATGAGATGTGGGTTGAACAACAAATACATCTGCACCTCTAACATTCTCCTTTATCTTTACGCCAATCTCTCCATCACTGAACCTAAAAACATCTGCATCTCCCAATGGTATACCCAGGTAATCTACGATTTCCTCAGCCAGAGCCCTATTCGCATTTCCCGTAAATATCTTCATCACTTATTTTTCCTCCTTAACACCCAGTCCTTCACATTCCTCTGCCGTGCTCTTGCTATACCCAGACTGTAAGGCGGAACATTGTGTGTTATGACGGAACCTGCACCCGTGTAAGCATACTTTCCCACCTCCACGGGTGCAACCAACATAGTATCGCTACCTATGAAGACTCCCCTCCTAATCACTGTGGGGTTTTTCTTCTTGCCATCATAGTTGCATGTAATCGTCCCGGCACCTATATTAACATCCTCCTCTATAGTAGCATCACCTATGTAGCTTAAATGCGGAACCTTACTCCTTTCACCCACAGTACTCTTTTTGACCTCCACAAACTTCCCAACAAACGCACCCTCTTTCACCACCGTACCAAGTCTCAAATAAGCAAATGGACCAACCTTCGCGCCGTCTTTGATCCTGCTATCTTCTAATGTGCAGTTTTCTCTTATGACAACCCCATTACCTATGTTGCAGTCCACAATTCTAACCATTGGGCCAATTTCGCAACCACTACCTATAACGCTACTCCCCTCTATAAAGGTGAAAGGGTGTATAACACTATCCCTGCCTACTTTGACATCCACATCAACGAATGTAGTACTTGGATCAATTATTATCACCCCATCCTCCAACATAAGTTCGCGAAGTTTGCGTTCTCTTAAAATTTTAGCCGCTACACTCAATTCATATTTATTATTAACCCCCATAGCTTCTACTTCTTCTACACCATAGCTTTTAACCTTACATCCCCTATCACGCAGTACCTCTACTATATCCGTAAGGTAGTACTCACCCTGACTGTTATCATTATCAAGGTGGCGTACTGCATCCTCCAACAAGCTCGCTTTAACCATGTATATCCCCGCATTTACATCTCTTATACGCCGCTGATCCTCCGTAGCATCCTTCTCCTCCACTATCCTAACCACTTCCCCATCTTTGCTCGTAATCACCCTACCATACCCAGTAGGGTCCTCAGGCCTAAATACACCCAACACGAGATCAGCACCCGAAGTATAGAACTTATCTTTTAACCCCTCAAGGCTTCTTGTAGATATAAGCGGCGTATCACCTGGAAGAATGAGCACCTCATCAAACTTCCTTATAAACTCCAACGCAGAAACCACAGCATCTGCCGTCCCTGCAAGCTCTTTCTGAACAGACCACCCAACTCTCTTACCCTTCAGGTATTCTTCTAACACCTCTCTTCTATACCCAATCACCACATTTATCTCATCTACTACAGGAGATACTGCATCTATAACATACTGCAGCATCGGTTTGTTAGCAATCTTGTGAAGTACCTTCGGCATATCAGATCTCATCCGCTTACCCAAGCCTGCTGCCAATATAACAGCCCCTACCCTCCCCATTAATAGAACACCCCTTTGTCAGATTGTCCACACGAGTGATATTATATCTCAATCACACGGAATATACAACAATCGGTAAGAAGCTAACCAATCCAACTGCCAAGGGCGTCGCAAATTCTATCTACCACATAAGAAACATCATTGATATCAAGCGAATAGTATATCGGTAAGCTCATCTCTCTACGATAAAAGTCCTCCGCAATAGGGCAGATCCCTACACCGTATCCAAGCTTCCGATAGTATGGATGCATATACACAGGTATGTAGTGAACCTGTAACTTTATTCCATCCTCACCCAATCTTTCGAACAGCCGCTTTTTTTTCTCTTTATAACCATCTTTTAGCCTAACCGGATACAAATGCCATGAAGGATCGGCATACTCTTTTTCAACAGGCAGATCTACATAAGGGTTGCTACCCAGTAATCTCTCATACCACTTGACTATCTGTTTTCTCTTGTCAACAAACTTCCCAAGCTTCTTCAACTGAGATATACCAAGAGCAGACTGAATATCTGTAAGCCTATAGTTAAACCCCAACTCCTGCATCTCATAATACCAAGGGCCATCGGGAGGGTTAACAAAGTTTTGCCTCGTTACACCATGTTGTCTAAACATCAAAAGTCTCTCATACAACTGACTACTATTAGTAGCAACTGCCCCTCCCTCTCCGGTAGTTATATGTTTAACTGGATGGAAACTAAATACCACCATCTCCGAATATACAGGTGATCCCACCCTCATCCCCTTGTACTTGGCACCAAGTGCGTGGCATGCATCTTCAATGATAGATACACCATACTTCTGTGCAACATCGTATAACTTCTCCATGTCTACCGGATGACCTGCATAGTGGACTGGAACTATAAGCCTGGTGCGATTCGTTATTTTATCTTCCACTCTGGAGACATCCATGTTGCCTGTATCTGCCTCAATATCTACAAAGGTAGGTACAGCTCCGAGATAAAGACCAGCATTTGAGGTGGCTGCAAAAGTTATAGGGGTGGTGATAAACTCATCTCCACGAGAAAGCCCAATAGAATAATAGGCTGCATGTAAAGCTGCTGTCCCACTGGAAAACACAACCACAAATTTAGCACCCACATACTCAGCAAGAGCATCCTCGAACTCTCTGACCTTTGGGCCCTGAGTAAGAAAGTCCGATCTTAAAACCTCAACGACCGCCCTTATGTCCTCGTCGTCTAAATGCTGCCTTCCATACGGTATTATCCTCATGCACTCCTCCAGAAAGAATCCACAAATAACAAATATCCCCCACTGGGGATATTTGTTAGATCCGCACTAAATACCAAAATACACAACTGGTGTCGGAGGCGGGACTCGAACCCGCAAGGACCTCTGTCCACTAGATCCTGAATCTAGCGCGTATACCAATTCCGCCACTCCGACAACTTCTACTTACGCTACCCCCTCAAATGTGCTCACTGCATCCGTAACAGGTTGTCTTTGTCCCTGAGAGTTGTAAGTTGCCTGATTATTAGCCTCATCCTGATGCCTTATCCTCACCAGCAACTGTTGACTCTGGACATTTCTATTCTGCTGAGTATTGTTCACATTAGCTACATTTTGCTGATTCTTTGCATTCCGGTTAGCTTGTATATTATAAGCATGATTCACGGGGTTAACAGGCTGTATCCTGTTCATATTCACCCCCCTTTCTATCTACAATAATTATATTGCACCCCTTCTCCAAAATCAAGGTGAAATTCCACCTACTTCCATACCCTCTCCGCTTCCACTCCACTTGTTATCGACACAGCTACACCAAACCCTCCATATAACTCTTTTCCACCACTACTTTCTCCTTAAACTCAACGCCCCTTACAGCAAGCTCTTTCATCAAGAAATTAAAGATACTATCATTAGATGCAAGCTCTTCCGGTGCATAAACCCCAACTGCATCTACCTTTCCATCTACGATAGCTCTTGACATTATAGCGCAAGGATAGCCTGTAGTCCTTGCCATCGAGTGAATGCCCGTTACTTCATCAAATCTATCGAGTAACTCCCACCGATAGGTAACATAATCACCATCCTTCTTGCCAGTAACCTCCACCACCATCAGCGTGAGGTCTCTATCCCCCACATCCGGATTCATTTTCCACACGGGGAAAAGCAGACTTGCAGTGAAAGAACGGTACTCTTCACCTAACAGTCCTATCTCCCTGAAAGCCTTCATAATATTGGCATGACCGGGATATCTCAAAGTCTTTTCCGACATATTCCTTGCCCGTATTGTTTTCACAAGTGATCGCAACCCATCTGTATAGAATGCCTCCAGTTTACCCACACCAGGGAAGTCTACCTCTTCTAATCCGGATAAAGCCTCCGTCTCTATTATAGAACCATCTTTTACATACCTTACAGGCCTTGTGTATTCCTCAAGTACATCCTCTGCAGAAAAAACTATCTTATAGTTAAACGGCGGCTGAGGGTTAAGCGGCAGTCCACCAACATATATTTTGACATCGTCCACTTCGTCAAGGATAGAAGCCGCTCTTCCAACGAGGAAGTTTGACATCCCAGGAGCCACTCCCATATCGGATACCACTATTGCACCGTGCTTTCGGGCGAGCACATCAAGTTCCTTGAAGTCCTCAGGCATAAATGAGATGTCACACACTCTCTTCCCGAGCTTTATAACCGTAGAGAGCATCTTGTAACCTATCTTTCCAGGAACAGCACCACACACTATATCTGCATCCCCCACTATCGGCGCTAAAGCATCCATATCAGTTGCAGATGCCTTCACACCCTTTACACCAAAACCCTTTAATCTCTCCAAAGCATCCTCATTTAGATCCACCACAACAGTCTCAAAATCCGCAGAAAGATCCCTTGCTATTACACTACCCACCAATCCTGCACCAAGCACCACTGCCTTCATAGATAACTACCTCCATTCAATTTAAATTCTTTGATAGTACCCTCGATAAAACAATATACCTTGTTCCTCCCAGCTCTTTTCGCCCCATATAAAGCATTATCAGCAGCTACAATCATCTCAGAGTAGTTACCCACATGACTGTCCGGGTAAGAGCTTACACCTACACTAACGGTTACTTTTACACTTACTGTGTCCTTCCCACCTCTACAAACAAACTCCTTTTCCTCAATCAACTTGCGTATACGCTCCGAAGCCACACATGCACCTTTCAAATCAACCATTGGCATTATCACAGAAAACTCTTCCCCACCGTATCTGCCAACAATATCTGCACTTCGCACACTCTCCTTTATGCTCTCTGAAACCCCTCGGAGTACACAATCGCCAGCGCTATGTCCAAACCTATCATTTACCATCTTGAAGAAATCTATGTCAAGCATGACAAACGAAAAGCAATGACCATATCTCAAAGAGATGTGAAACTGCTCCTTCAACTCCTCTATAAGATACATGTGATTGTAGATCCCGGTCAGACCATCTGTTATCGCCATCTCCGTCAAACGCTCATTCATCTGCTTCAACTCCTCGTAAAGCTGCTTCTGCCTCAACGCAGCCCTGACCCGTGCAACGAGCTCTATTTCAGAAAAAGGTTTTTTCACGTAATCCACCGCACCAGCATCAAGTGCAGCCTCCACATATTCAGGTTTATCCAAAGAAGTAACCATAATAACTGGCATTTCCATGGGATTCTTCTTACGGTGCAATAGCTTCACTGTCTCTATACCGTCTACATCAGGCATAACTATATCAAGCAAAACGATGGAAGGTAACTCCTTCTCTGCCAAAGATAGCCCTTCCCGTGAAGTATTAGAACAAATGGGGGCAAACCCCATATTTCTCAATACATTTGCAAGAACAGCAGAATCAAACTTACTATCATCTATTATAAGCACCTTCCTCCCCTCTCCAATACCAGCCAAGTCGCCCACCCCTTTGTGGTTTTCTTGACATTCCAACGCTATTATTATATAATTTTCCCGACTATAAAAACAAGCTCCAAAGGAGGGAAAAATCAAGGTGGCTACCTCAAGAGTAGTAAGGGTTGCTGTATTCGTCGTCCTCACCTCATTGGGGGCATTTCTAAAAATACCATTCTTTCCCGTGCCACTCACACTGCAAACTCTGTTCGTAATCCTATCAGGCATAATATTAGGGCCAAAATTAGGAGCACTAAGTCAGATAATATACATAACAGTCGGTCTGAGTGGCATACCCGTATTTGCAAATGGTGGTGGGATATCCTACATCCTTTCACCAACATTTGGGTACATAATCGGTTTTATACCTGCCGCATACACATCAGGTATGCTATCAAAACAGTTGGCATTTTCCCCCATTATCAACATGATACTAGCAGCTACGATAGGAACCACACTCATCTATCTATCCGGTTTACCTTACCTATACATCGTTATGAAATACATTATCGGCAAGAACCTTACCCTCTACCATACACTCCTTTATGGATGCCTTGTCTTTCTCCCCGGAGATGCAGCAAAGATAATTGCATCTGCACTCATAGGGAGCAAGGTAACCGTGAGAGTACTCAGGATGTACGCATCGAGATGACATATTTAGCCATACTCCTTGGCAAGTTTCTCTTCCTGCTATCAAGGAGCTTTAAAAAGGGACACGGTTCTGTGTTCCCTGGTTACATCATACAGAGGGTTTTCCCCCGGTTCTTGTCGAGATTCCAAAAGAAGTATAGATTGAAGGTAGTATTAGTCACTGGAACCAACGGAAAGACTACAACCACAAAGCTCATTACTAATATACTGAGAGAAAACGGATTTAAGGTTATATACAATTCCTCAGGTGCAAATCTCCCACGGGGCATCATATCCTCCATAGTCAAAGAATACAAGTTACTTGGTCAAAACAAGTGGGACTACGGTGTATTTGAGGTAGATGAAGGACATTTGTACGAGGTGTGCAACGCACTTTCACCATCATACATCGTCTTCCTGAATCTCTTCAGGGATCAACTCGACAGATACGGGGAAATACAGAAGAACTTTTCTACTTTCAAGAAAGCACTATCCATACAAGGTTTACGGTGTAAAATCATAACTAATGTTGATGACCCACTAATAAACTACTTAAGAATGTACAAAAAAAGTACAGGTTATGGGATAGAAGATCCATCTATAGGCAGCAAAAAGCTGCCAGAGACGGCAGATTCCAAATTCTGCCCCGTGTGTAACACAAGGTTATCATACCAGAGGGTATTTTATGCACACATGGGAAAATACCAGTGCAAGAATTGTAATTATGAGAGATCTAATCCAGAAGTCAAAGTAAAAGAGATAAAGACATTCCACATAGATGGTTCAGTGTTCTCAGTTGAAGCAAATGGACTTTCAATGCCAATAAACTCAAAACTTCCTGGTTTATACAACGTATCCAATATTGCAGCAGCCATAGCCACAGTTACAACAATAGGTATAAGATTACAGGACACGTTGATCCCTATAAACAACACTCCAACGGCATTTGGAAGAGGCGAAAAGTTTACTTACGAAGACAAAATCTTTTACCTCATACTCGTTAAAAACCCAACTGGATACAACGAAGTCATAAACTTACTCAAAGGCGAAAAGGGGCTAAACATCCTGCTATACCTGAACGACAATATACCAGACGGAACAGATGTTTCATGGATATGGGATGTGAACTTCGAAGAGCTAAGGGGTAAAATATTCCTCATAGGCATATCCGGAACCCGAGCATACGACATGGAAGTAAGGATAAAGTATGCAAGGATAGATCCACAAGTAAGCTTTACAGAACTCGATATGGAAAGTGCTTTAACGAGGTTTACAAGAACAGCCAAGAACAGGAAAAATTACATTCTCGCTAATTATAGTGCTATGACAGAATTAAGGGACAAAATCAAAAGAAGGGGTATTATGAACAGATATGAATCTTAACATAACGTACCTCTATTACGATATACTCAACCTTTACGGAGACAGAGGAAACATAATCATATTGAAGCGAAGAGCAGAAGCAAGGGGCATAAATGTTAATGTCAACTATACAACTATAGGTGAAGAACTGGCAGTCAAAGAAACAGACATACTATTTATGGGGGGAGGAGAAGACAGATCTCAAGAAGCTGTAGAAATGGACATAAGGAAGAAAAGCACAATAATAAGGGAAATAGTGGAAAGCAATCGGGTAGTCATAGCTATATGCGGCAGTTATCAACTACTTGGAAACTACTACATAACGGTAGGAGGAAAAGAGATTAGGGGGTTGGGCATCCTCGATGTGTATACCACTCCTGCCGAAAAAAGGATGATAGGAAACATAATAACAAAGTCCACAATAAAAGGGAAAGAAACAGAGATCGTGGGTTTTGAGAACCACAGAGGCATGACATTCATAGGAAGTAAAACTAAACCATTTGGAAGGGTAATAGTTGGTTACGGGAACAATGGAAGAGACAAAACCGAAGGAGCAGTATACAAAAACTGTTATGGAACATATCTGCATGGTCCACTCCTCTCAAAGAATCCGGTACTCGCCGACATGCTGATAGAAAAGGCATTATCCACAAAATACGAAAGAGAAATTATCTTAAATCCGATAGATGACTCGTCAGAACTTAGAGCAAAAAACTACATTTCTACCTTAATAAAAAGCAAGGGATAGTGGTATAATTATAAAAAAATCGCCAATATAGGAGGAACAACCATTAGAAGAAACCGATTTAAGAACTTACCGCTGGAAGATGTTGTTGAACTTGCACAAAAAGGCGACAAAGATGCAATGATATACCTCCTAACAGAGCTCAAACCATTCGTCAGAAGTAAGGTTAGGAATTATTTTTTTGCTGGTTCAGACGAAGAAGATGTAATACAAGAAGGCATGATAGGACTTCTTAGTGCAATCCAGGACTATAAAAGGGAAAAGTCATCCTTTAAGTCCTTCGCAACACTGTGCATAAAGAGAAGAGTTATAAGTGCTATAAAGTCTGCAAACAGGCAGAAAAACATACCTTTAAATGCTTACTTCTCTATTCACGGAACCACCTGGCAAGAGGAAAATGGGAGGATGTTAGGAGAGACCATAGAGAGTGCTACCGCCGTAGATCCCGAGAGGATCGTTGCAGAGAAAGAAGAAGCACTAAACACAGTAAAGCTTATACTAAAAACACTTACACCCATGGAAAAGAAAGTCCTCGTTTACTACATGATGATGGACAGCTATGACGACATAGCAAAAGAAATCGGTTGCAGAGTGAAGTCTGTGGATAATGCCCTACAGAGAATAAAGAGAAAGGCTGAAAAGGTTATTACATCATTAAACAAAGAAGAGTAGTCAACTATCTCGTTGCAAGACCTCCGATAAGGTTGAAAAGTGGCAAAAACATCGACAACGCAATGAATCCTACAATACTTCCAACAATTATAATAAGCAACGGCTCAAGTGCAGCGGACAGGGCAGCAACTTTCGTCTCCACCTCTTCATCAAAGAAGTCAGCTACCTTCATAGCCATTTCCTCCACATTACCGGTCGTTTCTCCCACAGTTATCATCTTAGTAACCATTAGAGGAAAGACCTCCGTAAGCTCAAGGGATTCGCCCAAAGCCTGTCCTTCTCTAACCCTTGTCCTCGCAGACATGACTGCCTGAGCGATTACCTCATTGCCTGATATCCTCGCAACAATCTCAAGTACATCAAGCAGTGGCACACCTGCACCAACCAGTGCCCCCAGCGTACGACTAAACCTGGCTACAACCACCTTTCTCCTCAGTGCACCGATAATTGGCGTTCTAAGCTTCATTCTGTCAAAAAAGAGTTTCAAAGAAGGCAACTTAGAAAGGACATACAAAAGCACAACTATCGCCAATACGGAAATGGCAATAAGCCACTTGTACTCATCAAAGAAGTGCTGAAACGCCAACACCCTCTGGGTTATAACTGGCAATGGCACATTCAATCCTTTGAGCACAACCACAAACCTTGGTATAACAAAGGTTAACAGAAGCACAATTACTGAAACAGACACCGTTATTAATACAACCGGATAAAACATAGCAGAAGCTACTTTTCTTCTCAGGGCAAGCTCCTTCTCAAGGTATGTTGCCAATCTCTCAAGAGACGCATCCAGCATACCACCTGCTTCACCTGCCCTAACCATGGTAACATAGAGGTTAGAAAACACTCTTGGATAGCGCATCAATGTATCTGACAAAGTCTCACCTTCTTCTACCCTCCGCCTCATCTCCGAGATTATATTTGCCAATTTCGGATTTTCTGTCTGGTCAACAAGTACTCTCAACGCATCTGCAACGGGTAAGCCAGCCTTTAACATAACAGCAAACTGCCTGCTAAATACAACCACATCTCTGAGTTTTACAGGATTCAAAACCCCTATACTTACATTCTTACTAAGAACACCCTTTCTATAAGGTCGTAAAAAAACAGGATACAATCCGTTTTCAGTGAGTTTAGCAACTGCTTCTGCCCTACTTCCTGCCTCCAAGATACCCTCAACTATCATCCCCGATCTATCTTTAGCCCTATACCTAAAGTCTCCCATGCACTACACCTGCACATTAGAGATATTTTTGGCACTCATCTGAAGTGTTTCTCTATCTATCTTCCCATTCCTATACAACCTTGCAAGGTCCTGATCCATTGTGTGCATCCCAAATTTCGCACCAGTTTGAATAACAGAATAGAGTTGCTCTGTCTTTCCCTCCCTTATGAGATTCCTGACAGCAGGAGTTCCAACCAACACCTCTGTGGCAACAATCCTACCTCCACCAACCCGAGGAAGCAAGCGTTGTGCGACTATACCCTCCAAGACGATTGAAAGCTGCATCCTTATCTGATGTTGCTGAGATGGAGGAAAGACATCTATAATCCTATCTATACTCTGGGGAGCATCTGGTGTGTGGAGTGTAGACATGACAAGGTGCCCAGTCTCTGCAGCAGTTATTGCAGCCCCTATGGTCTCCAAATCTCTCATCTCACCTATAAGGATTACATCTGGATCCTGTCTTAAAACTCGTCTTATAGCTTCCGCAAAGGACGCAGTATCACTACCAACCTCCCTCTGTGTAATAACAGACTTCTTATGCGTATGGAGATACTCGGTGGGATTCTCTATAGTAACAATCCTCTTAGCATAATTCGTATTTATAAAGTCCAGCATAGCTGCCAAAGTGGTATTCTTCCCACTACCCGTAGGACCAGTAACAAGGATAAGACCCCTATCCTTCTTTGCGAAATCCTTCAAAACCAACGGCAACTCAAGTTCCTCTATACTCCTGATCCTATTCGGTATCACTCTAAAAGCAGCACCTACATTGCCCCGTTCAAAGAAAAGATTCACCCTAAAACGCAGCTCTTCTGTAAGGGCATAGGCAAAGTCGAGCTCTTTCTCGGAAAGAAATTTGTTCCTTTGCTTTTCGTCCATAACCGAAAATATAAGTCTCTTTGCCTCCTGTGGCGTTACAGGTTCACCCTCCATAGGAACAAGGACTCCATCTATCCTGAATATCGGAGGCAAGCCCACAACTATGTGAACATCAGATGCACCTCTCTTTGCAGCAATAGAAAGAATCCTATCCATGTTAATAGCACCTCCTAACTCTTAGATACCCTTAAAACCTCCTCCAATGTGGTAATACCCGAAAGCGCCTTTATCTTACCATCTTCGAATAATGTCCGCATTCCCTCCCTTATTGCTACCTGTCTTATCTCTCCCGAAGACGCCTTCTTCATCACAAGGGCAGATATCTGCTCACTCATCCTCATCACCTCAAATATTGCAGTTCTACCACGATATCCAGAAAGTCTGCACTGCTCACATCCCTTACCCCTGTAAAGAACCGAACCTTCTGGAAGGTCGTTGTCAACTATAACCTCTGAATTCGGAACATACGACTCCTTACAATATTCGCATATCTTCCTCACAAGCCTCTGTGCAACCACCCCAACCACCGAGGAAGCAATGAGGAAGGGCTCAACTCCCATATCCATCAACCTTGTAAGCGCACCAGGGGCATCATTCGTATGAAGTGTAGACAGAACAAAATGCCCGGTTAACGCTGCCCTTACTGCAAGTTCCGCAGTCTCATAGTCTCTTATCTCACCTACCATTATAATATCAGGGTCCTGTCGAAGAATAGATCTCAATGCTGTAGAGAACAACAAACCCGCCTTCTCATTGACCTGAACTTGATTTATCCCCTTCAGTTGATACTCAACAGGGTCTTCTACAGTTACCACATTGTATTCTTCCTTCGCCAACCTATTCAATATGGAGTAAAGCGTAGTCGTTTTACCAGAACCCGTAGGACCTGTAACTAGCAGCATACCGTAAGGATGGTTTATCATTTCAGAGATCTTCTCCATATCGTCCTCAAGGAGTCCTAATTTCTCAAGCCCTATTAGTACGCTCGACCTGTCAAGTAATCTCAATACAACCTTTTCACCATATACTGTTGGCAAAGTAGAGATTCTTATATCCACATCTTTGCCATTCACCTTAAGAACAACTCTACCATCCTGAGGTAATCTCTTTTCCGCTATATCCATATTCGCCATTATCTTCAAACGGGAGACAACGGGAGAAGCCATGTCAAGAGAGAAGTGTTCAACATATCTAAGCAATCCATCTACTCTATACCTGATAATGAGACCATTTTCTTGGGGCTCAAAGTGTATATCACTCGCCCTTTCTTCCACTGCTCTCGTTACGATATAATTAACGAGCTTTACAACAGGGGCATTTTCCTCAACTTCTGCCTCTGGTACAGCCTCCTTTCTGCTTGCCGCTATCGATTCAACAAGCTTTCTTGCCTCTTCCTTTATGGAATACAAATTCTCTATTGTTCGAGATATCTCCGAAGGAGTCGCAACCACAGGCTCGATTCTGTATCCAGTAAGAAAGGACAGCTCGTCCTGTGCCTTCACATCCAGTGGATCAGAGAAGGCAACCTTCAATGTATCTCCGTGAACTGATATAGGCACAACATTATATCTCCTTGCCACACTCTCAGGTATTATCCTTACAACCTCAGGTGAGATAACGGTGTTCTTTAAACGCACCCTCTCAAGTCGCAACTGGTTAGAAAGTACATCTGCAATGGCATCCTCGTCTAATACTCCCTTAGACACAAGTATTTCACCCAAACGTTTTTTGCTCCTTTTCTGCTCATCCAAGGCATCTGCAAGCTGTGCCTGTGAGACCGTTCCGGACTCCACCAGAATATCGCCAAACCTCTTCCTCATTTCCTTTACCCCCCATCACAGCGTTAAAGCCATGAAAGCCGCATCTTCTCCGTTATCACGATAATACCCATGTATCAATTTTACCACCTTAAAATGGTACTTCTTGTAAAGGTTTATCGCAATCACATTAGAAATTCTCACCTCAAGTACCACTCTCTTGCAGCTACTATACTTGGCTATCTCTATTAAAGCCACAAGAAGCTGCTCACCTATTCTATGTCCCCTATACGCCTTTGCCACTGCAATCGTGGTGATGTGTGCCTCTCTATCAATGATATAAATTCCACCATACCCCACCACTCTGTTTTTCAACCGAGCAACGATGTAAAATACACCCTCACCTTTGCGCAGCTCTTCCCTAAACATCTCCAAGCTCCAAGGGGAGGAAAAGGATTCCTGCTCTATTTGTATCACTTCATCAAGGTCAGCAGGGGTCATAAAGTCTATCTCTGCAACAATCATCTACAACCTAAGAATCCCCTCCCTCTCTGGGCCTACTCCTACCATAGAAATCCTAATTCCAAGCTGTTTCTCGAGGAACTCAACATACCGTTTTGCATCGTCAGGAAGCATCCCAAAATCTCTAACATGAGAGATATCCTCCTTCCACCCAGAAAGCGTAACATATCGAGGAACAACCCTACGAAGAAAGGGATGCTCAGTGGAAAATCTGTCAAACAACCTTCCATCTATCTCATACCCAACGCATACCTTTATCTCATCTAACCCACTGAGTACATCCAGTTTTGTCATAACAAGCTCATTTATACCATTTATCATCACCGCATACTTTAACGCTGGAAGGTCTAACCACCCGCACCGCCTGGGTCTACCAGTGGTCGCTCCAAATTCATTACCCCTCCGTCTTATAAACTCTCCCACCTTCCCTCTTACCTCAGTGGGGAAAGGTCCTTCACCTACCCTTGTAGTATAAGCCTTAAATATACCAATCCTTCTATCCAACAGATTCGCAGGAAATCCAATTTCAACAGCAATGCCACCAACTACAGGGTGAGAAGAGGTTACATACGGATATGTTCCCATACTCATGTCAAGCAACGTGCCCTGCGCTCCTTCAAACAGAATACTCCTTCCATTTTTATAGGCATCAAAGAGTAGATATGTTGTATCCTCTACCATCTCCCTTATCTTCTCTCTATAGGAGAGATACCTCTCACACACCTCATCAAAAGACAGCGGATTTGCCCCGTAAAGTCGAGAAAGTACAGCATTCTTCACCTCAAGCACTGCCGAAAGTTTATCAACGAAGGTCCTCTCATCCATCAGATCGGAAACTCTTATCCCAATTCTCGCTACCTTATCTACATAAGCAGGACCTATACCCTTCTGTGTCGTACCTATTCTCTGTTTCCCTCTCTGCTCTTCCTCGAGTTTATCCAGTAACTTATGATATGGCATGATAAGGTGCGCCCTGTAGTCCAGACGCACAGACGCCTTGAGTGCATTACCAAGTTCAGAAATCTCATCAAACAGTGCCTCAAGATCAAGCACAACGCCTCCCCCTATAACAATCGTTTTCGGATAGAGGGCAGCTGAAGGCAACTGATGAAACACAAACTTCTTCCCATTAACAACCACGGTATGACCGGCATTGCTTCCTCCCTGATACCTAACCACTACATCCATACCCTCTGAAAGTAGATCCACTATCTTACCTTTCCCTTCATCTCCCCATTGAAGTCCAACAACTGCTATCAACATTCAAAAGACACCTCCATTAGGCTAATGTACCACCTCAGATGCAAACGAGAGTTTTACCCCCAATCTTCTGAGTCGAGGAAGCATATCGCGTATCGCAATAAATGTACTCATGCAGTCATGTCCTATAACTATAATCCTCTTCTTCCTCAACGCAATCATAGCCGCTCTGAGAATGTAATCCATAGTAAAGTCTCTATCCCTTCTATTATCAATAAAGAGGGAGTTATACCCTGCCCTAAGCTTCAACTTCTTTGCAAGTCTGTATGCTATAGATCTGTAGCTTGTCCTACTGTCAATAAAGTACAGTCCCTTTCTCTTTATAATCGATAACACTATCTCCATTATTCTTTTGTCTTCGGTAATAAGAGATCCCATATGATTATTAACCCCTTCAATGTAAGGGATAGAGTCTATATCACTTTCAACTATCCTCTCTATCTGTTTTTTCTTCATATATTTCATTATAGTATTTTTTTCCAGATGACTCCTACCATAAGGTTGCATAGGAAGATGTAGTAAAACTTCCTTTCCATTTCTGTGAGCGAGCACAGCTATCACTGAGGACAACCTGTGATTGGGTAGTATAGAAATATTTATTGGTGCATCAAGTTTAACAAAGTATGGATAGCTCTTTGAAGGGTATCCAAAATCGTCAATGACTATCGCAAGTCTTGCCTTCCAGTGAGTTTTAACAGCTTTCAAACTAACCTTACCTTTTACACTCTCCTTGCCACCAACTCCCAAACTATTAGGAACCAACTTTAAGACGACATTTACACGGCCCCTCCACACCTTTTTATGCATCCAAAACGCTACATCTAATCCTATCAATATACCCAAGAAGGATAAAATCACGAACAGAATATATATCCTTAGTGTTTTTCTGGGTATCCTTGGCATCTTTGCTCCCTTCTCTCAAGTTCATTGGAACCCTGTTGTGAAGCCTCTTAGAATACCTCTTCCAGTGCAGCAGAATGTACTTTGCCATCTTCAGCTGGAGGTCTGCTTTTCCCTTTGCTGGTTGTCTTACCACTATATCTGGTTTAAGTCCTTTATGGTGTATCATCCTGCCAGCTGGTGTATAATAATAAGCAATGGTAACAAACACGGCTGAACCATCAGACAGTGTGAATATGCTCTGAACACTACCCTTACCAAATGTCTTTGTCCCAACCAACAAAGCCCTGCCATAATCCTGAAGCGCTCCAGACACTATTTCGGAGGCACTCGCTGTCCCCCCGTTGACAAGGACCACCATTGGATACTTAGGTATAGCACCACCCAGTGCAAAGTATACATTGTAACTCTGAATGGTTCTTCCCTTCGTAGAAACGATAACTCCCTTCGGTATAAACAAAGAGGCAACCTCCACTGCCTCCCTCAGAAGGCCACCGGGGTTATTCCTAAGGTCAAGGATTATCCTCTTCATACCCTTCTTATACAATTTTCTTATGGCTTCTTTCATCTTTGGACCAGCCTCACTATTAAACTGCACCAATCTTATGTATCCTATCTTATGGCTCAACATTTTGTATTTTACAACTGGCACATGAATTATAGCTCTGGTAATAACAAATTTTAATAGATGCTCTACTCCTTTTCTCTTCACCCATATGGTAACCTTGGTACCAGGTTTCCCTCTAAGAATCTTTACAACCTTCATCAAACTCATACCACGAAGTATCTTATCATCTGCCTTGACGATCTCATCTTTTTCTTTCAAACCTGCCCTGTAAGCAGGGGTACCCTCTATGGGAGAGACAATTACTATCCTACCTTCACTATCGGACGTAATAACTATACCCAAACCACCAAAATTACCCTCAAGGTTTATCTCTTCTTCTCTATACTCATCTGGCGAAACAAACCTCGTATAAGGATCACCTATTGCAGCGACTAACCCCTTAGCAGCACCGTAAATCATTTTAACTACATCTATCTTGTTTTCATCTACATAGTTGTTCTTCACAATGCTAAAAACTGTCAAGAGCTTCTCTATGTCAGCCGCCGTAATCTTGTGCTTCAAAGTCCCTGACGAATTCTTGGTGTCAGAAAACGATGTCCCAACCATAACAACAGTTAAGATAAGAAAAATAACAAAACCTGCAAAAATGCGTCTTTTCATTGCAAACTACCTCCTCTTTAGCCATCTAAGGGGGTTAACAGGTTTTCCATTAACACGCACCTCAAAGTGCAGGTGCGGACCTGTAGACAACCCAGATGTCCCTGTATATGCAATTATTTGCCCCGTTTTAACCCTCTGCCCTACCTTAACAACGACACTACTAAGGTGTGCATACACAGTAGAAAGCCCACCTCCGTGATCCAATATTAAAACCTTACCAAAACCAGCTATCCACCCCACATACATAGCTACCCCATCAGCAGGTGCCCTAACAGGCGTACCCACAGGCACTGAAATGTCTATACCAGAATGAAATGTGTAAGTATGAAATATGGGATGTACCCTCATACCATATCCAGAAGTGACTGGGCCTATAACAGGCCATTGCAATTTACCCCTCGTGTAAGTGGGAACAATGTGGTAAGGAGACTTCTTCATGCGCATTTGTTCTTCCTTCTTACGATATAACTCACGAATAACATTCCTGAGCTGGACTATGGAGTTTTTGTAAACCTTATAAGCTCTTTTGTAAAACGCCTTCTTGTGCCTAACTTCATTTAGGAGCTTCTCTTTATATGCCCTCTGACGCACAAGAGTTCTTTTCTGCGAAAGCAAAGACACCTTGAGTTTATTAAGTTCCTCAACTTTAACTGCTAACTTAGAAAGTACCTTCTCCTTTTCAGCACGTATCTTCATTATCCTGTTGGCCAACTCCACATCTTCTTTAGCCAACAGTTTTATGAATTTGAACCTCGTAACAAGATCCCCAAAGTCCTTTGCCCCAAGAACTATTTCAAGGTATCCTACCTTGCCGTACATATACATGTCCCTTATCCTCACAGCAAGCATACCCTTAACCGCTTTGAGGTCCTTATCCAACTTCGCCAACTCTTTCCTCAAGTCAGACATCTGTGCCTTTACCTTCTTTATCCTCAACACAGTCAAGGATATCAATACGCTTTGCCTATTTATTTTTCTATCTACGATCTCCATCTGCTTCAATATATCCCTTTCTTCGTGCTTATACTTGAGTATCAGGTACTGTTGGTATTTCAACTGCTTCTCCATCCGCCTCAAAATGGACTCCTTCTCTCGAATCATAAGATCATAATTAACAGCAAAAGCCTCCCCATAAAGGGAAAAAAAAGCGAAAAGCAGCAAAAATAGGAGCTTACTCCTTCTTGACAAAGCTCCTACCCCCAACGAATCTCTGAATAGCGAGAAGACTACCAAATAACCCTACCAATACTCCAAATATTACAACAACCACTATTACGTATAGAATTGGTTTTGCGTCAAGTACAAGCGGGATAAAAGGAAATCTCCACACAATGTTCTTCACGAGCCACACATAACCATAAAATATCAGCGCAGATGACAGAGCTGCACCAATGAAGGACTGAAACACACCCTCTATCACAAAAGGCATCCTTATAAACCACGAAGTTGCACCCACTAACTTCATTATCTCTATCTCTTCTTGTCGTGAAAGCACCATCAACCTTATAGTGTTCACTATGATTAGGAGTGCAGCTAATCCCAGTATAAACACAACAGCTATACCTATCTTCTTTACAATACCTATAAGTGCAATCAATTTATCCACTATCTCCCGCGCATACACGACTTCAGAGACCTCTTTCCAAGACAATACCCTCCTACTAAGGGTAGAAGCATACATGGGAGAAACCAACTTTACCTCAAACGAATCCGGCAAAGGGTTATATTCTAAAGTAGAGAGTATGTATTTTTCTCTCCCCAGTTCCTCCTGTAGCCTTCTGTATGCAGTGTTTTTGCTAATAAACTTCACATCTTTCACTATATTTAATGCAGAAAGCCTTTTACCAACATCCTGTATAGCTTCCTTAGACAAACCATTTTTTAGGAAAATCGTCACCCTAACCTGTCCCTGCACCATCTTCAGGGAGTAATTCAGGTTTAAAAGCAAAAGGCCAAACATCCCCAGAGTTGATAGTGTAACAAATACAGTAAAGATAGCTATAAAACTCATTAGCTTATGTCTCCAGAAATTTATAAATGCCTCCTTTAAAAAATACGCCAATCTACTCAAAACCCATACATCCCTTCCTCAAGGTCACTAACTATACTACCATTTTTCAAAGCTATTACCCGCTTCTTCATGGCATCAACGATCGTCTTATTATGGGTCGCAATAAGTACAGTAGTGCCTTGTATGTTAATGTCTCTGAATATCTCCATTATATCCCATGCAGTCTTTGGATCCAGATTCCCAGTAGGCTCATCGCTAAGCAATATAGACGGTTGCTTCACTATAGCCCTTGCAATTGCTACCCTCTGCTGCTCGCCACCAGAAAGCTGATGTGGATATAGGTACCTCCTATGTGCTACCTTCACCCTATCTAAAACCTCCATAACCCTGCTCTCACATTCCCTCTTAGGTACCCCAATGACTTCAAGCACAAATGCCACATTCTCAAATACAGTTTTATCCTCTATCAACTTATAATCTTGAAAGACAACACCTATATCCCTCCTAAAGTAAGGTATATGTGAGTTCTTCAACTTTTGAAGATTTTCACCACCCACATAGACCTGACCCTTAGTTGGTACAATATCCTTATATATAAGCCTCATCAACGTCGTTTTTCCAGAGCCAGTGGGACCAACAAGAAAAACGAACTCCCCTTTCCTAATGTGCAAGTCTATGTCTCTAAGTGCTACTATGTTACCCGAAAAGACCTTCGTAACACCAAACATCTTTATCAAGCCAAACACCTACCCTCTCGCACATGCCAAATAAGAAAGCACAGCTACTGGAGACCCCTTATACTTACCTGCGTCCCTTATGGCACGCAACAAGTGTTCCAAACTATTACCATTTACCTCAAAAAAGCCCCAACCAAATGATCTCCACTTATCTGCAATAGGCATTATCCTGAAGTCCATATTTCCCATGTACGCTATAAAAACGAGCAAATTCTCTAAACGATACCTCGAGGAAAAAACAACCCTGTCCCACACACCCTCTTCCACCATAACAGATTCATCTAACAACAGTACTACATATCTCTTCTGTCCCTTATCACTAACACTAACAATATTAGCTACCTCAAATGCAGCAACACCATCTTCTACAAAGAATATACCTTCTTTACTTCCTGCCTCAAGCAACCCTACATCTTTATCAATAATACCACAGCACTCAAGAAATGAAAGATAGATCTGCTCAAACATTTCTCCACCAAATATCACCCTTGAACCCCTCTTCGCATAAAAACACAAAACCGAAACCATCTCAGCAAAAGATGATCCAAAACCCACACCACTACCATAAATCAAAGGCATAGATGCCCTTCGCTCAACAATCTTCCTAATGTCCCCCACATAATTAGATATCTCCAGAAATTCCTGTTTCATCTCGCCACCTCTTCCAAGCAACACCAAAATTTTCTACACACCTCTTTCTTGTACTCTCTGCCTTGGAAAGAAGTCGAGCTGCATACTCATCATAACCGTCATACAATCTCCTAACTGCCATCACAATCCCATCCAAAGAAGCTCTACTGATGGGGAAACAGTTCATTTCCATCTTCTCACAGAACAACGATACTTTTGGATCATAACCCACCCCAACAAAAGGAACAGACAACAAAGACGAAAATATCAAGGAATGCAGCCTCATCCCCACAACAACACCAACTCTGGATATAATCCTAAACGCCTCACCCACACTCCTCGGCATGAGCAACTCCACATCCTCAAACTTACTACCAACCTCCCGGAGAAAGTGTTCATCCCCTTTAGAGAACGATACGATAAGTAGCTTCTTACCCAATACTTTCAGCTTCGAGATCAGCCTATTTACAAACTCCTCCGCTCCTAACCACTTCCTTATTACAATAGCAATAGGACCATCAATATGGTTCTGCGGCGTTGGGATTTCTGAAAAGGCAAAAACTACATCTTCAGAGAGGTAAAGTCTTCTCTCATCTATTCCGAGACTTTTAATTATATCATAAGAGTGTACATCTCTCACCCCTATGACATCTGTACTACGAAGGAGCTGCTTCAACCACCACCAATAAAGCCTGGACTTTAGCGGTCCTATACCCTGCCCCCACACCCAGCTCCTCTTACCAAAAAGGTGTGCAGCCTGCCACAGAGAAAGATAGTACAATGGACTCCATCTGCTTGTAACATCCTGTATAATCCCACCTCCCCCATTAAAAAAAAGGGAAGCAGTTGCTATTTCCTTAAACACATGGGTAAAGCTATCCCTCTTGACCGAACGTACCCCGTATCTTTCACTCGTGACAGGTGGGTCCTCACTGAACACTACGATCTGTATGTCCTTGCATGCAGATCGTAGAAGTGCAATTAGAGATTGTAGTATGGCCTCATCTCCTATATTGTCAAAACCGTAATATCCAGATATTACCACCTTCATTTCTTGCTCTTGTAAGTGGGTTTTCCCATGGGTAACTTCATAATCTGGATAATACCATTTATTCCTTTGTAAACGAGCACTATCACCACTACCTCAACTACTCCCACCCATACACCGTTCAATGTCCTAATCACCGAATAGGCAATTGGAGTATGTATGTGGCAGAATGTATTAACCACAGAGATAGATGCAATACCTGTTATCATTGCAAACCACGGTTCATACCTCTTATAACCAATAGACGACAAGATAAACAACACAGCCAAAGCCGGATACCCCACTGCTATTTCCTTAAACCTCGGCCTTGCCCACAAGAGGTTTTCAAGCACATCTCTCAAATGCTCCTCTCCATGAGTAACAGGCACCACAGAGAAATTACCACTCCTCAGAACGTATATACCCAACGCACCCACGAGCAACAAAAGTCCAACAAACTCTTGTACATAAAGAGGCCTATCCCAGAAATCTCTTATACCACTCCATCCATCCTTTCGAATGTAGTAGTACAAAAGTATACCAAGCAACGGAAATACATAAGCAACTTTCACTCCTCTGAACTCAAACACCTTCAGCATAAACGCCGTCTGCCCAAGCATGGCAGCGATAAAGATACCACCAATCAGGGAGACAACCACAACCTTCAACAGAGACACAACAACCATCTTTACTGACAACGCTTTAGCGTTATCTACGTCCCGTGATATCACAGCCACTGACAGAAACGGAAATACAACAGCTGCAAGTAGCGCAGAAAACTGCTCTGCAAATACAAACCCTTTCTGGAAGAAAAAGTTTACCTGAATGAGTGCAAACAAGAGGAGATATATCCACCTATATCTATCACTCAACGGGAAGAAGAGCTCGTAGGCAAGAGTCATACCAGCAGCCACGCCAAGGAGTATTACAAGTATAAAGTACGGCATATTCCACCATACAGGTAACGGCTTAGGCATCCCAATGGTAAAACCTGCATGTCTGATTGCATGAGCCACTCTCTTGAAGTACTCCATATTCATAGAGATCGGAGCTGGATCCGGTACAAGGAACGGCCGTATATAAAGTATTCTCATATCTCTTTCCTTTACCGCCCTGAGATAGCGGGCAACCGCCCTTGGAACCGTCATGTCCAACATCTCATCAGAAGATATACTGTGCACCCTAAGTACATCTGGCATCATATACATAGCAAGAGCCTTCTCGCCAAGTTGATTGGAAAACTCCACCTCTCCAAAGTAAAGGTGTTTAGACTTCATGAGTTTAGCAACGTCCTTGATGTGGACAGGATAACCAAGCACCTCCACTCCACCAAAAACAACCACACGCGAAACATTACTATTAGCGACGAAATCCAAGACACTTTTATACCACGAAGCCGAAGCGTTCTGCCTATTTATAGGTCTCAACACAATCTCATATCCAACACCTCGAACAATATCTATATCCGCACTGGAAAAACCAGCAGGAAATGTCAGTATATCCTCCTTATCCGAAGGCACCGCTATTACTACATACTTCCTATAACGAAACACCTTCATTTCCGGTTCCTTCCACACAGCACTCAGATTGAACTTCAACCTCTTTATCAGCGCACTATCTTTATCCGGTATAACTATGCAGCTATAGTATGGAGGTACAGAAACTCTACCATCTCCAAAGAATGCAAACTCCCTTCCACTAAACAGCGCAATCTTTCCATCTTGCACCAAAGAACCTACAGTGTCCATACTGACGCCTACAACATTTATACCCGTACTCTTGACTTTCCTCAGTAAATATTGAAGCGGAACACCATTTCTCCTTGCAAGCAATTTAAGGTCTGAAAGGTCTACTGCAAGAGCAACTATCCTATTGGTTTTTTCTACCTCGTACCTATGGTAAACAAGATAACCTGAAACTACAAGAGCAGCAAGAATAAGCACATACAAGAACTTCTTCTTCATTCGGCATTACCCCTCTTTCATAAAGTCAACAATATTAAGCCCTGCCTGTTGAAAAAGCATACGCAATCTGAAAACAGGTAGTCCAACCACATTAAAATAACAACCATCTATCCTTTTTATGAACATCGATCCATAACCCTGAATGGCATATCCCCCCGCCTTATCCATGGGCTCGGTTGTGTTGAGGTAAAATTCTATATCATCGTCACTCATATCACAAAACCAGACTTTTGTAATCTCCTTAGATGTAAAAACTTTTCCCTCTCTATAAAGGGCTAATCCAGTAACTACCACATGCACTCTACCTGCAAGGAGTTTTAGCATGTCTCTTGCATCCTCTCTATCTACCGGCTTACCCAGAGCCCTGTCATCCACAACAACAACTGTGTCTGCTGCCAGAACAACCGCATTTCTGATAACATTCGCAACAGACTTAACCTTTTCAACAGCTATTTCTACTACTGCATCCTCATAGGGAATACGGAGTAGACCTCTCTCATCAACATGTGGAACTGCCACATCAAATAGAACACCAAGAGAAGAAAGTATATCCTGCCTTCTGGGAGAAGAAGAGGCAAGGATAAGTTTCATCTCCTACCCCTCGGACCCACAAACACCCACAGTGCAACAGCCATACCTACAACTGCAGCGATGTTTACCTTTAAGTAGAGCTTCAGTGCAAATACTGCAAAATAGAGATTAACATCACTAAGGTTAAATCCGACATTGAATACCCTCAAGTAAGGTGCCCACGAGGGAAGGAATCGCAGGATTACATCTCCTACAAGAAGTCCTATGATACCCCCTATTACTACTATAAGCAATCCCGTCCCGAAAGAAATCCTCATCACCATCTCCCCTAAATTTTATTCGATTCTTACAACACTTCCAATCACAACAGGTGTAATACCCATAGCCCTCTTTAACAACTTCCTGATGCTGTTGGTTATCGCACTTTCAACCTCTTCTTCAGAAATATACAACCCTCTATTAACAACATCCGTTATCGCCTGCTTGCACCTGTCTATTATCTCATTAGGTATATCAGGTACCCCAATAGTCTTGATACTCGGCAACGACTTCAATTTACCATCTTCTGCAACACCAACCGAAACAAACACGGCACCATTATTCGCCAGTTTCACCTTTTCAACCATAAACGCTTCATTTACATCGACCAAGGTACTACCTTCTATAGATACAGCTCCCACATTTATGTGCCCAGAAATAAAGGCATCATCCCTGTCCAACTCCAGCACATCACCATTTCTCAATATAAATATGTTATCCCTATCAACACCCACCTCTTCCGCTAAGTTAGCATGTTCAAGTATATGCCTCGGCTCCCCGTGAATAGGCACAAAATACTTAGGCTTAACCCATGTAAGCATCATCTTTAATTCCTCTGCCCCTCCATGTCCAGAAACATGTAGCCCCCAATCATCTGCATATACAACATCTGCACCTTTTAAAAAGAGCCTATTAACCACCTTATTCACCATATACTCATTCCCCGGTATCGGCGTGGCAGAGATGATGACCACATCACCTTTCCCAATATCTACATACCTATGCTCTCCTCTTGCCATTCTCACAAGTCCGGATAAGGATTCTCCCTGGCTACCAGTAGTTATAACAACAATCCTGTTTGGTGGAAAAGAATGAATAGTTTCTATAGGTGCTATCAAACCCTCCGGTATAGATATATAACCAAGTTCCTCAGCAATGGAAACTATATTTATCAGACTCCTTCCCACCAGGAACACCTTTCTGTTGTGGTGAAACGCTGCCATAAGCACCTGTTGAATCCTGTGAACATTAGAGGCAAAAGAAGCCACTATTATCCTACCTTTTTTTATGTCAAACACATTTTCCAGTGACTTTCCAACTTCCCTCTCTGAAGGAGTGACACCGGGATAAGTAGCATTAGTGCTATCTGACATAAGCAATAAGACTCCCTCTCTCCCGGTCTTAACAAAGCTGTAATAATCCATAAGCTCACCGTCCACAGGGCTTTGGTCCATCTTAAAGTCGCCAGTATGCACTACTATACCCACCGGTGTATGAATCTTCAAACCTACTCCATCAGGTATGCTGTGGCACACCCTTATAAACTCAACCGTGAAGACACCAAGCCTAACTCTATCCATCGGTTTGATCACATTGAGCTCATTTCCATAAGAAACACCCTTGTCGTCCAACTTTGCTCTGATGAGTGCCATGGTAAAGTTCGTAGCATATATAGGAGGGGTACCTATCTCCGGAAGTATATAAGGTAGGGCACCTATGTGGTCTTCATGTCCATGCGTTATCACTATTCCCCTTATCCTATCCCTGTTCTTTACAAGGTAGGATATGTCGGGAATAACAAAATCTATACCAAACCCAAACTCCTGTGGAAGCATAAGCCCTGCATCTATCACTACTATATCCTCATCGTACTCCAACACCATCATGTTCTTACCTATCTCACCTATGCCTCCCAGAGGTATAACCTTTAGCCTCCTATATCCCGGTATAACCAAACCCCCCTTCACCCCGTCTTGTCTCAGGAAGCACATCTACCTCAACAAACTTCACCCTACTAACAGGTTGCACGACCATCTGAGCAATTCTATCTCCTCTCTTTATGCGAAATACCTCTCGACCAAGGTTTATTAGTATCACTTTGACTTCCCCTCTATAGTCAGAGTCAACAGTCCCTGGCGAATTCAACACCGTAATGCCAAACCTTGCCGCAAGTCCACTTCTCGGCCTTATCTGTGCCTCGTACCCCTCAGGGAGTGCAATCCTTATACCCGTAGATATTGCCTTAAACTCCATTGGTTTTAGTTCACAATCCTCTGCTGCACAGAGGTCAACACCTGCTGCACCTTCTGTCATATAAGCAGGGAAAGGGATATCATCCCTTTCCCTCTTTATCAACACGCTAATCACATCGATACTATTTCTCATCTGCCAGGGCGTCTCCTACTGTGGTAACCTCTGTTCTTTCTCTCTACCTGTTGTTCCGACTTTGGCAACAGTTCTTTCCTGCTAAGATTTATCCTTCCAAGCTTATCAATGTTTTTGACCTTAACCATTACCTCATCACCCACATGAAGCTCGTCCTCAACTCTCCTTATTCTTTTATGGTCGATCTCAGAGATGTGAAGTAGTCCTTCCTTCCCATTTGGTAGCTGCACAAAGGCACCAAAATCCGTTGTCCTCACAACTTTGCCCAGAAGGACATCCCCTTCACTATAATCAGTGGTTATATCCTTTATTATCTCTAATGCCTCCTGCCCCCCTTCTTGAGTGGTGGAGGCTATGTATACAGTTCCATCTTGTTCTATATCTATCTTCACACCTGTTCTTTCTATGATGTCCTTTATCACCCTTCCGCCAGGACCAATAACACTACTTATCTTGTCAGGGCTTATAGTAGTCACTATTATGGAAGGAGCATAAGGAGAAAGGCTATCACGTGGCTTATCTATAGCCTTATTCATCTTATCCAAAATAAACATCCTACCTTCATGCGCCTGCCTTAAAGCCCTACGCATGGTATCCGTAGATATATTAGGCACTTTTATGTCCATTTGGAGAGCAGTAACTCCCTTGGTAGTACCAGCAACCTTAAAGTCCATATCACCATAGTGATCTTCCATGCCGAGTATATCAGAGAGCACCACTGTCTTACCACCTTCCTGTATCAATCCCATGGCTATCCCAGCTACTGCTGCCCTCAATGGTACACCTGCATCCATCAATGCCATGCTACTACCACATACAGTAGCCATGGAAGAAGAACCATTGGACTCCAATATCTCTGATACCACCCTCACGGTATACGGAAACTCTGCTTCAGATGGCATCACTGCAAGTATCGCCCTCTCTGCAAGGGCACCGTGCCCAATCTCTCTTCTTCCAGGACCTCTCATAGGTCTTACCTCTCCAACGCTATACGGTGGAAAGTTATAGTGCAAAATAAACTTCTTTGACTCTTTCGTGCTGAGCCCATCTATTAGCTGCTCTTCACCCACCATGCCAAGCGTAGTTGTGACAAGTGCCTGAGTCTCACCACGAGTGAACAGGGCAGAACCATGTGTTCTCGGGAGAATACCAACTTCACAGGTTATTGGTCTTATATCAGTATATCCTCTACCATCTACCCTCCTGCCCTCTTGCACAATCCTGCGGCGCATTTCACCCTTCACAAGCTCATCTATAATAGAGTTCACCTCTGCCTCCCTTTCTACATACTCTTCACCAAGGGCCTCCATAACACCAGATTTCACAAGAGAAATTGCCTTGTTCCTTTCTTTCTTGCCACATATGTCCAACGCACCATTTATGCCATCCATAGCTAATTCAACAACTCTTGCGAAGAGCTCTTCGTCCCTTTGGGGTTCCTGAACAACCACCTTCTCCTTACCAATCTCTGCTGCTATCTCCTTCTGCACCTCTATAATCTTCTTTATGTACTCAAAACCAAACTCTATAGCGTCTACCATCACATCCTCAGGGACTTCCTTAGCCCCTGCCTCTACCATAACTATACCCTCTTCTTTACCCGCAACTGTCAGATTTATACTGCTTCTTTCTAACTCTTCCGAGGTAGGATTAACTATGAACCTGCCATCAATCATACCGACTCTAACAGCCGCAACTGGACCCATAAAAGGTATGTCAGAGACCGCAAGTGCAAGGGATGCCCCGTTGATCGCAAGTATATCAGGCTGATAAACCATGTCCACGGACAACACTGTCGCAACTATGTGAACATCATTGAAAAACCCATCCGGAAAGAGAGGTCTAATAGGTCTGTCTATCAGCCTCGCAGAGAGTATAGCCTCATCGCTCGGTTTTCCTTCTCTTTTTATGTACCCTCCCGGGATCTTACCTGCAGCATAAAATCTCTCCTCATAATCAACCAAAAGAGGGAAGAAATCTATTCCTTCCCTCGGTTTGTCGGACATAACTGCAGTAACAAGTACAACATTATCACCAAACCTCACCCACGCCGCACCATTCGCTTGCTTTGCTACCTTGCCAAGCTGAAAGACAAGCTCTTTGCCTTCTCCCAACAATATTTTTCTCTCAAAGATCATGACAACAAAACTTACCTCCTAAGTCCCAACTTGTTTATCAAGTCATAGTATCTCTTCTCGTCCTTGCTCCTAAGATAGTAGAGCAATCTTCTCCTCTTACCGACCATCTTCATCAATCCTCTCTTCGAATGCAAGTCTTTTGGGAACTTCTTGAGATGCTCAGTAAGAGCTCTTATCCTAAAAGTCAAAAGTGCTACCTGCACTTCTGTAGAACCGGTATCACCTGAATGGATACCATACTCTGATATTATCCTGTTCTTCTCCTCCTTACTTAACCCCATAACAACTCCTCCTTCTTCATTTTCGCCTTCCACGAGAGCTACCGTCAGGGCAAACGGATAACCCTGCAGAGGCCTGTTTCATTTTAACATATCAAATTCTTAATAGCAATATTAAGAAGCCTATGAATCCCAACCCTCCAGCTACAGAGATCAATGTCCAGTCAGCTATGTGTAACTTTCCGAACAGCAGTGAAAAGGCTATCAAAGAGCTTCCAAAGACAAGGCTCAAGCTAATCCTGAGGGAAGAGCTCCTAACTTCTTTTACCATCTGCTCCACGTCTTTATTTTCTATGAGAATTCTTATATTACCCTTTTCGAACTTGTCCAATATCCGGTTTGTCTTTCTCGGTAAGGCATATACAAGCTTCAGTAAGTCGGAGAATGCCCTTTCTGCCTCCCTTCTCAATCGTTCAGGATTATACTTGTTAAGCAATATCCTTTTCACATAAGGTTGCGCCACTGCGAACACATCAAAGTCTTCATCCAAAATCCTCGCAACATCTTCTATGGTAAAAAGTGCCTTCCCGAGTAAAGCAAACTCAGCAGGTATCTTCATTCCATACCTCAGCGCTATTATCCCAGACTCATTTATAACCTCACCTATATTTATCTCTTTCAAAGGCCTATGGAAGTAGTCTTCAATAAAGTCCTCTATCTCCTCCTTAAGGCCACGCTCATCAACGCTTTCATCTATCATTCCCAAGGACCTATAAGCATTAATTATCCCATCAGCATCCTTCGTCACAGCAGCAACAAATAGGTCTCCTAATATATCTCTAAGCTCACTTCCAACTCTACCCATCATACCAAAGTCCATGAAGATAATTCTACCATCGGGTAGTATTCCTATATTTCCCGG
Source organism: uncultured Synergistota bacterium (assembly GCA_964559865.1). Lineage (GTDB taxonomy): Bacteria > Synergistota > JAGHAJ01 > JAGHAJ01 > JAGHAJ01 > JAGHAJ01. The sequence goes on from CAZLJD010000021.1 coordinate 42,479, forward strand.
ATGTGGGTCTGCATGGAAGAAGCCAAAGACAAATATCTGTTTGAACATGATATCCGCACCACTACGTGCAACTTCTTTGGTATCTATACCGTGTCTCCGGAGGCTTTCTACATCCGTTACCTTTATGAAATGAACAAATTCCATCACTAAGACTATATCAGAACTCAAGTCCACATAGATTTTAGGTTCATAAATTCTACGGTCATCTTTAAACATATCAGCAAACCTCTGCGCACTTCTCGCCTCTCTCTTAAAATCCAGCTCCCTCCTTATAGATTTCGCAAATTCATCCACCACCCCCACAGGGTCAAATGCAGTAAAGTCTGGAAAGTGCTTCTTTATCAGCTTTGCGAGAGTATAAAGTATATCTATGTCTGTCTCTATAACCTTCCTTATTCCAGGCTTTTGAACCTTAACTGCCACCACATCACCGTTTCTAAGAACCGCCTTGTGCACCTGAGATATTGAGGCACTAGCTATGGGTATATCGTTGAAGTCTGCAAATATCTCATCTACAGACCCAGGAAGCCCCTTTTCCAACTGTTGTCTAACTTTATCAAATCCAACAGGTGGAACATTATCCTGGAGTTTAGATAACTCCACCACATAATCCATGGGAATGAGGTCAGGTCTTGTGCTAAGCATCTGGCCCAATTTTATAAATGTTGGCCCAAGTTCCTCCATAGCCATGCGCACACGTTGGGGTGCAGATAAGGGAGGATGCCCAAGGAATTCCCGCTTTCTTAACTTCTCAGGTATAAGGTGTGCTATACCTATCCTTTCCACCACATAACCGAACCCATATTTAAAAAATACCCTTAAAATCTGCCTATAACGTGATAAATGTCTGTAGTGAGTAAACATCATACTCTTCCACCTTGAAAATATTCAAATAAACTTAATGCGTTAGCCTTCCACCGACTAACGCATTAAGTTTCCAGTCACACTCTTAATAAAACAAAGCAGAAGTTGGATAAAATCCTACTTGGCTCCTACACCATAGTAAAGATCCGTTCCTATATACTGGATCGTGCCGCTACCTGTGTTGTTGTCATCCATATCTTTGTCTATCTTACTCGCAGCAGAGGAAGGTACCGAAGGTGCATGTACATAGTCATTGTACTGTGTACCACTCCAATTAGTAGGCGTCGTTGTAGTAAGTGCATAAGCACCTCCCCACGGGTCATTACCTGGATCCTTTTCCAGATAAGGACCATCCCATCCCGTGGCATTATCACTCATCAATTTACTAATCCTATCCGGCCATGTACCCACATCGGTGTAGTAAACGATAACCGCCGTCTTAATGCTATGAAGGTCTGCTTCTGCTTTTGATATTTTCGCTTTTTCTATGGTCTTAAACGCATTGGGCAAAAGCATGGCTGCCAATATACCTATGATCGCTATCACAACCAGCAATTCAACCAATGTAAAACCCCTTCTCCTCCGCATTTTCTATCTGCCCCCTTTCATAAGTCTACCAAATTGTATCACTTACAGCACCCTTCGTCAAGTGCAACTTCAAGATTCAGCAGCAATCACGGAGAAGTATCTCCTGTCTCACCAATAAATAGTGCCACAAGCCAATATGTACTACTGATAACATTCATCGCACCCCAATAGCCCTGTCGGCCATTGGTATCAAATATCTTATCAAGCGCCAACGCTTCCTTCTGAGTGATACCATAGAGAGCAACTGAATAACCATCCACAACTTCACAGCCATTCCAACTACCTGTAGCAGGATTATTATCTAAGTTAAACCTGTAATACGCATAGCTACTGTTGTGCGGCTCTCCCCATATATAGTAATAACCCGGATGTGCCATCCCAGGGACAGGGTTCTGAACCAACGGACTCTTTCCAAACTTCTCAAGATAAGGGCCATCCCACCCCGGAGTCCCATCATCTTTCATCAAAGAGTTATTAGCACTTAACAGATACTGATCAGGAGGATACCTGCCTGTATCACTATAATACATAAGGACAGCCGATTTTATGGAACGCATATCCTGAGCTGTCCTCGCTATTCTCGCTTTCTCAACACTCTTAAACGCATTAGGCAAAAGCATGGCTGCCAATATACCTATTACTGCTATTACAATCAGCAATTCAACTAATGTAAAACCTCTTCTCCACATTTCTAATCCACCAAATAATAAATTACCACAACAAAGCTCCCTTGTCAAGAGAAAATATAGTCTAAACATTCCAGAAGGATTTTGAAAGCCAATGTCGAATATAATATTTGGACTGATGGTCTGATAGGTAGACCAAAAACAGTGATAGGGAGGTGTTTATGTGAAGATAGCTGTACTGGTAAAACAGGTTCCGGCAACTGAAAAGGTAAAGATGGACGAAAAGACCGGAACAATGATAAGAAGTGGTACTGAAGCAGAAGCGAACCCTTTGGACATGTATGCAGTAGAAGAGTCAGTGAGAATCAAGGAAAGGCTCCAAGAAGACACCGAAATTACTGTAATATCTATGGGTCCCCCTATGGCTATTGATGCAATCAAAGATGCACTATCCATGGGTTGTGATAAGGGGTATCTTGTATCTGATAGAGCACTTGCAGGAGCAGACACATTGGCAACGGCATACACCCTATCCAAGACTATAGAGAAACTTGGCGGCTTCGATTTAATCTTTACTGGAGAAAGAGCAACAGATGGAGAAACGGGACAAGTAGGGCCAAGTATAGGTGCACAGCTTGACATTCCCGTACTAACATATGTCAGTAAAATAGAAGAGCTAAACAGTAACCTTATCCGCGTAAGGAGAGCAATAGAAGGGGGATACGAAGTAGTTGAGGCACCGCTGCCATCTCTGGTAAGCGTAGTAAAGGAGATAAACGAACCACGCATACCAAACCTCAGGGGAAAGATAAAAGCCAAAAATGCAGAGGTGCCCATACTAACAGCAAAAGACCTGCAACTGGATACAACAAAGATAGGACTAAAGGGTTCACCAACAAGGGTAGTTAAGATATTTTATCCCAAACTCTCAAGAGAAAGCAAGATAGTCAGCGGAAAAGACCCTGAACTAGCAGTAGAAGAACTGCTCAAGTTTTTAGAAGAAAAAGAGCTGATATAAATGGGAGGGGTAAAATGAAAGGTAATGTATCTGAATATAAAGGCGTATGGACACTTGGAGAACAGCGAGGAAAGGAGATAAGCAGTGTTTCCTATGAACTACTTGCATGGGGTAGAGGGCTTGCAGACAAGCTGAAAACAGAGCTCTCAAGCATACTTTTAGGGCACAAGATAAGTGAAGAAAACATACAAAACCTGATACAGCATGGGGCAGATAAAGTCTATGTAGTAGACCATCCCCTACTGGAGCACTTCACTCCAGATGGATACGGTAAAGTACTAAAAAAACTCATAGAAGAATACAAGCCATCTATCATGATAGCATCTGCCACCACCATTGGCAGGACCGTAATGCCAGTGTTAGCTGCAATGATAGAAACAGGCTTAACGGCAGACTGCACAGGTCTTGATATAGAGGAGAAAACAGGACTACTATTACAAACAAGACCTGCCATAGGTGGAAATGTGATGGCAACTATAAAGACACCGGACCACAGGCCACAAATGGCAACGGTGAGACCAAAGTCCAAGAGGCCACTTCAAGCAGACGCATCGAGGAAAGGCGAAGTCATTAGAAAAAGCTATCCAGAAGATATATACAACTCCAAGGTTAGATTTATAAAGTTTGTAAAAGATGAAACTGCCGAAGCACCGATACAGGAAGCAGATGTTGTCGTTGCCGGTGGAAAGGGGCTAAAAGATGGGAAAAACTTCGATATACTATATGAGATTGCCACGCTCTTAGATGGAGCAGTTGGGGCATCACGCCAGGCAGTGGATATGGGATGGATACCGTATTCCCATCAAGTAGGACTCTCGGGAAAAACCGTAAGTCCGCGTTTATATATAGCGATGGGTATATCGGGTGCAGTCCAACACCTCGCGGGTATGTCATCAGCTGAAACGATAGTAGCAGTAAACTCAGATCCAGATGCAAACATATTTAAGGTGTCCGACTTCGGCATAGTGGGAGATCTATTCGACATAGCACCCATACTCGTAAAGAGATTAAGAGAGATTAAAAACCAGAGAAAGTGAAGGAGGCAGAGATATGACAGAGTTTAACAAAGTAACATCATCTCTGGTTAAGGAATTGAGAAAGATTGCGGGGGAACGGGCTGTAATATACGAAGACAGAAACGCACTTCAAAGCTACTCCTCAGATGAAGCCGGAGGGGAGTACTACTCCCACATGCCTGATGTGGTTGTGAAACCCGAAAACAACAAGCAGATATCGCAAATTGTAGCCCTCGCAAGCAAAGAGTGCATTCCTATAACACCAAGAGGTGCAGGCAGCGGCCTTGCAGGTGCTGCAGTACCCATATACGGTGGTATCGTGTTATCCTTGGAGAAGATGAACAGACTTTTAGAAATAGATAAAGAAAACCTCGTAGCAGTTGCTGAACCCGGTGTGGTGACAAACGAACTGTGTAGGAGGGTTGCAGATGAAGGGCTATACTACGCAGGCTATCCGATGAGCGTCGAAACGAGCTTCATAGGTGGAAATGTTGCCACAAACGCAGGAGGAAGCAAAGTAATAAAGTACGGAAACACAGGTCATCACGTACTCGGCATAGAAGCAGTTCTACCTAACGGAGAAATCGTACAATTCGGCGGGAAGAGAAGAAAGGACTCAAGTGGATACAACTTCACAAAGCTGCTCGTTGGTTCAGAAGGTACACTTGCAGTATTCACAAAGATATACCTAAATCTAATCCCGTTACCTGGCAAGACAGTGGACCTTCTAATACCATTTGGCAGCATAGAGGAAGCAATCAAGAATGTATCTATAATAATAACAGAAAGTAAAGAATTGCCAACTGCGGTGGAGTTTATAGACAAGATCTCCGTCCAACTGGGGGTAAAATACAACAATACTAGCCTACCATTCCAAGACAGTGCAGAGGCATACCTCATTGTTCAATTTGAAGGAAGAAACAAAGAAGAATTAGAAGAAATATACGAAAGAGTTGGAGAAGCAGCTATGGACAATGGTGCGTTGGATGTATTCGTGGCAGATAACCGTTCTACATCCGAAACTATCTGGAAAGTAAGGAGAAACTGGTTAGAAGGTATAAAGGCAGTGGATCCATACGTACCAACTGGAGATGTAGTCGTTCCTACTTCAGAAATACCCAAAATCATGAGATACATCGAACAGCTATCCAACGAATACGGTGTAAAGATCCCTGTTGCATCCCATGCAGCAGACGGTAACTTACACCCAGCTCCGATGAAACCTCCACATATAGTTCCACAAGAATGGAAAGACCTATCAGAAGAAATACTGGATAAAATAGCTGTAAAAGCAGCAGAATTAGGAGGAGCAGCCAGCGGTGAGCACGGCATAGGGTTCATAAAGAAACACGTATTAAGCATAACAAAGAAAAAGGAAGTGGAGCTAATGAAACAGCTAAAGATGTCCTGGGATCCTCACAACATTATGAACCCTGGTAAGTTATTTTAGTAAAATCAGGAGATGGTGATGTATGATAAAAGAATATCAGCTACTGATAGGTGACAGATCTGTCACCTTCAAATATGAGAGCGAAGATGTAATAGCCACACTAAAATCCAAACCGTTCCCAGAAATAAAAAACGAAGAAGACATTGTGAAAAACGCCTTAGAAAAACCAATAGACTCCGCACCAATCAGATCCATTATAAGACCCAAAGATAAAGTCTGCATATTGTTTAGCGACATGACAAGATTGTGGGTAAGACATCATGTATTCATGCCATTCATATTAGAAGAGCTAAAAAGAGCAGGTGTAAAAGACGAGAATGTATGTGCAATATGCGGAAATGGTGACCACAGAGACAACACCGAAGAAGAATTCAAAACACTACTTGGAGAAAGGTCATATGCATTCCTTAAAGGCAGGATATATAACCACCACGCAAGAGACAAAAAAGAAAACATATACCTCGGAAAAACAACATTTGGGACACCCGTTGAAATAAATAGAATGGTGTTAGAAGCAGACAAAGTGATACTTACTGGGGGCATTGTACATCACTTTTTAGACGGCTTCGGCGGTGGGAAAAAGGCGATAATGCCAGGTGTGTCATCCAGAGATTCAATAATGAAGAACCACAGCTTGGCACTCCATCCCATACCAGGAAAAGGACTCGATCCAAATGTCAGCGCGGGGATTATGCGAGGTAATAGGTTAAGCGAAGATTCCGTGGAGGTTGCAAGCTTTGTAAATCCTGTTTTTCTCGTAAACAGCGTGGTGACCACCAACCATAAAATAGCCTTCATAGCAGCGGGAAACTATATAACTGCACATGAAAAAGGAGCAGCATTCTGCAACGAACATTATAGTGTCAGTATAAAAACACTTGCAGATCTGACAATCGTATCTTGTGGTGGCTATCCTGCAGATATAAACTTCTATCAGACATACAAGACGCTTTACAATGCAGAACGCGCGACAAAACCAGGCGGAGTAATCCTACTTCTCTCCGAAAGCAGGGAAGGTATGGGTAACGATGACTTTTACCACATGTTCACAGACTATTCAAACAATGCCGAAAGGGAGAAGGCACTGAGGGAGAATTATACAATAGGTGGACACATGGCATTCCACGACGCACTAATGGCAGAGAAATTCCACATATTCGTAATGTCAAGCCTCCCAGATAAACAGATAAAAGAAGCAGGAATGACACCAATCAAAAGCATAGAAGAAGGGATAGCTCGTGCCTCCGAGATACTGGGGGAACACCCGTCAACCTACATCATCCCACACGGACACGAAGTATTTCCTATCCTGAAGTAACAAAAATGGTGCGCCTGGCGGGATTTGAACCCGCGCCCTCTGGATCCGGAGTCCAGCGCTCTATCCACTGAGCTACAGGCGCACTCCTTACTCCTCGAAAAATATCTCTACCCTGTCGCCATCATGAAGAGGTGTAGTAAACTTTGCATCTTTATCATTAACGAGCATCCTTAACCTACCACTCGCTTTCTTATCGATATCCACATACTTTAAAACATAAGACAGAATAGGTGTCCCAACTGAGCTACCTATCTCTATTATATCACCACTTCTTACAGTATCATCCAAAGATGCAGGATTTCCATTTACCTTTATCTCTCTGCTCCCATAGGGAATCTCAATATCACGCCCATTTACCTTAACCCTGATAGAAGCAACCTCATTATTAGCACTAACAAGATCTTTCACACGATACACTTTCTCCCTCGTGTTACTCAGAGAAACTCTATCACCATCACCTACAAAGTCTTTCATCCCCACCGACTTCTCATTCACTTTCACCTCTACATCTACAGCCGGCAGATAATGTACCTTCCCATTAACCGTAACTCTTATTGGTTCTCCAGCCTCTTTCCACCTTATCATTCTGAGAAGATCTTCTACCCTTACCTTTCTCTGTACATTCAACTTTGCTCTATCCCTTACAATCTCTCCCATCTCCACAGGCTTACCATCCATAAGGACCGTCGGCTGGATCTCATACGGAACACCATTCACATAAACTACCAAAGGCATTGCAAGATCCTTCACCACATCATAGACAGTAACTAACGCATCCTTACCTTTTTTAGCCCTCTTTATGGTTATCCTATCGCCAGAATTAATCGGCGTATCAAGGCTCACATCCTCTCCATTCAACAATATTTTAGGAGGAACACCCAATTCACCCCTAAATATCTTTACCTCACCATTTACCTCCACCGTAACAGAGGCACCGTGCCTAACCTTAAGAGAATCTTCATCTATACCTGCTGCAAGAAGAGCGTCAATGACCTTTAGTTTTGTAAGTGCTAATAATCTGACAGGTTGTTTGTTAACCCAAACATCGATAAAACGAAATGCTTGTTTCTTCAACGAAGTTAAAGCTATTCCAACAGGAGTAATCATATCCGGACCAACAGCTTTGCCTGTAAGGTCCTTGACACTTACTATGCTTTCTACACTAATGACCCTCACTCTACTTTCCGGTATTCCTATACTATCCGCTATCTTTTTATCAATCCCCGGAACTTGGCTCCCGCCCCCTATACATATTACTGCAGCAGGCGCTCCTCCATTGATCCTAACAACCTCATCTGCTATGAGCTTTGCTAAGTCACTGACTTCCCCGTCTATCTCTTTGACTATTTCCGAACTCTTAAGGCAATAATTGTTCCCCAGAATATCTCTAAACTCTATCTCATCAGATTCTTTCAGCAATCTCTTTACCCGCTCACCCTCTCTGAAATCCAGCAGATATTTTTCACATAGCTTTTCTGTAATTTCGTCACCTGCCATAGGCACCATCCCATAGCCAATAATTTTGCCATCTCTACTCACAGCAATATCAGACGTACCTGCACCAATGTCCACAAGAGCTATGTTCAACTTCCTCATGTCAACAGGCACAACAAGGTTTGCAGCTGCCACAGGTTCAAGGTTCACATTCACCAGCCTCAGCTTACACCTATTCAGAACACTCAACATGCTGTCTATAACGATTCTCGGAAGAAATGTAGCTATCATCTGCACTTTCAAGAGCGAACCCTTTTGACCTACTGGATTCAGTATAGGCTGACCATCGAGAAAATAGCCAAGTGTACTATAACCAACACAGTGAAAATCTATGCTACTTGCATTACCCCTCCCAACAAGGTTCAAAGCATTCCTAAGCGCAAGGAAATCCAACATGTTAACCTGTCTCTCTGTTATCTCGTTTTCCAGACTCACATTCATAACTGCTTCAGAAGTAATGGTCTTCAAAGCCCTACCAGCAACAGCAACAGCAACATCTTTTAACTTCTTTCCAGCTCGCTTCTCTAATGCCTCCTTCACCTTTTCTACAACAGACGCAACAAGAGCAACATCGTGTATCTGTCCATCAAGCATGCTGCGAACCTTGTGTTCACGGTGCTCAAGGTCCCTTATGACAAGAACGTCCTCATCCATACTCGCAATTATACCAACTACATTTCTCGTACCTATATCCAAAGAAAAGACATAACCTGCCTTCGCCATAATACCTCCTACCTTTCAAAGTACACTACAGTAATCCCATCTCCACCCTCGGCAAGGTTCCCAAGTCTATAGCTTTTAACATACGGTGTCTCTGAAAGTATACTGTGGACTTCACGCCGCAGGATACCCTCTCCTTTCCCGTGAATGATGGTTACTGAGGGATACCCAGCCCTATATGCCCTATCAAGAAAGCTCCTAACCACATCTGCCGCCTCATCTTTCAGCATATTTCTTATCATTATAGAAGATGGAACACCAACTGGCTTTGGTATATCTACAGACACAGCTCCATGCATATCCGCTTCCCGTTCATTCTCTCCTTCGGCTACCACCAAGTCCTTTATGTCAAATTGCCCCCTAACATTACCAGCAATAATCCAAACCCTTCCCCTATCTCTATCTACTCTTTCCACAGTCCCCCGAATACCTGTGCCCCTCAAAACCACCTTCTTACCCGGTTCAACCTCCTCAATACTCAGCCTTTTACCCTTAAAACCCTCCTCACTCCCACGGGCAAACTCCTCTGCCTCATTGAAAAGGCCCTTGACGATATCTTTGCCAACTGCATAGTATTTCTTCGTCTTCTCCTCGTGAACCTTCTTCCAATACCTATCTATCTCCTTAGAAAAGTCCTCCAACAACCTTTTCGCCTTTTTGGATATATCCTTCTTTATAGTAGCCTCATACTCTCTGAGGTATCTTAACTTTTCTCTATACTTCGATTTAAGTCTGTCCACTTCCGCCCTATCTTCCAAAAGCTTCTGCTTCTCCTTATTAAGCTCCTCCTTTATTCTGTTTATCTCATATATTATATCATTGAAGCTGACATTATAATCCCCCATAAAGTCCTTAGCTCTATCTATTACTTTGTCAGGCAAACCAAGTCGCTTTGCAATGGAAAAAGCATTGCTTCCACCAGGAATACCAATAGAAACCCGATACGTAGGTCTAAGAGTCTCAGGGTCAAACTCAACGGATGCATTTTCTACCCCCTCAGTATCAAAGGCATAATGTTTCAGCGCAGGATAGTGTGTAGCTATAAGAGAAAGTATCCCCCTTTCACGTAGTTCTTCAAGTATAGAGAGTGCTAATGCAGAACCCTCTATTGGGTCTGTGCCTGAACCAAGTTCATCCAGTAATACAAGATCATCGTCAGTGGCATTTCGGAGTATATCTATTATGTTATTCATATGAGAGGAAAAAGTGGAGAGGTTCTGCTCTATACTCTGCTCATCACCTATATCTGCCCATACCTCCCTAAATGGATACACATAAGAGCCCTCATCCGCAAGTATAGGTATGGCACTTAGTGCCATAAGGATGTTCACACCCACGGTCTTTAACGAAACAGTCTTACCACCTGTATTCGGTCCTGTTATAATAAGGTGCTTAAAATCCCTTCCTATGTGTATAGTAATGGGCACAGCACCATCACCGAGCAAGGGATGCCTCACATTACGCAGATAAAACCTCTTCTTGTCCACAACTTCTGGAACAATGGCATGCTTTTCAAGGGCAAATTCCGCTTTTGCAAAAACAAAGTCAAGTTTAGAGAATATAGCCTCATTGACAGATATCTCTGATTCCTTCGCCATTACCTTAAACGAAATATCCCTTAAAATTCGCTCCACCTCTTTTTCTTCTATTGCTCTCAAATCCTTCAGTTCGTTGTCGAGCGCAACTATCTCCAGAGGCTCCATAAACACAGTCATACCACTGGAAGACTGATCGTGTATAACCCCAGGGAAAACGTTTTTAAACTCTCTCCTTACGGGCAGAACATACCTCCCATTCCTAATGGTATAAACAGCTTCTTGCAGGTACGGTGCATATTTTGGAGAGGTAACCATTCCTTTTAGTTTTTTATCTAACCTAAATTCAACACTTCTTATCTCCTTCCTCACTCTCGCAAGCTCAAGAGATGCAGAAGACATCACCATGCCGTCTGAAGATATCGTCCGCTCTATGAACTTTACCAAACTGGTAAAGGTATTCAGTCTACCCACCATTGCTTTCAGTCTCGGAACCCCATCAAGTTCTGCAAAAAACGATTTAAACCTATCGGGGGCTACCATAAAGTCCTTTACACGGAGTATGTCCTCTCCACCCATATACCACCCAGTTTTCATCCTATCAAGGTAAGGGGTAACGGGCAGTATACCACTCCAAGAAGGCACAGACTTAGTGTCCAGTATAGTCATCGCTTCCTTAACCAGTTCATACTCACGGCAGATCTCAGACTTATCCCTGAAAGGTTGAGCACCTCTCACCTCCCCTTCACCCATAGGGGTATGGAGGTATTTCAACAGTATCCCTTTCACCTTTTCCCACTCCAAAACCCTTAACACATGTGTATTCACTGCATACTGCCCCCCGCCAATCCAAAGATAAGAAGTTTCTGCCACCCAACAAGATAAGGCACAACTGCTGGAGGCACAACATCTTTAACGGATGCTATAATGTGCGGTAACCACTTAAGATATACCCCTACTATATAGGAGTCATGAACACTACTCTTCCACGAAACAGGGATTGGAACAACCGCTATCAGGGTAAGCAAAAGGGATATCCATACTACGGAAAGCACAAGCCCAAAGACTGCCCCGCTAAAGGCGTCAAACCAATCAAGATAAAGTGTGGTAACAAGCTTCTTTACACCCAAACCAGCCAAGTTAAACAATACAACCACCGATATAAAAATAAGAGCAAATGCTACAATCTTGCATATCTTCAGCGAAAGAGAGAATATGCCTTGAATATACACAGATAGCTCACCATTGTACCTTAGCGCAAGCCATATACCAATGGTTACCCCAAGTATACCAAAAAAACCTCTTATAAATCCCTTTCTCTCACCGGATATCGTACTCAATATCATGACTACAAGTATCACTACATCAAACCAGTTCAGCATATCTTCTCCGCTTTTTCCACCTTCTTAACTAATTTCTTCATCCTCTCGGTATCCTTAGCACACTTGTCCTGCAAACCAACCAGCTCTTCCCCTATCTCAAAGGCAACAAGCAAAAGTACTTTGTCCTTAGATATACCCTTGTACTTCTCCGAAAACTTGATAGCCTTTCTCTCTATCATCTCAGATACTCTCCTCAGTTGATCATCTGAAAGATCTCCCTTTATCAGGTATTTCTCACCAAAAACGACTATCTTGGCTACCATTCAACACTCTCCAGCTTGTCAAATATGGATTTCAGTCTTTCTGTCATCTCACGTCTATCCTTGGAAAGTGCTTCCTTTTCCTCCTCTACTTTCTCCATCTCTTTCAGCAAATAGTCTTGAGACTTCTCCATCTCTTCTTTCAAACGAGCATTCTCCTCTTGCAACCTCTTATTTTCTTCCTTCAGTTTCAAGAGACGATCTATTAATCTATCTATCTTCTCCTCCAGAGCATCAAGATCATACTCCATTTCAACCCCTCCTTATCCTAAAGCCCTTACTACTCAAAACCGTCATAATCCTATCCTGAACAGCATTGACTTCCTCTTCCGTAAGTGTCTTGTCAGGCGCACGGTAAACTATAGAGTAAGCAAGGCTTTTATATCCCGCAGGAACCTGTTTTCCCTTATAAAGGTCAAACAGTCTCAACTCCTCTATTAAATCTCCTCCCACTTTCCTTATAATATCTTTTATCTCTCCTGACTTAACGGCCTCTGGAACTACAACCGCTATATCTCTCACCACAGCAGGATACTTAGGAATAGGTCTTATAAGCCTTTTTTCACCAGAAAAGTGCCTCTTAATCAATTCAACATCGAGCTCGAAGGCATAAAGAGAGGGAAGTTCATAACTATCACTTATTTTTGGATGCAAGACCCCAAAACTCCCTACCACAGAGTTAGATACACACAACGAGGCACTCCTACCAGGATAAAACACCTCCTCTCTGGCAGGAACGAAAGAATATCCCTCTACACCAAGCTGCATCATAAGGAACTCTACAGCACCTTTAAGATCGTAAAAATCATATTCTCGAGGACTCCCTGAAAAGATATCCTTTATCTGGTAAGGCACAACAACACCAGCTACTTTCAGAACCTCGGTAGGCAAACCCTCATCAGTCTTATCTGCATAAAAGCACTTACCACATTCAAAAATTGAAATATCTCTCCTTCCTCTCCTGTAGTTTAGCTGAGCTACCTCAAGAAGCCCCGGAAGAATGGATGTTCTCATAAAAGATTGCTTCACACTAAGGGGATTAGCCACACTAACACCATTTCTAAATGGATGTTTTTCATTAAGCCCCCATCTGTCCCACACAAGAGGATCAATAAAACTGTATGTAATCACCTCATTCATTCCAGCAGAAATAAAACTCTGCTTCAGAATGTTAATCAGCTTCTCTTCATCACCTATCCCCCCAGACATAGTAGCAGAAACAGGCATGGTGAACGGTATCTTATCGTACCCGTAAAATCTTCCCACCTCCTCTACTATGTCCGCCTCGTTCTTTACATCTAACCTGTAAGAGGGCACCTTGACACTTAGTCCTTCTCCCTCCTTTTTTACTGTAAAGTCCAACATATCAAGGATACATATAACATCTTCCTCAGAAAGCTCTACACCAAGTAGTCTATTCACTCTATCCACCGTCACATAAACAGAGGTTGGAACATGTTTATAGCTCGTGTCTCCAAACCTACCACGAACAACATTACCTCCTGCATAATAGCTTATGAAGTAAGCCGCCCTATCAAGCGCAAACTCAGTTATAAGAGGATCAACCCCTCTTTCAAACCTATAAGAAGCCTCAGTTGTTAGCCCCAAACTCTTTGATGTTCTGCGTACCGATATTGCATCAAACAGAGCAGATTCCAAGAATATGTGTTTAGTATCTTGCCTGACTTCTGTATCCTCACCTCCCATAACACCAGCTACAGCAATAGCCCTTTCACCATCTGCTATCACCAACATACTTTCATCAAGGACCCTTTTCCTACCATCTAAGGTTACAAGCTCCTCTTTTGGCCTCGCATGTCTGACAATTATCTGGTCACCTAAAAGTCTATCCATATCAAAAGCGTGTAAGGGTTGCCCCAGCTCAAGCATCACATAGTTCGTGATGTCCACCACATTGTTTATAGGTCTCATACCCATCTTAACAAGCTGTACCTGTAACCAAGAAGGAGACGGGCCTACCTTGATATTCTTTATTACTCTACCGAGATACTTAGGACACAACTCTTTATCCGTAACCTTCACCTCTATGCCACCCTCATCTTCCTCAATCTCAGGCAACTCAAACTTCGGAAGTAAGTAGTTTACCCCTTTACCAAGCATCGCAGCGATCTCCCTAGATATACCCAACACACTCAAACAATCTGCCCTATTGGGAGTTATGGAGACATCTATTACTACATCCTTTAAGTCAAGAACATTGACTATGTCGTCACCGGGTTTTATATCACCATAAAGTATCATTATACCTTTCTCACCAGTAACACTTAGCCCCAGCTCTTCCTCAGAACACAACATCCCCTCAGATCTAATCTCTCCAAACTCTCTGATACCTATCTCCCTACCACCATGTATCCTCGCACCCGGCAGTGCCACAGGAACAAAGTCTCCAACAGATATATTATGCGCACCACACACTACCTGCTTAAACACATCACCAACATCCACCTTGACAAGGAGATTATGAGAGCCCTCGATAGGCAAGATTTCAACAACTCTCCCAGCAACCACATTTTGAGGTAGATCATCCATAAAATCTTCAGCATACTCTACCTCTATACCAGCCATCGTCAATCTGTTCGAAAGTAAATCTACACCCCATGTCATACCTGTGACAGACTTAAGCCAATTATAAGAAAGCTTCATGTTCCCATTCCTCCCCCAAACTGCCTCAAGAAGTAAAGGTCGTTTTCGAAAAGTGTTCGTAGTTCACCCAAACCATACATGAGCATCGTTATTCTCTCAAGTCCCATCCCAAAGGCTAATCCTGTATACTTTCCAGGGTCATATCCCACGGACTCAAAGACATGCCTGTGCAAAAGCCCTGATCCAAGCACTTCAAGCCATCCAGTATTCTGGCAAACTCTACAACCTTTCCCCCCACAAACCACACACTCGACATCCATTTCAAGGCTGGGTTCAGTAAAGGGGAAAAAACTGGGTCTAAACCTAACTCTCAAATCCCTACCGAATATCCTTCTCGCAAACTCAAATAATATTCCTTTCAAATCACTGAGAGACAGGCCCTCGTCCACCATCAACCCCTCTATCTGATGGAACATAGGGGAATGGGTAAGGTCAGAATCTCTCCTATAAACCTTACCAATAGATATTATCCTCAAAGGGGGCTTTTTTTTCTTCATGATCCTCACATCTACTGGAGTTGTATGCGTCCTCAATAAGACATTATCAGATATGTAGAATGTGTCTTGCATATCCCTCGCAGGGTGATTTCTGGGTATATTCAGTGCCTCAAAGTTGTAAAAATCAAGCTCTATCTCTGGCCCCTCACAAAGCGAAAAACCCATGCTGGTAAATATATCCAGTACCTTCGCTTTAACAATACTTAACGGATGCAATCCACCCCACCGAGGTATCCTGCCAGGAACGGTATAATCAATCCCCTCCCCGCTCGTTCCAACCATCTTATCCTTCAGTTCCCGCTCCTTCTGGTAGATAACTTGAAGTATATGCTCTTTCAAGTCATTAGCCAGCTTTCCAACCTTAGGCCTATCCTCAGGGGGGATACTACCCAAAGACTTCAGCAAAATAGACAGCTTTCCCTTTTTCCCAAGGTACTTAGCCTTCACCCTTCTTAATTCGTCCAAACTGTCCACATTTCTAATATCAATGGAAAATTCTCTCTCAATCTCTTGAGTGTCCAATCCTACCCCTCCTTACCTTTCTATCTCCTTCTTAAATGTCTCTATTTGCTTTTTCTTACCTATAATTACCATGAAATCACCCTTGTTTATTATATCACTCCCACGAGGCGTAGCGTTAATCTCTCTTCCCTTTTTAACAAGTAGTACATTCACTCCATACCTATTACGAAAGTCCATATCTGCAAGCGTTTTAGAATCCATCTCCTCTGTTGCCCTGATGCCTATTATCATATACTCCGGAGAAAGATCAAGATAATCCAGTATCCCGGGGAACACCAAACTCTTCGCTATTCTTGTCCCCATGTCCTTCTCGGGAAAGACAACTCTATCAGCACCAACCTTTGAGAGCACCTTTGCCTGAAGGTTATTAGATGCCTTAGCAACAATCATGGGCAAACCTATCTCTTTCATAAGGAGGGTAACAAATATACTCCCAGCTATATTCTCTCCCATCGCAACTACTGCCCCATCAAAACCACCAAGGTCAAGTTGCTTCACCGCAACCTCATCAGTAGCATCAAGTCTAACTGCTTGTGTAACCTTGTCCATTATTAGTTCGACTTTATCCTTATTCCTATCTATTGCAAGCACTTCACACCCAAGCTCAAACAGACTTGCAGAGACAGACGCACCAAACTTCCCCAGTCCTATGACAACAAATTTCTTCATCCGACAACCACCCTTCCTTCGGGGTATTGCACCCTATTTATGTGTCTCTCGCTGAACACATTGTACGCTACGGTCAAAGGTCCTACCTTCCCAAGGAACATAAGAACAACAAGTACAAGCTTGCCAATAGAGGTGAGGTCTGGCGTAATACCAGTTGATAAACCCACTGTTCCAAGGGCAGAAATTACCTCAAACACTACTTTATGCAAAGGATAAGGCTCCACCAACAACAACACAAAAGAGCCAACAATAATCAAGACAAAGAACATAAACAATACAGCTATCGACTTAAATACCGTATCGTGAGATACGGAATATCCTCTAAAAACCGGCGTGCTTCTCCCCTTTATACTACTCCACATAGAGGTAAACAGAACCCCAATAGTAGTGGTCTTCACACCCCCTCCTGTAGAACCGGGAGATGCCCCTATAAACATCAATAGTGCAAGTAGAAACAGAGATGCTGATGGTAAACTACCTATGTCAACCGTGCTGAAGCCAGCTGTCCTTGCAGTAATACTCTGAAACAAGGAAGAAAGTATAGTACCTTTCAGTCCAATATGCATAGCCCGGTAGTAAGGCAAACTATACAACCAAAACAGCAGAAAACCCAATACTATGAGGATCGGCGTGACAGTCAAAACTACCTTACTGTGTAAGGAGAGCTTGCTTCTACGCTTCAACACACCAAATAGATCCATAACAACAGGATATCCTATACCTCCGAGAACTATCAACAACATAACACTAACATTCAGGAGCACATCTCCACGCCACCTCACAAAGCTACTATCAAATACGGAGAAACCCGCATTACAAAAGGCAGATACAGAATGAAACAAAGCATAGTACAAAGCATGAGCAGTATCGTAATACCTAATAAAGGACAGATATAGTAGAATTATGCCCAGCGATTCCACAATAATCGTAAACAGAACCGTCCTGAGAAACAGGTCCTTCAGACCAGAATACCCATGAACCACACTTCCCACATCGTTTGAAAGGTTAAGGCTATCAAGGACAAGGGAACGGTTATTTAACGATATCCTTTTCCCCACGATCAAATAAACAAATGTAGAAAATGTGAGAATACCTAATGCACCAAGTTGTATAAGTGCTAATATTACCACCTGCCCCCAAATGGTAAAAAAGTGGCCCGTACTTTTAACTACAAGACCAGTAACGCATACCGCAGATGTAGCAGTAAAAAGTGCATCTATAAAATGAAGCTCCCCTCTGTGGGAAAAGGGGAGCATCAAAAGCACTGTGCCTGTGAAGATCAATGCAATCAACCATAGAGAAAGCGGATCAAAGATAGATCCAATCTTTTTTATAAGAGATCAACCTCCTACCTTCTCTTTAGCAATTTCAACGAGCTTGCTAAACGCATCCCTATCATTCACCGCAAGGTCTGCTAACATCTTTCTGTTTATAGAGACACCTGCGAGCTTAAGCCCCCTGATAAACCTGCTGTAAGTAATGCCATTTTCCCTCGCAGCTGCATTGATTCTAACTATCCACAAAGCCCTGAAGTCTCTTTTCTTGTTCTTCCTACCAACATACGCATGAGAAAGTGCCTTTAAATAAGCTTCCTTCGCCCTTCTATAGACATTTTTTCTTCTACCATAATAGCCCTTGGTTATCTTAAACAGTTTCTTCCTCTTTCTGTCGCTAACACTTCCACCCTTTACCCTCGGCAAGATAATCACCCTCTTTACCTGAATTTCTAACCATACGGCAACAAAACCTTCATCTTATCTCTGTTAGTGCTCGTCACATACCCTGCCTTCCTGAGCTCTCTCTTCCTCTTTCTATTCTTACTGCTCAAAAGGTGGCTCTTACCACCCTTTGCATACTTAAACTTTCCAGAAGCAGTAACCCTAAACCTCTTCTTCGTTGAAGAGTGCGTCTTCATCTTAGGCACCTTAAACCCTCCTTTACTTTGGTGATATTATAGCCGTTATAGACCTTCCCTCCTTCTTAGGTTCGCGATCAAACTTACCTATGTCACTGACATCATCCATCAACCTATACAGGATAGTATTTCCAACATTCAGGTATGCCATCTCCCTCCCCCGAAAGATAACTACCACCTTAACCTTGTATCCATCTTCAAGAAACTCCCTTACTTTCTTTAGTTTAACTTGGTAGTCGTGCTCTTCTATCTTGGGTCTGAACTTGATCTCTTTCAGGGAAGACTTTTGCTTCACCTTAGACTTCTTCAGTTTCTTCTGCCGCTCATACCTGAATTTGCCGTAATCAAGAATTTTACACACTGGCGGATTTGCATCAGGGGAGATTTCAACCAGATCCAACCCCTTATCTTCTGCGATCTTAAGGGCATCCTGCAACGGAATCACACCCAAGTTCTTACCCTCAGAGCTTATAAGCCTTACTTCCTTAGCCCTGATCTGATGATTGATACGAAACTCGTTAATAGCCTAACCACCTCCTAATAATGTTAAAAGGGCAGACTCCTCCCTGCCCTTTTAGAGACTTGACCTTTCATGCTACTGCAGAAAGGTGAGAGGAGTATCCTCTACTTTCACAAACCGCTATTCTTTTGTGGATAGTAGTATATCACACAGAAAAAGCTTTGTCAAACACGCAATAATCCCACCGTTACAAAACTGTACCAAGTTCTCTTTTCAACATGGAAACAAACTCACTCATCGAAAGGGCACCAAGGTCACCCTTTCTCCTCTCCCTCACAGAGAGTTTCCCTGTCTGTTGCTCCTTATCCCCCACTACAACCATATAAGGGATCTGTTGCACCTGAGCCTGTCTTATCCTATACCCAAGCTTTTCATCTCTGGCATCCACTTCCACTCTGAAATCCATACCCCGAAGGGTATCCGCTACTCCCTCTGCATACTCCCTGTGACTTTCACCAACAGGTACAACAACCACCTGTACAGGAGCAAGCCACAACGGGAACGCACCTGCATAATGTTCTATAAGGATACCCATAAACCTCTCTATACTGCCCATTATAGTCCTGTGTAACATCACAGGTCTTACCCTGCTACCATCCTTTTCTACATATGTCAAATCAAACTTCTCCGGCATAAGAAAGTCAAGCTGTATAGTACCACACTGCCAAGTCCTGCCTATGCAATCCTCAAGATGAAAATCTATCTTTGGACCGTAAAAAGCACCGTCTCCTTCTCTCACCTCAAAGTCCATGCCCAGCTTCTCCAATGCCCCTCTGAGAGCACCAGTAGCCTTCTCCCATATCTCATCACTTCCCATTGAATTTTCCGGACGGGTGCTTAACTCAACCTTATACTTAAAACCAAATGTCCGATAAAACTCATCTGCCAACTTTATAACCCCTATAACCTCCTCTTCTATCTGACTCTCCCTAACAAACAAATGTGCATCATCCTGGGTAAATGCCCTTACTCTCATCAAACCATGCAATACGCCAGACCTCTCGTGTCTATGAACAAGCCCCAGTTCCGCCATCCTCAAGGGTAAGTCCTTGTAACTCTTTATCCCAGTCTTGAATATAAGTATCCCCCCAGGGCAGTTCATCGGCTTTATAGCAAAGTCCTCATCGTCTATCTTGGTAAAATACATGTTCTCCCTATAGTGATCCCAGTGTCCAGACTGCTCCCACAATCTCTTATTCAGTATCAGCGGCGTTCTAACCTCCAGGTACCCATGCGCCTTATGAACCTTTCTCCAGTAATCTATAAGGGCATTCCAAACAACCATGCCCTTGGGATGGAAAAAGGGGAAACCAGGACCTTCGGGATGAAAGCTAAACAAATCGAGTTCTCTGCCTATTTTCCTATGGTCTCTCTTTTTTGCCTCCTCCATCCTTCTCATGTAATCATCTAACAACTCCTTCTTCGGAAAGGAGATGCCGTATATCCTCTGCAACATCTTGTTCCTCTCGTCTCCCCGCCAATATGCACCTGCCACACTAAGCAACTTGAAAGCCCTTATTCTACCTGTTGAAGGTAAATGCGGTCCCCTACACAGGTCAACAAACTCCCCCTGTCTATACACAGAGACTACATCTTCTTCTATTTCATCCAGCAACTCCAATTTGTACTTCTCTCCTCTCTCTTCAAACAACCTTCTTGCCTCTTCCACCGAAAGTTCCTCTCTCTGTATAGGGAGGTCCTCTTTAACTATTTTTTTCATCTCCTCTTCTATCTCTACAAGGCTCTCTGGCGTTATAGGAGTATCAACATCTATGTCATAGTAAAATCCATTCTCTATGGACGGACCTATCGCCAACATAGCGCTTGGATAAAGTCTTTTAACAGCCTGAGCCATGAGGTGAGCCGTACTATGCCAGAAAACAGATCTCCCCTCTTTGGTATCAAAGCCGAGAGTCCGTATATCCATGCCGTCTCGCAATGGTGTACTAAGATCCACAAGCTCCCCATTAATCTGCACTACAATCGTATCTTCGTCAACCACATCCTCAATTTTACCTCCCTCAAGCTCCTTCCTAACTCCATCAACAACTATCTCCATAACTACTACCCCCTATCCCAATATTCTATCTACAAACCTCGACGGAGAGAACTCCTCTAAATCCTCCAACTTCTCACCGGTACCTATAAACTTCACAGGCACACCTAATTCCTTCTCTATTCTTAAAATAACTCCCCCCTTGGACGTTCCGTCCATCTTAGTTAACACAATCCCCGTAAGCCCTATTTTATCCCTAAAAAGCCTTGCCTGATTATAGCTATTCTGTCCTATAGTAGAATCCACAACAAGAAGATTTTCCTGAGGTACATCGGGGAGCTGATTGGTCAAAATCTTGTTAATCTTGCCCACCTCTTCCATGAGGTTATGTTTGGTGTGCATCCTGCCAGCTGTATCTATAAGCATAACATCATAATTCCTTGCCTTAAACGAAGCAACTCCATCGTACACAACAGCACCAGCATCCGATCCCGGCATCTGCCTTATCACGGGCACAGAAAGACGATTACTCCACTCAACAAGCTGCTCTATAGCAGCCGCTCTAAAAGTATCTGCCGCAACTAACAAAACAGACCTCCCCACACCCTTAAAGTAGTTAGCCATCTTTGCCACGGTAGTAGTTTTACCTGTTCCATTTACTCCAAGGAATAACACCTTCAACCTACCGGCAGCGGTGTTCAGCTTCCTACTATCATCTGGCATAAACTCTGATAACATCACTTCCTTGAGTGCACTCTTCACATCAGCCTGCACCTTTAAGGCGTCCCTAAGGGCATCCATTATCTCACTTACCAGCTCCACACCAAAGTCCGCCTGAATTAACAAAGCTTCTATCTCATCCCACTCCTCATCAGACAACCTTCCACCAGAAGCAATGTTTACTATCTGATTAAACCACTTACCTATCTTCCCCCACCATATCATAAAGACACAACCTCCTCACAAGAAAAGACCAACTTTCTATCATCTATCGCAACAGCTACTTGCTCCTTCAATGGCTCAACAGAGACAACTACACCTTCACCTTCGGGCGTACGCACCCTTTGATTCACCTTTGGCAACTTACTCCACGCCTCCTTATAAGTGTCATACTCATAGGCGAGGCAGCACATCAACTTGCCGCACAATCCAGAGATCTTATTTGGATTCAATGATAGATTTTGTTCTTTTGCCATCCTAACGGATATTTTTTTGAAAACGTACAAAAAAGAAGAACAACACAAAGGCCTACCACAAGGACCTATGCCCCCCAATATCTTAGTTTCGTCTCTGTCACCTATCTGCCTCATCTCTATCCTAAGCTTAAATATAGAGGCAAGGTCCTTTACCAGCTCCCTAAAGTCAACTCTGCCCTCTGCAAGAAAGTAAAACAAAAGCCTCTTTCTATCCAGCGTGTACTCTGCATCAACCAGCTTCATCTGTAATCCATGTTCCTTTACTTTCTTCTTTGCTATCTTGAATGCTTCTCTCTCTCTGGGTACCTTAGAACGAAAGCTCTCTATATCAGAACGGTCTGCCTTTCTCTTTACACATCCCTCAATAGAGATATCTTCACCTTCGGCACACTCTATAACCTTCAGAACCATAGCGATGTCAAGCCCACGCCAAGTCTCGGCAATCACCACATCACCCTTTTCTATCTTCAATCCCTCTGCAACGGAGAAGTACCTAACCTCTTTGGGCTTCCCAAATACTGCCTGCACCACACTCATCGTTTACCAACACCCCCAATAGAACCAAGGATCACACTGTCCACAATCAGTGAGGAACTAAGGTTGTAGGTATCAAAGTCCCTAAGCATATCCAAAAGGCGTGCCGCATCTTCTGACCTACCTTCTCCCAAAAGTTTCCTTGCAATATAGTTTAGCAGTTCACTAACCCTTTTCCTATCCCACTTTGTCGAGATATCTACCACCTCGTCAACGGATAAACGACCGTGTATCAATCTATCTCCGTATTCTGCAATGGTACCACCAAACTCTCTCACAGAAGGAAAGTAGAATACCTGACACCGAGAAACAAATGTCTTGGGCAAAAGGTGCCTATAAGGTACAACCATCACAAATACCACATCTCTTGAAGGCTCTTCAACGGTCTTAAGCAAAGCATTGATAGCCTCCAACGAATACTTCTTCAATCTATCTATAAAAACCACCCTGTGTCTCCCACCAACGGGTGGTAACAAGACGAAATCTTCGATCTCTCTTACATCTGCCATTGAAAGCGCACGCTCCGAAAGGTCAACTCTGTGGACCGACGGATGCACTCCAGATTCCACCAATCTACAACTCTTACACTCACCACAGGCATCTCCTAACTTCTTCTCACACAAAAGGGCTTGCACAAACCTAACTGCAACATCAGAAACTGCATCACCAAACCCCTCAAAGAGATAAGCCCCTGTTACCTTATTATTCAAAATAGACCTCCTCAAAGCAGCTACATTAAAGGGATACAATCCCTCAAGCTCCTTCAACCTACCCATCACAGATCACCTAAGGAGGTCAACCAGCATACCTCTTATCTCAGTAACTTTTGACATAATAGCTATCTTATCCCTCTCTCTACGAATTACCATGGACAAAAGGCCATCGAGTTCACTATTTATCTTTTCAACCAAGAGATACACCTTACTTCTCGTGTATCTGAGTTCGTTTATCTCCCTCACCCGATACACCTTCCTTATAATCTTATCTATAAACGCAGCAACAGCACTTCTATACTCCGACGCCACATCCACATCTGGCTCCTCAGTAAGCTTTTTCCCAAGCCTATCTATTTCGTCCAACAGCTCCTGCAGATCCTTTTTGGCTTCTCTTTCATCATAAGAAGCAGATAGTTCCTCAATGAATGTAACACTCTTCCTCTCTTCGTAAGGAACTGATCTTTGCGAAGTCTTCTTCCGTCTCGCAGTTTTACCCTTCCTATCGAGAACATCTCCCTGTCCCACTCTATCAACCTTCAAGATAACCCACCTTCTCGAGATAGGATAAAACAACACTTAACACATCTGCATGAACAACGCTCTTTTCCCTTGTAGCATCTATCAAAACCACATTTCTATCCTTCTTCTCTGAAAGAGCATAATATCCGTCCATCAACCTCTGAAAGAACACCATGTCGTTTCGCTCCATTCTGTCTCTACTGCGGGACTTTATCCTCTCAAACGCCACATCCACCGGAAGAGTCAACACGATCGTTAGATCTGGAATATATCTACCCACAGCCCATCTGTTCAGGAGGTCTATAAAATCCTTGTCTATTCCTCTACCGTCACCCTGATACACTAAGGTAGAATCTATGTATCTTTCGCACACTACTACATATCCCTTCTCCACATAAGGTGAAATAAGATCCTCAACATGTTGCACCCTATCTGCCATGTATAAAAGAAGCTCCGCCTTGCTATTAATAGACACATTGCCTTCTAACAAAATTCTTCTTAACTCTTTGCCAAGGGGGGTATCCCCAGGCTCAAAAGTGCATACAACTGGTAAACCTCTTCCCTTCAATGCCTCTGTTAACAACCTCACATGCGTGGTTTTCCCGCCACCATCTATACCTTCTAATGTTATAAGTTTACCCCTTTTTCTCATGATACTATTTTACCACACATACCAAAAAACACGAGCCAAAATCAGTACCCACAAACACACACTCTAAGAGATGTACAAACTGCACACAACTAAAGAACAAAACCACAGGAACAAGTGGAGAAGAAGCGAAGCTGGTCCAACACAGAACAAGCACCACTATGCAGGTGTTACAGGCACACTGGGAATACTATCTACAACCGCCAAGAAATGCTGCAAACCACACCTGTACCAAAAAGCATATTCTTATTGACAAGAAAGAACAGGTCTAATATCATATTATCAGCAACTCGTATAAAGGAAGGTAGTTTATGGTTTCATATTTCGAGGAAAAGAAACTCTGTGAACTCACCGACAACAATCTGGGAACATGTGTATTAGAGGATAAGGAAATTGTCTTTGCAAACGGCGTTTTAGCAGAAAGGCTCGGTTATTCGGTTAGTGAGCTAATACACAAGGAAATTGGGATTTTCGTTCACCCTCAAGACAGAGAAAGACTTTACGAAGCATTACAAGTCGTATCCAGTAGCGCAGAGAGTATGTTTATCCCACTAAGAATCCTGTCAAAAAATAGCGGCATATTCTGTATGGCACTTACACTGAACAACTTGATGTTCAGGGGAAAACCCGCCACACTGGTAAACTTTCTGGACATAGAGACACTAAAAGAGATACAAAAAGAGGCAGAAAACGAACTATTTAAACTTCAGAAAGCCATATTTGAGGCAATACCTCATGCCATCATGGGACTGGAGAACAGAAAGGTCATATTTGCAAACAACGCCGTTTACGACATCTTTGGCTGGCATCCCGAAGAGCTAATAGGCAAAAGCATGAGACTACTCTTTCACAGCGATAGAGAGTATGAAGAAGAAGGCAAAAAGTTTTACTCGGTGCTAAAAAAGTTAAAGACCCATCGGATAGAATTCACATACAGGAGGAAAGACGGAACAGATGTAACCTGCCTAACGAGTGTATCACGCATAGGAGATGATCCAGATAACATGAGAATAGTGGCCACTCACACAGACATAACAAGAATGAAGAAGATACAGCATGAATGTGATGTGCTTCACGACCAACTCTGTATGTACACAGACCACCTGCACGATATGGTTGAAAGGGAACGCTCAATGATAGCACAGGAGATGCACGACAAAATAGGGCAAACACTAACCATCTTAAAAATGAACCTATTCAAACTGAAAAAGGATATTGCTCCCCAAGAAGAAGACATCAGAAAAAGATTTGAACTTACTCTCTCACTCGTAGACAGTACAATAAGGTCCATGCGCAACCTTGCTGCATATCTAAGGCCTATCTTGTTAGATGATCTTGGTCTCATCGCAGCAGTAGAGTGGTTACTTGAGGAGTTTCAATACGCAACAGGTTTGGATGTAGAATTAAATTACCATCCAATCTTCAAACATGTAGAATTCAGCAAGAAGTTCTCAACGAACCTTTACAGGATCCTCCAAGAAAGCCTAACAAACATAGTAAGGCACGCCAACGCCACAAAAGTTTGGGTGAAAATGCACTATAAAAGAGGTACTGTCATGCTTACTGTAAGAGACAACGGCTGTGGTATCAACACCAAGAAGATTGACAAGTCGAGAACCTTCGGAATAATAGGCATGAAAGAAAGGGCTAACCTACTTGGAGGAAAGCTATGGGTAAGAAATTGGCATGCATCTGCACCGGGGATAGGTGGAGCTATTGTCGTGGCCCACATTCCTATATCGAAGGAAAAGGAAAGGCAATGACAAAAGTCCTAATTGCAGATGATCATCCAGTTGTTAGGGTAGGTTTAAGGCAAATACTTGCAGAAGACCCTCAAATAGAAGTAACAGGTGAAGCCTCCAATTTTCAAGATGTAATCAGCTTCGTGTGGAAAAACGAGTGCGACATAGTGCTATTAGACCTCTCAATGCCTGGAATGGACGGCCTTGACGCCGTAAAAGAACTAAAACAGATGAAACCAGAACTAAAGATCTTAATCGTCAGTATATACCCAGAAGAACAGTACGCTGTCAGGGCCTTAAAAGCAGGAGCATCCGGTTACTTGACAAAAGAGAGTGCACCGGAAGAGCTAACCAAAGCAGTCAGAAAAGTTGCAACAGGTGGTAAATACATAAGCCCAACACTTGCGGACATCCTTGCAACCAAGATAAGCAAAGAAAGAGAAGGACCTCTACACGAATCCTTATCTGACAGGGAATACGAGGTAATGATCATGCTCGCAAAGGGGAAAACGCTCAAAGAGATAGCAAGAGAACTCTCCCTGAGTATCAAAACTGTAAGCACCTACAGATCACGCATCCTTAGGAAGATGGGCTTCAAAAACAATGCACAAATAACTTTGTACGCAGTAAAAAACGGCTTAATACTGTGAATATTTTCACCTCTACGAATGTGTAAGATAATTCCTACACATTCTGTTTAAGTCTGCCTACAAAGTTATCAGATATGAGAGGATACCATCTTAACTTTCCCTATGCTATGCTTAAACTCGGTTGAATTTTCTAAAAAAGGAGGATTTGGCATGGCAGAATCTACGAAAATAAGAGAAAGAGAGATAAAAGGGAAACCTTCTACCGACAGGGTTGCAAAGAGGTACAAAGAGCTTCTAACAAAGGAACCACGGATAGACTCTCAAAGGGCTGTGCTGTTCACAGAGTACATGAAAGAGCACTGGAGAGAGCACAAGTACATAAGGGCAGGAGGGGCACTAAAATATGTACTATCAAACCTCACCCCAAAAATCTGGGATGGAGAATTGCTTGTCGGGAATGTATCCAGATACTTCAAAGGGACACAGGTATATCCAGAGTACGAAACATGGATGCTGGAGGGATTCAAAAAGATAAAGAGAGAAGAAGAAAGATACATAAAGGGCACTTTACAAGAAAGAGAAGGAGACAGACTTGGCGTCTACTTAATATCCCAAGAGGATAAGGAAAAGATACTCGAAACTGCAAGATTTTGGGAAGGAAAGGACTGGAGAACATTAGCAGAAAAATATCTGAAAGATACAAGAGATGACTTTGAAACCGTAGAAAAGTGGATGGAGCAGCTTGTCTTTCTGAGGTTTATGTTTGATGTCCCTGAAGGAAGGGTAATCGTTGACTATCAAAAAATAATAGACGAAGGCATTGAAGGTCTTTTTAACAGAATAGATTATAAGTTATCCACACTTACAGACCTTGGAAACAGAGAAAACTTCGAAAAATACGCATTTTACAAGGGAACAAGGATGGCACTTGAGGGAATAGTAAATTATGCCAACAACTATGCAAAAGAAGCAGAGAGGCTTGCAGAAACGTGCACAGATCCAAAGAGAAAAGAAGAGCTTCTGGAAATAGCAAAAATATGCAACAAAGTCCCGCTAAAACCATCAGAAACATTCAAAGAAGCTATACAGGCATTCTGGTTTACGCAAGTGTGCCTATTCATAGAGCTCAACGGTAGAGGCATATCTCCCGGCAGGTTCGACCAATACATGTATAGAACCTTCAAGTCTGATATAGAAACCGGAAGGATAACCGAAAAAGAGGTTTTGGAATTACTCGAGCTTATGCGCATAAAATGTTCAGAGATAACGAGAGCACATGCCACATTTACGGAATCATATCTGGGCGGTAGCGTATACCAGAACTTAACAATAGGAGGAGTGGCCAAGTACGGGATACCATGCGAAAATGAGCTTTCTCTCCTCGTACTGCAAGCAGGTATAAACGTGAGAACATGGCAACCAACTATCTCTATACGCTGGCGCGAGGATATGAGCCATGCATTCAAGATCAAAGCAGCAGAATGCATAAAAGCTGGAAGCGGATATCCTGCTTTATTCAACGACATACTTGGAACAGAACGATTCAGGATAGTTACGGGTGCAACTCTTGAAGACGCAAGGGACTGGGCTCCATGCGGATGTGTAGATATGCAGATATGTGGAAAACGGATGCCAATGTATGCAATCCCTCACACCAACAACCTCAAAATTCTCGAACTCGTTCTGAATAAGGGAGTAAACCCAGTTACAGATGACAAACTGATAGATGTAAAAATAGATCCAAAGAATGCAACGTTTGATGAAATTGTCGAAGAGTACAAACGCATAATGGACATAGTAGTCAAAACCGAAGAGGAGTACTGGAACAGCATAATGGTAATCCACAACGATATAGGGCTTGTTCATCTATTCATGTCTGCTCTCCTCGATGACTGCATAGAAAAAGCCAAAGCAGCCTGCGAAGGAGGTTGCAGGTACAATGACCCAGCCTATGTAATTACATGTGGTATGGTAAATGTAGCAAACAGTCTTGCAGCTATAAAGAAGTGTATATTCGAAGAAAAATCCATGACAATGGAAGAACTACTTCAAGCACTCAAAGACAACTTCAAAGGACACGAGCTATTGAGGAAAAAGTTACTTGAAGCACCTAAGTATGGAAACGACGACGATTATGTGGACAAAATTCTTGCAGAGCTGTATGAAGCATGGTCCAAATCGGCACAGAAAACAAAGAACTGGGTGGGCGAACCGTGGAGGCCAAGCACACTATCGGTAACAACGCAGGTGTTACACGGAAAGGCATGTGGAGCTACACCTGATGGTAGGTTAGCAGGAGACTATCTCGCAGATGGTGCAATATCTGCATTCCCGGGAACGGATTTGAATGGCCCAACGAGTCTCATAAAGTCAGCTACTAAGGTAGACGCAAGCGATCTACAGGCCACCCTCTTCAACATGAAATTCAACCCTGCAGCAATAGAAGGACCTGTAGGGACAGAAAAGTTCATCAAGCTAAACGATGTATATATCAAACTCGGGGGGTACCACATTCAACACAACATAGTTGACAGAAACATGCTCATAGACGCACAGAAACACCCAGAAAGGTATCCGGATCTCATGGTAAGAGTTGCTGGATTTACCGCAAGATTTATAGACTTAGGCCCAGATGTTCAAAGACAGATAATAGAGAGGACCGAATACGAAGGACTCTAAAGTGGAAGGGGGTGGAAGCAAAAAAAGAGACAACAATAAATCACACTAAAAACATTAAAGAAAGGAGGAAAAAGTATGTCAGAAAATGGAAACGGGAGAAAGGTCATAGTGATCGACCCT
This sequence comes from uncultured Synergistota bacterium, assembly GCA_964559865.1. Taxonomy (GTDB): domain Bacteria; phylum Synergistota; class JAGHAJ01; order JAGHAJ01; family JAGHAJ01; genus JAGHAJ01. The sequence goes on from CAZLJD010000021.1 coordinate 72,278, forward strand.
GAAAGGTGCACAGGGTGTCACGGTTGTGAAATGGCATGTTCCATGAAACACTTCAATCTATGCGGAACTGCTTATTCAAGGATAAGAATCCACGAGTTTAGGGATATTAACACGTTTATACCCGTAATGTGTCAAGGATGCGAGGATGCCCCATGCATAAAGGTGTGTCCAATGAATGCCAGAATAAGGATCGAAAATGGTGCAGTAGTTACTGATGAGGACAAGTGCATAGGCTGTAGAGCATGTATATACGCCTGTCCATTCGGCGCTCCTCAGATCAATCCCGAAAACGGGAAAACAATGACATGCGATCTCTGTGAAGACGATCCCCTCGGTCCCTGGTGCGTAAGAGCCTGCACCATGCAGGGAGCACTCAAATTTGTAGATGAAAAGGATGCAGCAAGAGCCAAAGGTAGAGAATGGGCCAAGACCATAAAAGAAGATGTTGCACCTCCTGTCAAGGAGGAAGAAGAGTTTGGCTTTAGCTTTGGCTAAACAGATTATACCTAAATCAGTCTATTCAAGAAAGGAGGAAAGAAAACATGAAAGTTGACGGATGGACAGGGTTCAGGGTAAGAGTAGACCTGACAAATAGAAAATACGAAGTAGAACCTTTATCAATAGACTATTACAGAAAGTGGATGGGAGGCAGGGGGATAAACTCCGATGTCTTGTACCATGAAACTTACAGGGGCATGGATCCATTTTCACCAGATAATCCTCTATGCTTCGCTGCAGGACCTCTATCCGGCACATTTGCTCCCCTATCCGGAAGGACAACCGTATCAGCACGCTCCCCGATGACATGTTCTCCAACCCTGGGCACAAATGTGCACGGACACGGTGATTCAAACATGGGTGGAGCATTCGGACCCATGATGAGGTATGCCGGATTCGATCAGATCATAGTCAAAGGAAAAGCCGATAAACCGGTGTATCTGTTTATACACGACGGTAAGGTAGAATTCAAAGATGCCTCTCACCTGTGGGGGCTCGGAGTCGTAAAAGCCACGAAAAGGATCCTTGAAGAGCTGCACGATCCAGATATAAAGGTTACCATTATTGGACCAGCAGGTGAAAATCTTGTGAGGTTTGCCTGTGTAACGAGTTCCTATGGTTCCACTGCAGGAAGGACGGGAATGGGCGCAGTGATGGGATCGAAAAACCTTAAAGCGATAGCCGTCAAAGGGACAAGACCCATAACGATAGCAAGACCAAAGGAGTTTGCCGAAGCGTGTTGGAAACTTAGAGAAAAAATACATAATTCCCCATCTGCCATAAGGCGTATGATAGAAGGTTCAATGGACCTATTTGATGCCGGCAATGCCATAGGTATAAATGCACACAAAAACTGTTCTACAGGCTACATGGAAGGTATAGAAGAGATATACGGCGGTCTAAAGTGGGCAAAAGAGTACCTTTTCAGAAGGAAGGCATGTTGGTCGTGCCCAGTGGCATGTGGTAGAACCACATATATAAGGGAAGGAAAGTGGGCAGGGACATTCTGTCTGGGCCCAGAGATGGAAACCGTTTGTAACCTTGGTCCAAGAATTGACTCCCGTGATGTCGCAGGTGTAAATGCTCTTGCCTGCTTCGTGTCCGAACTCGGTATGGACAGTATTTCAGCCGGAGCAGCACTTTCATGGACTATGGAAGCCTTCGAAAAAGGTTACATAACGGAAAAAGACACTGGAGGCATAAGACTTGAGTGGGGAGACATAGAAACATCTATGAAAGTTCTAAAAATGATCGCATACAGAGAGGGCTTTGGGGACCTGTTGGCAGAGGGAAATATAAGAGTTGCTGAAAAGCTAAACCGCGGTATGGACATAGTCCCACATTGTAGAGGTCTTGAGCACATAAGCGTTGACCCGAGAATAGCAATGGGATTCAGCCTTGGCTATGCAATGTCAACAAGAGGTTCTGACCACCTGAAAAACTACTCCTGTCTGGAGTTCCCCGGCGCTGCAAGGAGCAGAGCAGATCAAGTGGAAGAAGCCCTTGGTCCAGAGCTCGCAAAGAAGTTCTGGGAGGACTTCCCGAAAGAGATGACAGAATTAGATACAAAACCAGCCCTATGTACATGGTCTGAAAGAAACAAGTGCGTTGCAGATCTCGTAGGTACATGCTGTCAGGCTATAGGTTCTTGGGGTGGTGCTGGAGATTGGAAAGTATATGCAGAACTGTTCAAACTCGCCACCGGACAAGACATGAGCGACGATGAAATATTCAAGGTAGCTGAACGCGTAATTGCGATAGAGAGAGCTGAGTGGCTCAGAGAAGGCAGTGCAAGACAAGACGACACCCATACTGACAGATACTTTGACGAACCTGTTCAGGGTGGGCCACACAACGGACTAAAAATAGATAGAAAGAAATGGGCATGGGCACAGAGCGAATACTACAGACTGCATGGATGGGACAATGATGGCTTCATAACACCCGAAAAAGCAAAGGAACTCGGCATAGAGGAAATTATACCTGACATGGAAGAAGGCAAAAAAATATACATGGAATACATGAAAAAACAAGCAGAGAAATCCTAAAAGGGTTGAGGAGAAACCATGAAAGTAGTCATTGTGGGAAACGGCATAGCTGGAAACGAGGTTGCTTATAACATCAGGAGTAAGGGCAAAGATACCGAAATAGTAATAATATCTGCAGAGGGAAGTCCTGAGTATGATCCCTGTTCACTCCCCTACTTCGTCTCTGGTGATGTAAAGAAAGAGGCCGTGTTTAGAAAGAAGATGGAAGATTATCAAAAAGCCGGTATTCAACTCATCCTGAACGATAAAGCTATTTCCATCAATGCAGAAGCAAAGACGATAGAAACCGAAAGCGGAAGAACCATAAACTACGACAAACTCGTTCTCGCCCACGGGGGGGATCTATTCATCCCCCCTCTCCCCGGTGTAGAAAAACAAGGCACGTTCAGTTGCAAAAAACTATCGGAAGCAGAGAGATTATTCAATCACAAAGGAAAAGCTGCAGTGGTAATTGGTTCAGGTGCAATAGGCATAGAAGTAGCCGAAGCCCTGAAAAAGAGAAACTTTGAGGTATACATCGTGGAATTACTCGAGTGGATACTCCCTACACTCTGTTGTGAACCTACAGCAAGGAGATTGGAAGAAAAGCTCAGAGAAAACGGTATACAAGTGTACACAGGAGAAAAAGTCACCTCTATCGAGGGAAGCAACTCCGTAAACGGGGTAAAGACAGACAAAAGGTTTATACCGTGTGACACAGTAGTTATAGCAACCGGAGTTGTCCCCGGAAAGCAGCTTGCACAGAGTGCAGGAATAGAAGTCAATCGGGGTATAAAAACCAACGAATTTATGGAAACAAACATCGACAGCATCTACGCATGCGGCGATTGTGTGGAAACATTTGACACCTGCACCGGCGAAGGCTGTGTATACCAGCTCAAGCACAACGCAATAGACCAAGCACAAATTGTAGCTGAGAACATCGCCGGCAGAAAGACAAAGTATGGTGGCGCATATGCATTCGCAAGAATACACTTCTTCGATACACACGCCGTATCTTTTGGTAAAACACTAAGAGGAGCAACACGCATTTGCTCACTTGACGATCTCGACATTATTGAACAAAGCTACAACGGCGAGTACCTAAGACTGATTCTTAAAGATGGCAAGGTCATCGGTGGACAAGCTATAGGGGAAATTGCAAACTTCTCGGGGTTGTTTCTGTCAGCTATGCGCAGAAAAGATGATTTGAGCGAAATACGAAGAAGGTGGGAATTAATATCCAGGTTTGACTCACCGTACCCATGGAACTACAGAGAAATGGGACGCATTATGGGTCTGACATCAAACGGTTGGGAAAGTATCAATAAAATAATGACCAGTTTATAAAAACGCAGAAAGGAGGTAAACAAAATGTCACAAAATAACCATCCCTTTGCAAACCCAGGACCTGCAGGCCTAATGGTACTTGCATTCTACTTAGGCGCACTGTGGCCTGTGCTCACGGGAATGGCACATCACGAACTCGCATCGGTGTTAATAGCACTCGGACTAGCAGGTGGATTAGTCCAAATGACAGCAGGGATCATAGAGCTGAGAAATGGTTCAATAATGGGAGGAAATATCCTTCTCGCATTTAGTGCATTTATGTGGCTTGGATGCATAGAATGGCTGGGGAAGATGCTTGGTTTCATCCCCCACAATACAGCAGCAGTGGACGGATGGGTCTTTACGATCATGGGCATACTCATGTGTGGATTTACCATTGGACACTTACTCACGCCAAAGGTTATGTTCTGGTTCATGATATTTACAGATATATTCTTCCTCTCAGCAGGCATATTTTTCCTCACAGGGTCAAAACTGCTCCTTCTCATTGCTGGGTGGGTCTTACCACTCGTCGTGGTGACCATCATATGGTCAGTGCTTGGCACGGTACTCAACAGTGTATTTGGCAAAACCATTATTCCACTGGGGAAACCTTACCGCACCCCAACAAGTAAAGCAAGAAAGGAGTGAAACTTATGGGAAAAGGCATAAGTAAGGCATTGGAAGAATGGCAAAAGAAGCCATTTGGAAGAGTTATCACCGAAGAAGAGCTGAGAAAGAGATGTCATCAAGCATGGCCATATAACTACTTCGACCCAGGCAAACCAGTTGACCCAGAAGTAGTAGATGAACTCTTAAAAGGGGTAATTGACATCCACGTGCATGGTGCACCCCTGGGAAGCTGGCTACCAGGCAGACCAACTATGGTAGAAACATCAATCGAAGCAAGTGAAGCCGGAATGAAGGCACTGGTATTCAAGGACCATAACACCATGACAAATAACTGCGCAGAAATCATACAAGAATTCCTAAACAGAATGGCAAAAGAAAAGGAAAAAGAAGGTGAAACCTTCACACCAGTGGAAGTATATGGAGGTATAGTCCTAAACTACACGGTCGGGGGGTTAAACCCAAGAGCAGTAGAAGTCGCATTGGGGTACGGAAGATGTAAAGAAGTATGGTTACCATCCTTGGACGCTATGCACCAAAAACAGGCACAGGGCGTGGAGAACTGGAAAGACTACATATGCGTGACAAAAGGATTAATAGGGGACTCCGAAGAGCCTGTGGACGAACTCAAAAAGATACTTGACATAATGGCAGACTACAACAATAACAATAAAGGCGATAGAGTATCGCTTTCACTATGCCATGTGTCCAACGAAGAAAAATTTGCAATACTAAAATACATAAGGAAAAAAGGCATGAAAATAGATGCAATATTCGACCATGTAACCCAAGAAATGACCATACTTACACCTGAGGAGGCAAAAGAAGCCATAGACCTCGGCGGATACTTGGAGTTCGCTGAGTGTTCCTGTGTTCCATGGCCAGGAATGTTCGATTGGGTCATTGCTGTCAAATACTCATTCAACCTCATAAAAGAGCTGCTAAAGGAGAAAGGACCAGACCACTTAGTACTGATTACAGATGCTGGGCAGCCAGGTAACAAACCTGTTCCCGGTTGGAAGAACTTCATAAGAACCCTATTAGCTCAAGGAGTTAGTGAGCGTGAAATAGAGATAATGGCAAAAGAGGTTCCAGCAAAGCTGATATATGGAGAGTAAAAACAAAAGGTGCTGTGTCCAATAAGCATGACACAGCACCTCCAAACAAGCTTTCCACGGGAGGAAACGCCTTTGAGCATAAAAGGAACAATCACTGAAATAAAAAGATTTGCAACTCACGACGGGCCCGGCATAAGAACAACCATCTTTCTAAAGGGATGCCCACTGAAGTGCAAGTGGTGCTCCAACCCAGAAACCCAAAAAAAAGACACAGAGCTCTATTTTATCCGAAGAAGGTGTTCGAATTACGGAAACTGCATTGAAGTCTGCCCCACTAATGCAATAAGTATGGATAAAGAAAACAAAATAAACAGGGAAAAGTGTATCTTGTGTTTCGAATGCGTAAAGTCATGTCCAAGCAATGCATTTCAAAAGGTAGGCTGGGAAATCACCGTAGAAGAGGCATTTAAAGAGATCATGAAGGACTACGACTTTTACGGAGAAGAAGGCGGATTAACGCTGAGCGGAGGGGAACCCTTATATCAACCAGATTTTACTATATCACTGTTGAAAATGTGTCACGATAGCGGCATATCCACGGTGCTTGACACTTCAGGTTTTGCACCACCAAATATAGTTAAAGAAGCAGTCAAATACACTACCATGGTGCTATTAGATCTAAAACACATGGACCCTTATATGCATGAAATAGGAACAGGCATAAGCAATACCGTTATACTAAACAATGCTCCTATATTTTCCAAACACACAAATGTAAGGATATCCTTTCCCCTCATACCCGGATACAATGACAGCGAAGAGAACATAAAAGCCATGGTAAAATTTACAATTTCCTTGGGTATAGAATACATTGATATAAATCCACTCCACATACTTGGATCGGACAAGTACAGAGCCCTTGATTTAGAGGTTCCTTATGAAGAGTTTAGAAAGCCATCTAAAGGAGAGATAGATAGAGCGGTATCCATCATAGAAGAAGCAGGGCTAAAGACTACCATTGGTAGAATGCTATAATTCTATGAAAGGAGGCACAGCTATGGTAGATTTAAGCGTTAACTTTCTCGGATTTGAACTAAAGAATCCGGTAGGCGTTACATCTTGCGACTTTGGAGGAGAACACAGACTAACAAAGAGGTGTGCTGAACAAGGAATAGGATGGATAGTCGGAAAGACCGTTCACAAAATCGACGGACCACACCGCTGGCCTCGTCCATACTTCTATTCACTTAGGCGGTTCGGTCCAGACTTAAGAGATGCGTGGGTATGCAGCCAGATGTTCCACAATATGCCCTATGATGAGTGGTTCGAAAAGGAACTACCAGCTATATTAAAGGTATGCGAAGACTACGATTGTCTATTTATAGGCTCGTGCTCTGGCATAGGAGACGATCCAAATACATGGATCCCTATACTCAAAGATATGGAAAACGCAGGTGTAAAAGTTGTAGAGCTCGACACAGGGGGACCCCATGCCACATTTGGCGCAGAAGTCTCACAAAAAGATGTTGGTGCCCCATTAGCTCTTGATCCAGAAAAAGCTTATAAGTTAACAAAGGCATGCGTTGAAGCTGTCAACATACCCATAATATTCAAGATGACTCCCCAATGCGTTAACATGGCTGCAGTCGCACACGCAGTAGAAAGAGCTGGAGCAGCTGCAATCTCTGCAAACAACGCTTTTTACGGGTGCTGGATAGACCACGAAACAGGAACATTCTACGGCGTACCAGCATCTATGGGTGCACTCATAGGCAGATCATGGCAGTCCGTATCACTTGCAAAAGTAATGGAAATAACAGCTACCGTGAAGATACCAGTTATAGGGATAGGGGGTATCTTTACATACGACGATGTAGCAAGATATTTAATGGCAGGTTGCAATGTAGCAGGATTGTGCTCATCCGTATATTCCAGAGGTGTAAAAGTCCTCAGTAAGGTAATATCCGAACTCGAAAAGTGGATGGAAAAGAAGGGATATTCCAACATCAAGGAGTTCCAGGGCAAAGTCGTAAAAGACTTCATGTACTTAAGAGACTGGAATAGAGAAAACCCCATGGCAGAAAAGACACCCATAATCCCAAAATTTTACAAAGAAAAGTGTACAAAGTGCGGAATTTGTATAGACCTATGCCCTTATGGTGCCTTAACGCTTGATAAGGAAACGATGAGCGTACCGGAAGTAAATGAAGACTACTGCATGGGTTGTGGATGGTGTCTTGGACACTGCCCAACCAAGGCAATAGAGATGATACACAAGGCATCCGGTGAAGTCGTATGGAACGGTTACGGGGTAATCAAAGACTGGGTTGGAAAATTAGAAGGTTAGTCGTATAATCGTGAGGTGGGGGTGCTTAATTGTGTACCCCCACAAACCAAGAGGAGATGATCTTACATGTTTACATCACCGGCAGATGTAAGGGCAAAGTTTGCACAGCGCTACTACATAGTGGACAAAGGTACTGCTACAGTAGTCTACATAGCAGTGAAACTACAAAAACCCATCCTCGTCGAGGGGCCAGCCGGTGTGGGGAAAACAGACCTTGCAAGGGTGCTTGCCGATGCCACTAACTCAAGGTTAATCAGACTTCAGTGTTATGAAGGTATAGATTCAACCAGTGCTCTGTACGACTGGAACTACCAAAAGCAACTCTTGAGAATATACGCAGACAGAGAGCAAAAAAAAAGCTGGAAAGATGTAAAACAAACCATCTACTCAGAGGAATTCTTACTCCCAAGACCACTCTTAATGGCTATAACATCAAAAGAACAAACGGTTTTACTCATAGATGAAATAGACAAAAGCGATGAAGAATTTGAAGCCTTTCTCTTGGAATTCCTATCCGACTATCAGGTAAGCATTCCAGAAATAGGGACTGTTAAAGCAAACAATATACCTATAGTGGTACTGACCAGCAACAATGCAAGGGATTTTGGAGATGCACTAAAAAGGAGGTGCATACACCTGTACCTCGACTATCCCCCATTGGAAAGAGAGATGGAGATCGTCAAGCTAAAGGTCCCTGAGATACAAGACCAACTACTCAGAGAGATCACCCACTTCGTACAAAAGCTAAGAGAAATGAAACTCAAAAAACCACCAAGTATCGCAGAGACAATAGAATGGGCAAAAACCCTACTGGAGCTGGATGTAGAAAGTTTGACAGACGACATAGTGAAAGCTACCTCTGGTGTCATACTAAAGTATAGGAGTGATGTGGAAGCGCTGAATTCAATAGATACAAACAGTCTCCTTTCTTCCATAACCCACTGAGGAGAAGTCAAGAGGTCATGGAAGAAAAGATCATAGAGCGTGTGGTCAAGTTCTGTAGACTTCTTCGGAGATACGGTATAAATATTTCCTATTCTGAGAGTATGGATGCACTGCGAGCTATATCGGAAGTCGGAATTGACAAAGAAGACTTTTACTATGCTCTTAAGTGCACATTGATAAAGGACGAAGCCAATGCAAAGGTATTTTACGGACTGTTTCAGCTCTTCTTCAATCCACCAAATAAATCCTCCAAAGCCGAATCAGACAGAGGTGATAGCCTAAACGGACTCAAAAATAAAGATCTCCTTCAAGGTGAGACAAAGATGGTAGAAAGTGCCCAAGGCGTTGGAACAAATGCAAATGACAACTTAAACAGCTACTTCAAAGAGCCCATACACATACTACTGGCAAAAGCGGTAAAGTCTGAAGATTACAAGCTGATGCAATTCATAGCACACAAAGCTGTACAAGACCTCGGTGCAATAGACCCCCAAAGGGACGATATAAAAACACTCTTAAAGAAAGCAAAGGAAAACATAGGTTGGGACAAAGCAGTAAGCATCTTGTTCGGGCCAAATACCTTTTAAGGAGAAATATCCTTGAATCCTGAAGAGAGAAGAAACTCTTTCCAAGATTTTATGAGATGGAATAAAGGATTGCAATATGTAGAAGATCTCATACTCAAACTTTTAGTGGAGCTAATGAACGAACGCCAAGCAACCACATCTAAAGAGAACTATCCGTGTAAAACACCTGAAGAAACCGAATGGTACCACTTAGAGAACATCAAACTTGAAGACTGGGAAATGGAACAGATGAGAGCAAGGCTATCCGTTCTTGCCAAGAAACTCGCAACCAGATGCTCCCTTAGATTCAAAAGAGCTAAAAGAGGAAACATAGATATCGGAAAGACACTAAAGCAGGCCTGTCAACAAACTTTCGGAATACCCGTAAAGCTAAAGTACAAGGAAAAGATCATATCAAAGCCAGAGTTAGTTGTGCTGTGCGATGTCTCTCAATCCGTCGAAATATTTAGCCAGTTTCTACTCGAGTTGCTGTGTGTATTACAGAACAAATTCAGATCCATGCGCTCATTTCTATTCATAGACACAGTAGATGAAGTAACCGAATACTTTAAAAAGAAGCGCTGCGAGGATGCCATAAAGGACGCCTTGGAGAACGCAAAATATTCCCTAAGACCGTACTCAGATTATGGAAAAGTGTTTAACACATTTGAAAGGGTGTATTTACCCACCATCTCAAAGAAAAGCACCCTAATAATACTCGGAGATGCAAGAAACAACTACTATCCTGAATCTGGAGAATCACTCAAAAGGATAAGTCAACATGTAAAGCGTGTTTTGTGGGTAAATCCACAGCCAGCAGAGGAATGGAACAAACAGGACAACATAATGGCTATATTCTCGAGGTGCTGCTCTGCTGTCTTTGAATGCAGAAATCTAAAGCAGCTTACCAGAGTTATAGAAGAGCTCATATAACTACAAGAGGATGGGAGGAGTTAACATGGCAATCAAAAACTGTTTCAGTGTCGTAGGCAATCACAACAGCGGAAAAACCACACTAATAGAAGAACTAATAAAAGAGCTAAAGACAAGAAACCTCTCCGTATCAACCATAAAACATGCCGTACACTTCAACTTCAATAGTAGCAACAAAGGTGATTCTGAAAGGTTGTTCCAAGCCGGCAGCAAAACATCTATAGCATTGTTCGAAGACGGAACCCAGCTGTACACATCTCCTACAAAGTTAAGAAGTGCACTCTCTTACATCAACAGTGATATCCTAATACTAGAGGGGTTCAAAGGAGAAGCAGTTCCAAACATAGTGAGAGCCAAGAATACACAGGACGCCAAGAAGCTCATAAATGAGCTTACAATTGCAATAGTTACAGACGAAGAAGGTAACTTGGAAGATACACCATCATTCAGGCCTCACCAGATAAGAGAGATAACAGAGGTGGCACTAAAACATTCGTTCCCACCACTCCCACTGTTAGACTGTGGGCACTGTAAGGGTGGAACATGTTTCAAAATGGCATCTATGATACTAAAGGGAGAAGGCTCTATAAAGGATTGTGTGGTGCTTCCATCAAAAGTCAGACTAAAGGTAAACAATGTGAGCATCCCCCTAAACCCATTCGTAGAGCAGATCATTACATCTGTCGTCGGTTCATTGGTAGGCATACTAAAAGATACTACAAAGGAGATGAAAGAGATAGACCTCCACATAAAGCTGTAAACTTTGCGACAATAACTGTAAATATATACAACTTTACAAAAAAGCAAGAAGTAATAATTTGTTGAAATATTCAACAAACTTTCCTTGACAATGACGGTGAAACCCTATAAAATATTGCTATAATAAAACCCCAGAAGGAGGTATGCTACATGAGGAGAGTTGTTCCCACAAGATTGAGAAAGGACAAGTACACATTCTCCGCAGAAGAATTGGAAGGTATGTTTTCCGTACCATCGAAGATGCCAAAATGGGAGCCGATGTACACAGAGCTCACACACAGAGATGGCAGTAAACACCAGGTACTAATCAGAGAGATCAAGAAAGAGGAGATTGACCCAATGCTTGCATTCATCAAAAGGTACACAGAAATCGACTACGACTACTACGACATAGTTTCTGCAAGGGTATATGCAGAGCTACTTGCCATCAAAAGAAACAGAATGAAAGACGAATACTTCTTCCTTGCACTGGAAAATGGAAGTCCTGTGGGAATAATAAACGGTAGGATCATGAACAAAGATATAAATATAAGCCTCCACACAATGGTATTTAAGAGAAGGATTAACGCTGGTCCAATACTTTTCTACGCAAAGTGCTGGTATGCATTCGAAATCTGTGGTCAACAGGAATTTTGGGCAACATTCGAAAGTTACAATGGCTGGAGACTTGCAGGTCTCGGCATGGGACTACCCACCTACAAGTGGCCAGATGTCCAACACGAGCTTGGTGGCGCTAAGGTTTACTATCTCTCACGTGAGATGTGGGAACTAACAATAAGAGACGAGTATCCAGAGCAGGTAGCAAGGGCAAAACTCATGCCTAATCCTCCAAAAGAGTTAATCGAAGCAAACGAAAAGCTGATAATTCCAGAAGAAATAGAGGTTTAAATTAAGATAGTTCAAGGGGGAGAAGCTTAAGCTTCTCCCCCTTTTGTTTTTACTCTACTTCTTTCTTTCCCTGTAGAATGGCAAGCGCTACCTTCTCCGCAGTAACAGGCATAGATTTAATTCTGATACCAAGCGCATCCTCAACAGCATTTGCAACCATAGGAGCAGCAGGTATCATTGTATGCTCAGATATTCCTCTTGCACCAAACGGGCCGTCAGGTTGCGGAACCTCCACTATTATAGGTACTATTTCTTTAGGCACATCCATTGCGGTGGGTATCTTGTAGTCAGTAAAGTTAGGGTTCAATACCTTACCCTTATCATCAAATCTCATATCTTCGTAGAGCACAGTTGCCAAGCCCTGGAGCAGACCACCGTTTATCTGACCCTTCACAAGATCCGGATTTATCGCTTTACCCGCATCTACAGCTTCCACTGCCTTCAGAACTCTCATCTTGCCAGTTTCCTTGTCTATTTCAAGCACCACGGCACCAGCACCAACCGTGTAGTGCACATTTGGGTGTCCTCCCTGCGAAGTCTCCGGATCGTCTACCGTAGTCGTAAACTCCGGCATAAATATACCCCTACCAAGGATAGGTCCACCTCTATACGTACCATCATGCGTCTGAATACCGTTTATAACGAAGTCCTTAAGCGGCAGTTGAAATTCTGGATCAGTCTTGCACTTTACCTTCTCGTCCTCAAGGTATAATGTCTCCTTCTCGAGGTGATATGCCTGATGCACAACCTCAAATATCTGCTCACGGGCGTCTAAGGCTGCCCTCTTAACTGCATTACCGCAGGACCAAGTAACATGAGAAGCAACTGTCTGCCATTCGTATGGATTCCTATCCGTATCAGGTAGCTCAACTCTTATCTTCTCAATGGGCACAGAGAGTATCTCGGCAGCGATCTGTGCCATAACTGTCATATACCCCTGCCCTATCTCCATACCAGACACTACGATGTTTATACTACCATCTTCGCTGAACTTCAGGAATGCAGCAGAAGATGTATTCGGAGGCATAGCAGGTGCCTTCCAGAATATGGCAAACCCCTTACCAATAACCTTGTTGGGATCCTTCGATTCCTCTTTCTTGCCCCACTCAACCTCCTTGGCTACCTTATCTATGGCTTCTATCAAACCATTTGGATTCATAGGTGCACCATAGGCGACAGGGTCTCCCCTTCTAATGGCATTTTTTCTTCTAAACTCAACAGGGTCCATACCTATCATCTTCGCTACTCTCGTCATATGGGACTCAATAGCAAAATGGGTTTCAGAATATCCAAAACCTCTATATGGACCCGCCGCCGGCTTGTTTGTATATACGCATATAGAGTCTATCCAGACATTAGGTATCCTGTAAGGACCAGTTGCAGAGAGACCCGCTGCATTCACAACATTTGCCCCATACTCTGCATACGGACCAGCATCCCAGTAAAGCTCATTCTTCAAGGCAACGATCGTACCATCTTTCTTAACCCCTACTTTTATCTTTGAAACAAGTGCCTGTCTCATATATGTGTTGTAGAACTCCTGTGCCCTCGTCCACCTAACTTTCACCGGATGCCCCTTCACAACCGTAGCAAGAGCCACAGCAAGTATCTCCATCGAAACCCCAGCCTTACCCCCAAAACCGCCACCAACATACGGGACCACAACTCTGATATCTTTGTGGCTTATACCCAATGGTGCTAACGCCTGTGCAAACAGATTTCTCTGAGTATGGGGTGACTGTGAGCTGGACCACACCGTAATCCTTCCAGAATAATCATAAAGGGCAACAGATATATGCGGTTCTATACAGCAATGAGCATACCTCGGCACCCTGTAAGTGTCCTCAAATACAAAGTCTGCCTCGGCAAACGCCTTTTCAACATCACCCTTTCTGACTTTTCTCCAATGTGCAATATTTGTGCCCGGCTTCGGGAAGTACCACGGCACATGCCAGTAATTGGCAAGGTCAGGATGTATTATTGGAGCATTATCCTTTAATGCCTCCATCTGATCGAGCACATAAGGAAGCTCCTCATATTCTACCTTCACCAGTTTCGCTGCCTTCTTAGCAGCCTTTGGATTTCTCGCCAGGACAGCCGCCACCTGTTCACCGATAAACCTAACCCTATCCTGTGCAAAGACATATCTATCGTGCATATACAAACCAAACCTATAAGGGAAATCCTTACCAGTAACTACCTTAACTACGCCCGGAACCTTCTCTGCTTCAGATGTGTCTATGCTCTTTATCAAGGCATGCGGATAAGGACTCTCCACTATCTCTGCGTAAAGGAGATTAGGACCAAAATCCAAATCATCTACATACCTGGCAGCACCTGTAACCTTATCTCTTTCGTCAAGCCTCGTAAACGACTTACCCACATATTTAAGCTCTTCCATCTCGCTCCCCCCTTACTGTTTCTTGGATGCGTCGAGTATCGCTTCAATTATAGATACATATCCGGTACATCTACACAAATTACCTGCTATAGCCTCTTTTACTTCCTCCTCAGTAGGATGCGGATTCTTCTCCAATAGCTCTGTAGCGGTAAGTGTCATACCAGGGGCACAAAAACCACACTGGAATGAATTGTGTTCTATGAAAGACTCCTGCAACGGCGTAAGCCCATCCTTGGACAGCCCTTCAAGCGTCACTATCTCTGCTCCATCTACCTCTATAGCAAATATGAGACAACTCCTAACCGACTTTCCGTTGAGTAAAATAGTACACGCACCGCAGTCACCTCTACCGCAAGCGTACTTAGGTGTCTTCACACCCAATTTCCCCCTTAAGACTTCAAGGAGAATGTCATTGGGTTCTACCTCTACACTCCTCATTTCGCCATTCAGTTTGAATGTTATCTTCTTCTTCATGGCATATTCCCCCTATATAAGCCTCGTTCCATATTCTGGTCCTTCTCCCTTAAGACGACTTACCGCAGCTCTCAAAGCTCTCTTTAACATTACTTTAGACATGTGCATTCTATACTCTCTTGTAGCTCTTATATCCGTTATAGGAGATATTTCATCAACCACAGCTGCCATAGCTTCCTCCATCACACTCTCAGTGAGCTCCTTTCCACTAAGTATTGCCTCTATCTTTCTGGCTCTCACAGGCTTAGGGCCAACTGCACAGAAAGCAACCCTATACTCATTTCCCTCAATAGCAAGTACACCAACTCCTACCTGTGCGAGATCCTCACCATCGTATCTACCAAGCTTTATGTATGCCCCACCATGCCTTTTTTCCAAGACAGAGAGAGATACACCAACAACCATCTCTCCCTTTTCCAGAGCCGTCTTCCTTGGGCCAAGAAACCAATCCAGAACAGGGATCTTTCTCTCACCAGATGGTCCCTTAACTACAACATTAGCCTCATACAACAAAACAGCTGGTCCACTATCCAAAGATGGTACTGCAGAACACATGTTACCCACCAATGTAGCCCTATTTCTTATACCCATAGACGCCACACTCTTGGAAGCCTCCCAAAGCACAGGGAAATTTTTCCTAACTACTTCAGAGTCTATCAGCTCATTAAAGGTAACGAGGGCACCCACAAAGAGGTGCCCATCTTTAAATTCAAACCTTTTAAGTTCCTCTATTCCCTTTATATCAACCACTGCTTTGGGGGTTTCAAATCCGTCCTTAACACGGACCACAAGGTCTGTTCCACCTGCAAGTACTGCCGCATCCTTTCCGTAATCCGAAAGTAGCTTAACGACTTCGTCCACGCTTCCAGGCTTAAAATACTCAAACTCATGCACTATAGCCATTACATTACACCCCCTAACTCTTTATTCTGGCATCCTAAACGCAACAAACCTACCCCACATAGAAGTAGCCTCTATTGCTCTGATGAGGTAAGCAGCTATGTAATACCTCCCACTCCCAAGGTTTCTTATGTCATTTCCAAGGTTCTCAGCATGCACAAGATGCTGCGGGAAGAGTTTTATGTGCATTACCTGATAGAACTCATCTATAGGATACATCTCGTCCCAATCCTTTCCAAATGCCTCTATTAGCTTCCTGTTTGCCTCCTCAAAGGTCTTTGGATGCCATATTCTCATTATAGTATTCATAGGGTGATCTGCGCTAACAGCATCTACTCCTATCCACTTTATCTTCATATCGAGTGCCCACTGTGGAAAGTCTGGAGATGGACCTGGGTGCTTGACCATATATCTAAATTCATCAGATTCTGGGGTATTCCAACCGTATTTCCACCATCCCGTCTTTATAATCAGGATGTCTCCTTCACGAATGTCTACTACCTTCTTTATCATTTCTGGAGTATAAACACTCGAATTACTCACCATATCAGATATATCTGCAATAACCCCAGGGCCCACCCACTCTTCGAGTGGCACTTGACCTATAGGCCTACCCGCTGGATAGAAGTGTATTTCACCATCCATGTGCGTTGCAAGGTGAATACTCGCATTACAGATAGAGCCGTTTCTCCCCATCCCAAACTGCTGGCCACCAACCCTCTTGTGGAACCTTACGCTCAATGGTTCGTAGTTCAACCACTGTGGTGTCCTCACGCTAAACGGCAACGTCATGTCGTACTTCTCCATGTTGTCAAGGGCACTGTAAAACTCCTCCTCATCCATACCATCTGGAGGCTGATAGGCAACTACCCTAACCCACGCTGCTTCCGTTTCCATAAACGGTATAGGATAACCTACTATCCACGCACGCTGGTTTTTGAGTTTATCTACATCCCCACCTATGCTCTCAATAAACACAAGGTGAGCATTAGGCACCTTTATGTGCATGAGTTCATAATACCAGTCAGGTGGGAACATTTCGTCCCAGCTCTTGCCGTATTTTTCTTTTAATTTTGCCTCAGCCTTCTCAAAGTGTAGCTTGTGCATATACCTTATAGGTGTATTCATGGGATGTTCTATACTTCCACAATCCACCCCTACCCACTTAAACTTCATCTTTATAGCCCAATCAAAGAAATCTGGAGATGGACCCGGGTGCTGAACAAGATACTTAAATTCACTGGAGTCTGGTTTCTCCCAAGAATACTTGCTGTAACCCGTATATATAATAAGTATGTCACCCTCACGGACATCTGCTTTCTTCATTATCATTTCTGGAGTATAGAGACTATAGTCGGAAACCTCATCAGATATGTCAACTATAACACCCCTCCCACCCAGCTCATCCAGAGGGATGTCGCTTATTGCCCTACCTGCAGAGTTAAAACTCGTCTCTCCAACGAGATGTGTACCTGTAGTGTTGCTCCAATTTAGTATCTGACCGTTTGCACCCTGACCACCACCAAATGCACCAGTAACCCTCTTAAAGAAGTGGATACCAAGGGCTTTGTCACCCGGCCATGGGGGGGTATATATACTCAGAGGCTGGGTGATATCATACATCTTCGCTGAGCTTAACATCCTTATGAACTCTTCATTTCTCATACTATCGCCTCCTTACTCAATATTGTACTTCTCTGCAAAAGCCTCAAGGGCCTTCTCAAAAACCTCCATAGGAGCATCCACCAAACCCGCACCTACTTGTCCAACTCCCGGCTTCTTGTGTGCAACACCGGTGTCGATAAACGGAGGTATTCCCTTTTCCACTACCTTTACTATATCTATACCTGTTGGTGTGCCTCTAAAGTCCAGGAAAGGTATCTGGTAAACATTGTTCTCCCCAATAGTTATCTCATACATAGCAAGGGTCTTTTCGACGGATTCCTTGACGGTACCACCCACAAACTGTATTATAGCCGGTGCCGCTGCTATTGCAAAACCTCCAAGACCAGCTGTCTCCATTATTGCACTGTCACCAATGTCAGGGTTAACATCCTCCTTTGTAAATCCAGGGAACAACAGGACATCTGGTACAGGTGCCGGCGCCGTAAACCACTGATCACCAAGTCCCGAAACCTGAATACCAAAATCTGTCCCATTCCTAGCCATAACTGTTACCATAGTACTGCCTTCTATATTCTTTGCAGGATCGAGACTCACCTTCGCACTCGTCATAGCAAAACCAAGAAATGTATGTATATTCTCCTCCATAAATCTCATAACCTCATTGGTTTCATGGTGGTCCTTCATCGTCTCTGCCATAGCACCAGCAATCTTAGCAAAGAGCACATAAGATGCTGCTCTACTCCTATTGTGTAACTCATCTCCCATATGCAACGCCTGTGCTATTATATTCTTGAGGTCAAGTTTTCCTATTTTTCTTATAGCCCTCTGCCACACCGGGAACATGACATTTTCAAGCCACTTCAATCTCTCAATGACATCGGGTGAATAGGCACCCATTCTCAAGACCTTACCTATACCTTCGTTAAGCGTCTGGTAAGCTCTATTGCCGTGAGCCTCATTTTCGGTGATTATTACTGGCATCGAAGCCGATACTATGCCAGCCATTGGCCCTACTGTATTGTGATGATGACAAGGAGAAAACTCTATCTCTCCAGATGCAGCCAGCTCCTCTGCCTCTTCGGGGGTCTTTGCAAGTCCTTCATACATCAGAGCACCTATAACCGCTCCTCTCTGTGGCCCACACATTCTATCCCATGTAATAGGAGGTCCTGCGTGCAGAATGAGATTTTTCTTCATCCCGGGGATAACATCTATAGCCTTCCCCATATCCACCCACATCGGCTTAGCCTCTAACAAGATCTTCAATGCCTTCTCATTCGCCTTCTCGATATCAACCATTGCTCTGCCTCCTTACTAAAATTGTTTTATTCAATTGTTGAAATTAATAATTTTTAACAAAATTATTTCACCCCTCAGTTACCACCTCCTTTCAAGCTACAATATACCATAGCAGTTGAATTTTTTCAAGTTTTCCAATATACAAATATTTACAAAGTTGCAGGCTTTCAAAACTTACCGTTTGTGTAATCTTCTAAATTTATAAGACAAAATCAATGACCTAAGCCTGCAGAATGTCAGTAAAATACTACAAAAACTCAATCTTCTCTTTCTTACTCATAAACTTGACAAAAGCAGCAGTTGTGATATACTTTCGAGCAGTTAATGAAGTGTTACACTTCTTCAAATTGGGGGGTGGTAGCGAAAGAAAGCTATCAAGTGTTTGAAGCATACTGAAAAGTGATCTACGGTTTAGGTAATCACTTTGAGGAGGGGAGGTTACAGTATGGCAGAGCAAACAACTATGCAAAAGGGTTGGGTTATATACCCAATAGGAAGCAGGCCTAAAATGGCATTGTCCTTCTTCCTTGGATTACAGCACTATCTTACCATGTTCGGCGCAACCGTTAGTATACCATTGATACTCAGCGGTGCCATGAAGATGCCACCTCAGGAAACAGCACTCTTAATTTCCACCATATTTCTGGCAAGCGGTATAGCAACACTCTTACAGCAGTACATAGGTAACAGACTACCTATAGTTCAAGGTGGGAGCTTTTCGTTTCTTGGCCCGGCATTCGCCATCATTGCATTGGTAGGTCAGCACGGCGGAAACTGGCAAAACATGATACAAACCGTATCCACAGCAATACTGTTTGGCTCATTCTTTGAAATTATACTTGGTTATAGTGGTTTGATGGGACAGATCAAAAAGGTCATAGGTCCAATAACGATAGCACCAACAATTACAATGATAGGACTCTCTCTGTTTGGGGTAGGTGCCCCATTCATGGCAGGAAACTGGACAATATCGGTCATCACCTTAATAGCACTAATACTCTACTCGCAGGTCTTCGCAAGAAAGTCGAGGGTATTTCTATTGTTCCCAGTTCTTCTGGCTATACTTACGGGTTGGATACTCTCTCTGATAGGAACGCTTACAGGCATAATTCCTCCTGGAAACCCTGCAAACCTTGCAAAAGGACTCCAACTAATACACAACTCTCCTTGGTTCTGGATAAGGCCAATCATACCATTCAAGTGGGGATTTCCACCCATTGACTCTGTAGTAACAGCAGGGGCAATAGGTACATTGGCAGGATACATAGCATCAATGGTGGAATCCATCGGAGACTATCACTCCTGCGCAAGGATAGCTGAAGGGCCTGTACCCACAGCAAGGATGATATCAAAAGGACTTGGGGCTGAGGGTGTTGGCTGTCTCGTAGCAGGTATTCTGCAGACCGGCAATGGAACCACATCTTACACCGAGAATATCGGTGCAATTGGTATCACGAGGGTAGCATCCAGGCGAGTGATAAAAGCAGGTGCAACTATAGCCATTGTAATACCATTCTTTGCAAAGTTTGGTGCGATCCTGGCCACACTACCGCAACCTGTCGTGGGCGCAATGTATGTGGGACTATTCGGCTTGATTGCAGCAGTCGGGTTATCCAACCTTCAGTTCGTCAACCTGAACAACTCGAGGAATCTGTTTATACTTGGTCTGGCACTCTTCAGCGGTCTCACATTCCCAGCATACTTCAACGCCCACCCAATACATTGGGGTGCTCCCGGGACACTAACAGGGACTCTCGGAGATATAGCTCAGACTATACTAACAACCGGCATGGCAGTATCAGCCTTTATCGCAATGGCTCTGGACAACTGGCTGCCTGGTGCAACACGAGAGGAAAGAGGCCTCGCAGTTTGGGAGAGAGAAGCAACAGAAGAGGCATGGATCGAAGCAGAGAAAGAGTGGGCAAAGATGAAAGTTGGGGAAGAGAGAAAATTAGAAGGATTCGAAGGCTCACAAAGTTAGCATATTATGTAATAAAGTTACCTATAGAAGGGGGCTCTCAAAAAAAAGGGGTCCCCTTCTACTTTGTGAGGAGTATATCAAAATGTGGCAAAAGGTCAAAAAAGTTGTCTGGTGGAGTTTCATAGCTATATATGTAGCGATTACCATATACCTCCTGTACAATGTGGGAAATCCAAATTCTCTTTTAAGGTACTTCATAAAGGATACTTCTTATGACCTATACATAACATTTGCGTTTGCGTTCTCCATGTCGCTGATCAGCTTCTTTACCTCCCTTACAAAGGAAAACAGAGAATATAAAGAGCTCATAGAGAATAACATAGAATACATAAGGGAGCTAAGAAAGAAGAAGTGGACAGACGAACAGATCGCAGAGTCTATCCTACAAGCACTCGGAAGCAGGGAAGGTTTCCACCACAGATACGCAAGAAAAAAACTTATGCTATTCCTATCAAGGGTAAAATAAGGTGAATCATGGATATAAACCAGCTAATTCTTGGAGGCATTCTAATAGGAGGAATGCTATTCTTTTACTGGTTTAAACAAAATGACAGAAAAAAAATTCTCTCCATGTTTCCCGCAAGAGAGATTGTGGCATACACACACGGTGTAACCTGTTTTGGTTTAGCATCTGAGCCTGGAGGCATAAAAGAGTCTTCAGGGAGCATACTCTTGTTGAAGGATAGAATATTCTACAAAGATAGGTTTGGTAAAAGGGAGATATTCATACCAAAAGAAAACCTTTTATCCATCGTGGTCACAGACAATCACAAAGGTGAACCAACATACCAGAAATGCTTAGCCTTTTATTTCAAGGACGATTATGATAGAATAGAAAGGGTTGCCTTTATCATTCCACATCCAAAACAGTGGGTAGAGATTGTAAAACGCACCTTCCAGAAGGAGATCCCGATAAAAGAGGAACTGTGGTGAAGGAGAGTGAGAAAAGTGCATATCACTATTATAGTTTACCATCACCCCTACTCGTACGAAGACATGGACACAGCGATAAATATCATAAAAGCACTAAGAGAAGAAAACCATAAGTGCACACTCATGCTGTTCATGGACGCCGTTACAGCCACAAATAGGGAGATAAAACCACCAAAATACGACAGAAACATAGCAGAAAAGCTACAAAACCTTATAGATAAAGATGTAAAAGTCATAGTCTGCGGCTCATGTACGCTCTACAGGGGAGTCAGTAAAGCAGAACTTTTGGAGAATGTATCCCTGGGCGGACTTTCAACGCTGGGAGAGGTCATCAAACACAGCGATAGAGTGATAAACATAGGATGGTGAGGTGAGGAGATTGGAAGAAAAAACCATAACCATAGTATCCAGACACAGCCCTATGGGAACATCTACCGTGCACGAGGCATTTAGAGCCAGTATTGGGTGCAGTAGCGAAAACAAGCACATAAACTTAGTATTAGCAGAAGATAGCGTCTTTGCTCTGTTAAAACCAATAAAGGGAAAAAACCCCATAGATATACCCTCTCTGGAAAGGTACTTCTTGAGTCTTCAGGAATTCGGGATAAATCTCCTGATCCATAAACCATCCTTCAAAGAGAGAATCAACCCAGAAAAAGACGAGCTTCTCCCATACGGAAAGTTTATCTCCGACAAAGAGCTAACCCAACTGATAAGAAAAAGCGACACAATCCTTTTATTCTAACGGGAGGGAAAGACAATGGAAACCCTTTTCATACTGAAGGCATCACCATACACTAACAGCTACAGTGTAATACTCAACTCTGTTCTACCAGGTGATAGCATCGTCCTAATCCAAGACGCCGTGGTAGGCGCAAAGGCTGCACCGGTAGACTTCAAAGAAAAGATAAAGAAGTTGAGAGAAAAAGAGATACCTACATATGTGTTAAAAGAAGACCTACTTCTAAGAAACATCCAAAACATAGAAGGAGGATTCAAGGAAATCACATACAAGGAATTGGCAAAGCTCATAGTAGAGCACAAAAGGGTAGTATCATAGAAGCAGCAGGAGGATAGCCATGCGGATTAGCGTGTACGATCCACAACGGTGTATAGGGTGTGGAAGCTGTATGTTTGCATGTGCAAGGAGAGCAGGAGATGGAGGGCTAAGCAATACTGCCATAGCGGTAAGGTCATCTGGAGGGATAAGCAAAGGGTTTAGTGTTATTGTATGCAGGGCGTGTACAGACCCTCCCTGTTCAAAGGTGTGTCCCACAAATGCACTGATCCCCAGAAAGGGTGGAGGTGTGATCCTCAATCCTACAAAGTGTATCGGATGTGAAAACTGCCGAGAAGCATGCCCTATCGGAGCAGTCTTCTGGAACGAGGAGATAAACAAACCCGTAATATGCGTGCAGTGTGGATACTGTGTGGAGTTTTGCCCTCATGGAGTACTAAAAATGGAAGATAGTGGGGTGGCTGCACATGTTGGATGACAACAGATTATCAAAGGTACTGTATATAGACCTAACCAAGAAAAGTTATTGGGTCAGAGATAGAATAGACCTATTTTCCAAGTATATAGGAGGAACTGGAGTAGGTATAAAGTTGCTCCAAGAAGAATGTCCAAAGGAAACAGATCCACTAGGAAAGGACAATCCCATCATATTTGCAGTAGGCCCATTGACAGGGTTATTCCCTCTTGCTTCAAAGACAGTAGCAATGTTTAAATCACCGCACACAGGCAACTTAGGTGAAAGCCACTCTGGGGGAAGGAGTGCCATAGCAATAAAGATGGCAGGGTATGGCGCTATCGTAATAAAGGGAAAAAGTGACATCCCGGTATACCTTGCAATTCACGGAGACCATGTCTACTTCAGAGACGCATCTGCATTATGGGGGATGAAAAGCTGTTTCACAGTCGGTAGGATTATTAGAGAGAACGAACCTGGAGCTGGGTTGAGAACAATCATGAGAATAGGCAAAGCAGGGGAAAACCTCGTAAGCTACGCAAGTGTCACCACAGAAACGTTCAGACACTTCGGGAGGTTGGGACTTGGAGCTGTATTCGGCAGTAAAAAGCTGAAGGGAATCATAATCTCAGGAAAGAGGAGCATAAAAGTACAGGACAAAAAAACCTACAAGGAGCTATACTCTGAAATATACAAAGCTGCAGTGGATTCTCCACTCATGAAAAAGTACCACGATCTCGGCACACCCGAAAACATTCTAAAATTAAACGAAATGGGAGGACTACCTACAAGGAACCTCCAAAAAGGACATTTCGAGTTTGCAGAAAATATATCAGGTGAAAACTTCGCAGAACATTATCTCGGCAGAAGACTTGCCTGTTTCCACTGTCCAGTTGGGTGTATACACTTAGCCGCATTAAGGGAACCATACGAAGACGAGCCGTACTTCTATAAAACATCCATGATCTCCTACGACTACGAACCTATCTTTGCGCTTGCGACAATGCTCGGTATATCAGAGCCTGAAGGCTTTTTAAAGCTGATGGATAGCGTGGAGAAGTACTGCATAGATGCAATGAGCACCGGTGTAGTGCTTGCATGGGCAACCGAAGCCCAAGAGAAGGGAATCATCACGGAAAAGGAGACTAACGGCTTAAATCTCAAGTGGGGAGACTATAAGACCTACATACAGGCATTGAGCTTCATAGTGGAACAGCCAAACACATTTTACAAAGCGCTGTCAAAAGGGGTAGAACATGCTTCATCTATTTACGGCGGTAAAGAATTTGCAATGGCATTTGGCGGCAATGAAATGCCAGGCTATCACACAGGACCAGGAGCGCACCTGGGATTCCTAACAGGTGCAAGGCATAGTCACCTTGACAGTGCCGGCTACAGCATAGACGAAAAGATACTGCCAAAAACCAGCTTATCAGCTGAAGAACTTGGCAGGAGACTCTTAGAGGAAGAAAGGTGGCGTCAGATACTTTCAAGCCTTGTGATATGCTTCTTTGCGCGGGGCATATATTCGCCACAAATAACTACCAACGCCTTGAAGATTGCAGGGTTCAGCTTCTCAGAAGAAGACCTAAAAGAGACCGGAAAGGTTATACACGCAGAAAAATACAGGTTCAAAGAACAAGAAGGGTTTTCCCTGAAGAATATCCGCATACCCCAGAGGATATTCCAAACACCGTCCGCAGTAGGTAATATAGAAAAAGCATATATAGAAAGGGCTCTCAATTACATAAACTCAGAGATATCGTCAGCCATTTAAGTCTTTACCGTACTTAACGGCAACTATCTCGGACATTATGCTGAGTGCTATCTCCTCTGGTCTTCTACCACCAATAGGTAAACCCGCAGGAGAGTGTACTCTTTTTAGTGCCTCTTCACTGAAACCATCTTTCAAAAGATGAGAGTAGATTGTTTGCCTCTTCTGGTCACTTGCAACCATAGCGATGTAAGCAAACTCTTTGCCGAGTAACCCTCTGAGAACATCCTCATCAAACTTATGTGCAAAGGTGTTCACAACAACATAGGATGACAAATCTGGTTTCAGCTCTCTGGCAGCAGTATAAAACTCCTTCACAATTATCTCTTTCGCATCCGGGAATCTATCCTTATTGGCATAATCAGGTCTACTATCCACAACAACAACATCAAAACCAACCAAAAAAGCCATTTTAGAGAGGTACCTTCCTATATGCCCCGCCCCAAATATCACCACCCTATCTTTAACCTTCACAGGGTCTATAAACACATCTACATCTCCACCACAACCCTCTCCACCAGCTGACAATCGGTACTGTTTTAGTTCTGCTTTACCCTTCTCTATAACTTCCAATGCATCTCTTTTAACAAGCTCTTCCAACGTTCCCCCACCTATCGTGCCAGAGGTTCTACCGTCTATAGCAACAAGCATCTTTGCACCAGGCTCACGGGGAGAAGAACCATAAGAAGCAACTACGGTAGCCACAGCAAACGCAACCCTGTTTTCCCAGAACTCCTGCATACGATGTAGAAGCTCTATCATTCAGCTACCACCCCTTCCCTAACATACAATAAGGATAATTACAAACATCACAATGTCTACAAAATCCACCATGCCCCAGCCTCGCAATATCCTCATAGGTAATTATATCTCCTGCAAGAAGTCTTGGCAATATCACATCAAAGACTGTAATCTTGTAGAAAACACCTGCCGCAGGTATCCCAACAATGGGCACTTCACCCTTATATGCCAAAAGCAACATAGAACCCGGCAACACAGGGGAACCATAGCGTATAATCTCTGCACCAGCAGAAGCTATACCACGAGGAGTAACATCATCTGCATCTACCGACATCCCCCCTGTACACACAACGATCTCTGCCCCCACAGATAAAAACTCCTGTATGGAAGATCTCACCATATCCTCATCATCTGGCACAATTCTGCTACCAATAAGCTCTGCACCATAATCTTCGACTTTGCTTTTCACAATATCCTTGAACCTATCCTTTATCCTACCCGTATATATCTCCGTGCCAGTCGTAACAAGTGCAACCTTTTTTTTCACATAAGGTTTCACCTTAACTACATATCTATACTTGGAGGCAACACTCTCAAATAAATTGACATATTCCTTTCTTAGGACAAGAGGAATAGCTCTAAAACCCGCTATCTTGTCACCCTTCTTTACAGGCGTATTGTTGTGAATTGTAGATACAGAAAACTCCCCTATCATGTTTAATTCAAATACTGCTTCCGCATTCACCTTAACCAAACCGTCCACACCGGCTACAAGAGTAATCTTACCTTCAACAGGACCCTCAGAAGAGACATTTTCTCCTTTCATCCACTTCTCCATCACATATGCAACATCATTCTCGTGCATCTCATCTGGGGATATTTCAAGCACATATATGTAATTTTTGCCTATATCCTTCAAAAGAGGTATATCCTCTTTTCTTATCACATGCCCCTTGCGAAAACCGGGACCTTTGTACTCTCCCGGAACAATCTTTGTCAAATCATAAGGTATCGTCATTCCCACCGCATCTTCAACCTTCACTCGCTTGAGCACACTTCATACCCCCCTCATACAAAAAGAGGGACGGGGCCTTCCCAAACCCCATCCCTTCAAACCCCTAAACGGTTACCTCATCGGGTATAATGAGCTTCTCATTCTTCTTGAGGAGTTCCTCCGGTACGGGTCTCTGGAGTTTTGCACCTATATACCCCTCAAGGTAATCTTTCACAGTACTCTTCCAGTACTTGTAGTCCACATAGTACACACGGGCACCACCAAGCTCGTGCTGGACATCCGGCCAACGATAAGACGGTTGCGCCATTCCAAGCCCCCATCTCTTAAAACCATTGTAACTCTCGTATGTAGCCCAGAACTCCTTCTGATTGAGCGTCTCAAATGTATAATCACACTTTGCATAGTACATAGTTGCACCCACTCTGAAGCCTCTCTTAAATGCCATGGTATGCAAACTAATGTTTATATCTTCATTCATCAACCTACCATTCGCAAAACCTATCAGTTTACCATCTTCAAGTCCCAACAACACATAAGGGTCTTTAAGCCTATTCCTGTACCAACCCAATATCTCCGCATATACCCTCGCTCCAACTATGTCATAAAAGTCATGGTCCACATCCAAGAAGTTACGCAAATACTTTAAAAGAAGGGGTGCTTCTTCTTTCTTAGCAGGCCTTATTACCATTGTTATTTTATCTCCGGCCTTGTTTTTCAGCTCCACCATTGCAGGTTCAAACGGTGGGATATCCATAGATGGACCACTCAATATGGGTTCAATCTCCCTGATATTCAATCTAACTTCTTCATAACTTGACTTCTCCGGTGGTTCTTTCCACATAAAACAACACCTCCTAATGTACTCTATTTAGCACGCACACGCGTGCCCACCTTGCCTTCCAAAGCATCAAGTGCGTTATCAAGAGAGCTTATTATAGCCACATCTCCCCCACCTTTAACAAATCTTAATGCTGCCTTAACCTTTGGCCCCATGCTACCAGCCTTAAAGTGTCCCTCTGCCTGATACCTCTCCAACTCTTCAACGGTAACTTCACCGATAGCCTTCTCCTGTGGGGTTCTAAAGTTTATCATTGCATGTGGAACATCTGTAAGTATCAAGAATATATCAGCCTTCACATCCTGCGCAAGCCTTTCGCCAGCAAGGTCCTTATCGATGACCGCTTCAACCCCCTTAAGCGTCCCATCCTCAAGTTTAATAACAGGTATGCCACCTCCACCAGATGCAATGACAATTGCCCCTTTCTCTACGAGGGCAGAAACAACCTCCTTTTCCACTATCCCTATAGGGTCAGGAGAAGGCACAACCTTCCTCCATCCCCTCCCACTATCTTCTATCCATGTCTCATTTTTCTCAGCCGCCCTCTTCTTCGCCTCCTCCTCGGTATAGAAGGGACCTATAGGTTTTGTGGGGTTCTGAAATGCAGGATCATCTTTGCTAACAAGCACCTGAGTAATCACCGTAGCTACTTCTCTACGGATGCCCCTCTTAATAAACTCGTTTCTCAAGCTTTGCTGAATCATATAACCTATCAAACCCTGACTTTCTGCACCACATATATCAAGAGGCATCGCAGGAACGCTATCAGAACCCTTCTCGTTCTGAATCAATATTACACCCACCTGGGGTCCATTCCCGTGCGTTATAACAACCTCATAGCCTGCCTCAACCATTCTTACTATCTGGCTGCATGTTCTTCTCACATTCTCAAATTGCTCCTCAGCAGTACCTTTCTGACCCGGCTGAAGAATAGCATTTCCTCCGAGAGCAACAACAACCCTTTTACCCATCATATCCCCCCTAATTATTCATCTTCAAATGCAACAACTCTACAAAAAGCAGACTCCCCACCTTGAAACTTCCAAGGAAACACGCCTATAGTAGTTCTCTTGTTCAAAAACTTGTCTATCTCTCCCCCTATATTCTCAACATGCAATATGCCTTTGGGGAAGAGATAAGTATGCATAAGCTGATACATTTCTGGCGGGAATATCTTATCCAACGGCTTACCCAGTTTCCTTTCAGCTTCCGCAGCATACTCCGGCTTGAACTTCCTGAGTATGGTATTCATTGGGTGATCTGCAGAACCACAATCTACTCCTATAAGCTTTATTTTCATATCCAGCACCCACTCTGCAAACTCCTTATGTGGTCCAGGATGCTTATAAAAATACTTGTTCTCGTCTGCCTCTGGCTGATCAAACGCATAGTGGTGAAATCCAGTGTGTATTATCAAAATATCACCAGGCTTAATCTCGACTTTTTTCGTAAAGTGTTCTGGTTTGTAGATCTCATACTCTCCAACTTCGTCGCTTATGTCTACAACAACACCCGGTCCAAACAGCTCATCCATAGTAAGACTTGCTATGTCCCTTCCACCCGTCTTGAAATGTCTCTGCCCATCAAGGTGCGTTCCCACATGATTACTGGTTGTGATCAGTTGACCATTAGCACCATGAAAACTCCACCTCTTAAAATACTTCACCTGCAATGGCTCATAAGAGGGCCATGGAGGTGTCTCAACTCCTGTGGGCTGGGACAAATCATAAGCTTTCAATGTCATAACCAATCCCTCCTCACTTTTTCTTAAGCTTTGAAAGTATAGAAATCAACTTCTTGTTACCACCTGCTGGAGGCCTCCAATTAACATGGACTGCCTTGTATCCCTTTCCCTTGAGTGTATCATAGAAACTCTTCAAACCCACATTGACTACCACTAAATCCTGACCAAACAACTCGTTTATCTTTTCGTTCACCTTCGCCATCTCTATCCCCCCTTACTTCCCCTTCACTATCTCTATAGCTGTCCTGACTGCCTGAACATTACTCGGCATAACAACGACCCCGACCTCTTCTAACTTCTTTTGCTGTTCATCAAGGTTCTGCGGATCATCTTTTGTCCCACATATAGACGCAACAACGGACAAATATCTACCATCCTTTTCCGCTAATTCCTTTGCCTCTTTAATATAAGGTGCCAGCGCTCCTGCCATATCCTCATTGGAACCGTAACCAATAACAATATCAAGGAGTATAACTGCTACTTCAGGGTCTTTCGCCTCCTCCAATATCCTTTTCTGTCTTGTCCTTGGATCTATCATTGGGTGTGGTTGTCCCTGGGTAAACTCATCTTCACCAAGGTCTATAACGGTGTGCTTTTCACTCTTATATATGTCCTTCAGCTCGTACCCTTTGTGCAACGGGGCATTAGAGTAGGTAGGTTCACCAAGTTCCTTTTCTATTAAATACATAGCCTCATCACAGAGCGTACCCCCAGTATAAAGCCCTCTAATATACTTCTGACCATCAGCAAGCCTTTCTCTCTCCTTAACTGCCACTCGTTTAATCTGCTCCTCTCCTGGGATCTTTATGTCAGGCTCCCTACCGTCAGACAACGCTACTGCCACAAGGGCCGTCTCTTCCAATGTCGTTGGAGCATAAAAGCCGTACTCTTTAACCATTTCAGGATCTCCATTTATAAAATCGACCACCACGGGTTTACTACCCTCTTTCAATACATCCAAAACCTTCTTTGCAACCTCTGGCGCAGGGGGTTTGGATATCACTACGATAACTTTCGTAGCAGGGTCTTCCTGTAATGCTTTTATTCCTGCTATAACCATTTTCCCCCCCACTTCTTTCTTCAGGTCTCTACCACCAGTACCTATAGCCTGCGAGATACCTTTCCCGTTTTTAGCTATAATTGTGGAAACCTCCTGAAGCCCGGTACCAGAAGCTGCTACGATACCTATGTCACCTCGAGGGACCTCGTTGGCAAATGCGAGAGGAGCACCATTTATTATAGCCGTTCCACAATCCGGACCCATCATCAAAAGCCCCTTTTCATTAGCAAGGGTTTTAAGCTCTATCTCATCTTCTATTGGCACATTATCGCTAAACATAAACACATGCTTTCCTGCCATAAGCGCCTTTCTCGCTTCGTAAGCAGCATACTCACCTGCCACAGATATCATCACAAGGTTTGCATCAGGCATGTACTCAAAAGCACCTTCAAGGCTCACAGGAGAGTACTCCTCATCGCCTCCGGTTTCTTTCTTTTTCTTAAGAAGTTCATCTACCTTCTGGTAAGCCTCTTGAAGAATACTATCGTCTTCTGCCTCCATTGCAATCACAAGATCATTCGCAGTCGCACCATCCAGTTTGCTGTCGTAAAGTCCAACCACGGAGAGAGACTCCTTATTGTGGTCCGTTGCCATAGCCACAACCACTTCTTTGATACCCTTCATCTCAGATATTTCCCTACTAACCAACATCAACGTAACCGAGTCATAATAAGAATTTTTCACAACCTCAACCCTCTTAACTGACACTAACGATCCCTCCTTTTATAAGAATCTCCAAAGCCATAGCCACTCCGGTTAACCAATCACTTCCAGATGTGGCACCAACACCAACCACATCAGACATAGCCTTATAAAACACACTTCCACCATCCACAAAGGTACTCCAAAACCTCTGATACACTTCAGGGACTTTGCCATGATATAGATTGAATAGCATGTGTGCGCTAACCGCCGTAGTAGCATAAAACAACTCATCTTTTACATCGCCCAACCACGGTGCATCTCCAAGGAAGACACAATACGCAGAAGAAAACCCACCAATCCAATCGTCAAGGGACGGAGTAAGTCCCACCCCTCTGCCCAACATTTTTCTAACATAAAAAGAGCCTCTCCTACCCGCCGCTACTTCACTCACAAAACATCTCAAGAGTTTGGCAACATCTTCGCAGTCCTGAAAAAATTTCCCGTCAAACAACAAGTGAGATAACTCCCCTTTTCCCTCTCTCCTAAGAAAATCCAAGACATTCATCAATCTATCAGATATAAGCCGCACATCGAATTTGCACACAGGTAACTTTGCATCCCACAGCTCTACATCCGCAGACAGAGGAATCCTAACCCTACTTCCCGACCAAACCAGAATTCCATCCTTATCTCTTATAGCAACCCTTCCACGCAAAAAAATATCTTCAAATGGCAGTATCCTCCTTACCCTCACGCCAAACGGCACCATATACATACTACTCAACAGCAGGGACACGAACACACCATCCTCAAACACCAAATTCACTACCCTCCTAAATACAGAGTGAACCTCCCCTTTTACGGCATCCCCATTCAGACCGTGTAAATCAGCATCTATCTTCTCAGCCAGTATGTTTATCATCAGTATCCCAAGACATTGTGTATCTTTATTGCTAACTCTAACTTCAACACATCTTCCGCATTGTCGAGGTCTATACCCAATATGCTTTCTGCCTTTCTGAGCCTGTAAACAACCGTGTTGTAGTGCAGAAACATCTTCTTCGAAACGGTAGTAACATTTCTGTTACACTCAAAGAACATGTTCAGTGTATTTATTATCTCTTTACGCCTCTGCGTTGTACCGTAACTAAGCAACCTACCTAAAACTCTATCCCTGAAGCTCTTTAGTTCATCAAACGAAGCAACCTTGTAAAGTAAACCATAGACACCTACATCGTCCCTAAAAATTATCTTACTCCTATCCAGCTTGCTTCCAATACAAGCAGTCACATACGCATCCTGATAGCTCTTCCACGCATACCTTAACCCATCTACCGGCTCCCCAACGGCAACGATAGCACTCTTGTCCACAAACGAGCGTTCAAGATTGCTGATCAAGAACTCTAACATAGGAGAAAGCATCTTCCTAAGGTCTACGCCCTTATCCTTTTCATTTCCTACATCGACAAGCATCACAAAGAACTCCCCTATTACCGAGAAAAGCGCCTTCCTCTTAAACCTATTAGCCACATCCTTTCCTATGGAGATAAGCCTGTTCCTGACCCTTAGGATAAACTCTGCATCGTTACCAAGATGCTTATCTTTGAGCAAGAAAACCATAACGGCATACTTATCGTGCAACGAAAGGCCAAACACTCCAGCCTTCTCCAGCGCAAGAGATACTTTTTCACTATCCCCAGATAGGAGGTCACTCATAAATTCAGATTCGTACTTCAGTTCCACCTCGCTAATAGCCTGCTCTTTTACAAGCTCCAACGCTATCATCATAGAAGCTATCTCCGCTACTCTAACATCAAGAGGCGTTAACTCCCCGTTCTTACTGTAAAGGCATATATTACCATAGACATTATCACCAGACGCTATTGGAAAGACATTATACCCTTTCTTCCAGAAGATATCTTCCGTCGGCTCAGAAGGTAGCCCACTCGGTATCCAATCCTTGGAGAAGAAATATCTTCCATATACCAGATCCCTAACACATATAGGACAACCAACTATCTCAGCAGTTGCATCCATAATATCCACTATACTCCCACCAGACAGTACAATGTTCATCAGCTTTTTGTGTGCTTCATCGCTCTTCACAAGTATTGCCATCTGTTTGTTGACTATCATCTTCATAACTGGTGACATTATGTCAGAGAAAGACAGGTCAAAAGGAATCTCCAAAAGCGGTATGTTGTACCTATCTGCAAACTCTACCATCTCTGGCGGTATCTCTGTTAGATATCTCTTAGGTTTTATTCCAATAGCTGCTGCCTTCTTCTCAGCGAGCATGGGAATCAAAGCACACTGCGCCTCTTTATCATCTTTTATGGAGTATCCAGTCGTAAGCAAGAAATCTCCCGGCCTTATCCAATTGAGGATGTCAGGAACTTCCATAACATTCACATTAGTAACCACATTGGACAAGCCACCAAGCCCAGCTACAACCTTTATGTCCTTAAACACATCAAGCTCCAACATATCCTTCACTGTTATTCCTAACTCATTCCTCATTTTCACACTACCTCAACTTCAATTTAAATACTTTCTACAAACACTACCCTCTATATATGGAATTATACACATAATACATCAAAACCTTTGTAAAAAATATACAATAGATGGAGAAAAATATGTGGTTTATTGTAGATTATTTGTATTTAACCTTCCAGAGGAACAAACCCTTAGCAGGAAACGGAGCATTACCCTTGGTTCTGTCTTTGCTTTCAAGTATCTGAGCAAAGTCGTCAACAGATATCTTACCCGTCCCTACATCCACGAGCTTGCTGACTATATTTCTCACCATGTGGTATAAAAAAGTGTCTGCTTCTATAAAAAAGCTAACCTCGTCTGCCTCTCTATTCACACCAGCAGCGTAAACAGTACAAAACGGATACTTTCTGCTACTTCCCCCGCCAGAAAAGGCAGTAAAATCGTGCTTACCCAAAAGCAATCCAGCAGCCCTACGCATCTTGTCTATAGAAAGGTGTTTGTTGACCAGCACTTTATACAGCCTATCAAAGGGCATGAGCAACTTGCCTACATGCAAAAAGTAATAATATGTCCTAGAAATGGCATCCCTTCGTGCATCAAAACTAAGAGAGACCTCCTCAATCTTTCTAATTCTTATATCTTCGGGCAGTAAGGCATTGAGTGCTCGATATATGTCGGCAGTAGAAAGGTCTGTCTCGGCTTTGAAGTTTGCAACCTGTGCCCACGCATGAACCCCTCTATCTGTTCTACCAGCACCTTTCGTAGCAACTTCTCTACCTATAACTCTACCCAAAACTTTCTCAATCGCACCCTGAACGGTAACTTTGTCTGGTTGCTTCTGCCAACCATAATAAGCCGTCCCATCGTAGGCAATCGTTAGCTTAAAATTCCTCTCCACTCACAACAACCCCAATCTTCCTCAGCATTGTTTCACATCTATTATCCAAGCACTCCCTCTCCCAAAGCAATCCATCTACCAACTCACCAATCGGATCTTCATATCCGGCAAGGTAAAAGGCGTAATGACTATGCAGACACTTCACCTTTCGCATATCCCGCATCACCCCTCCTACCCCGCTGAACGCAATAACCCTAAGAAAATTCATTGGAATAAAGAGCTTAGAAATCCCACTAAAACTAATAAAGTACCTGAACCTCAATGAAGCATACAACCGGTGAGCTCGCAAAAGCCTATCTTCCCTTATCTTGACCTCATTTTTCAAGCTATCTTCAAGCTCTCCGACCTTCCTAACCAGATACGGGCATGTAAGCCAATAAAGGGTTGGAAATGGTACCCCTTTCAATAGAGGAAAGTTCTTTATAACAACAGGATAACCCCACTTGCACCTCCGAACAACTTCAAGACCATATAAATCCACATCCCTATTAAGCTGAAGAGAAAGAACGAGTTCATCTCCGTCTGTCTCTTCTCTTCTTGCCAGCATCTCTCTTTTTATTTATCGTTGTTATCCTCTCCTCGCTTTCCTTCATGTATTTGGCAAGTTTATCCTCAAAAGAGATTTCGTCCTGCATAGACTTTAAGGACAAATCTATCCTACCCCTCTCATCAACCTTTACCACCTTAGCCCTTACCCTATCCCCCTCATGCAAATAATCTTCAACCTTCTTGACATACTTATTAGATATCTCAGAGATGTGTATGAGTCCCTTCTGCCCTTCCCCCAGATCCACGAACGCACCGTAATTCGTAACCTTAACTACAACACCTTCAACAACATCCCCAACCTTAAAAGCCATTACACAAACCCCTTTACTATAGTTTACTTGATGACCTTTGAGAGGTCCATCCTCGTTCCGTACTTACCATAAAATATGTAGAAAGGATCCTTTATCAATAGCCTACTCTTTGGTACTGTAAAGTATCCATAGACTTCATCACCAGTCATAAATGTAGCAGGAGCAAAAAACTCCTTCTTGCCAATGATATCACTTAACTTCAAGTTGTACTCCGCCTGCCCTTGCACAAATTTTATCAACCTTGGATCAAATGGACCACTCCTATTAACGATGAGCATGGCACAAAAGAGATACCTTTTCCCTATACCGTTGAAAAGATAGTCCTCCCCCTCTTTCAGATAATTTGGTAAAAGCGCTTTGTTTCTTCCTAATCTCTTGTAAAAACTCTTACCAGTATAAGTAAATATAACCTTGAAACGATAATCCACTACAACTTTACCCAGATTCACCCCCCCAATGTAAAGCACCGTACTGTAAGCTTTCACCAGGTCTTCCAAACCCGCTACCGCCACACTACCAAGCCCAAAAGTCAAGACTACCAGCAGCAGTAAACTTGCTATCCACCTAAGCATCTTCTCCTCCTTCAGTCGCAAACTTCACAGATGCCCTTGCAAGCACTTCAAGGGTATCTATCAAAGGTATTCCAACATCAACTCCCTCCATCGCTATAGGAATTTCCGTACACCCTTCTATAATAACTTTACACCCAGCAGAGGCAAGAGATTCAGAAACGCCGATCAAAATCTCCCTCGCGTAAGAAACATTGCCAGCCTTTACACCATCATATATGGCACTCATTACCCTCCTTTGTTCAACAGCCGGAGGTTTAACCAACTCAAAGTATTTGCCCACAACTTTGTCATAAACACCTGCTTGGAGAGTGCCATCGGTAGCAAGGATACCAACTTTGCTACCAAGCACAAAGCTACTTTTGAGTTCAAACAAAGTCTCCTCCATCATACTTAAGAACGGAACGGGCAGGTTCTTTCTCAATTCGTCTATATAGTAGTGTGCCGTATTACATGGCATAACGAGAAAGTCTGCCCCCATCTGCACAAGTTTCCTACCCATCGAAATTAGCATTTCAAGAGGCGATACTCCGCCATGAAGTATTGCATCAGTTCTATCCGGTACAGAGGGGTCGTTATCTATCAATATGTGCAAGTGGTCTTGATCTACTTCAGCCGGTGTATTCCTCACGATCTTCAAAAACAAATAAGCAGTTGCCTCCGGCCCCATGCCTCCAATTACACCCACAGTCTTCCTCGCCATGGTTAAATTATATAGCCTCTATGGAAAATGTCAAGACAACACAATCTATTCCGGCAGAGAGGTATAAAACATTCATTATTTGGGACAAAGTAAAAGGGGCAAATACACCCATAAAAATATGAAATACTACAACTTGGAATAAATACATAATGAAGGAGATATCATTAAATGAACAAACTTACTCAATCATACTACGAATCTAGAAATCTTCACCAAGAGAAGCAGGAAAAGCCGCGAGTAAAACCCTCACACAAAACAACAGTAGTGTACTTAAGGTATGTACAGAGTGTATGATGGAACAGAGTTTTTTCGGCACAAAAAATTAAGGAAGTCCTTGACAGGTTGATAAGCAAGAATGTTGTGAACTTCCCTGTAATAATGATGAAAAGCTTGATAAAACCTACACGCTCAATTCTTGGGAAATTAGGTAAGTATAAACGTCTCAACTATGCTCCAAAAGTGGCAAATACCCATCTATTAAGTGTCATAAGCCCCCAGCCTTCTGCTGGGGGCTTAATCTTAAAATCCTCTAAGCTACATTGGTGGCATTTCGCCGCCGGGCATTGGCATCTTCTCTTTCTTTTCTGGTTTATCAGCAACCAATGCCTCAGTCGTCAACAACATGCTTGCTATACTTGCCGCATTCTGAAGTGCAGACCTGGTAACCTTGACCGGGTCTATAATACCCCTTTCAAGAAGGTCCGCATACTCACCAGTAAGCGCATCGAATCCCATGCTCTCCTTTTTCTCCTTCTTCAAGTGCTCGACAACCACAGAGCCCTCCATTCCAGCGTTCTGTGCTATCTGTTTCACTGGCTCCTCAAGTGCCTTCTTGACTATCAACGCACCTGTCTTTTCGTCGCCCTCAAGTTCCTCAGCAAGTTTCTCTACATCATCTACAAGCCTGAGGAGTGCCACTCCACCACCAACTACTATACCTTCTTCCACAGCAGCCTTTGTAGCAGAAAGTGCATCTTCTACCCTGTGCTTCTTCTCCTTCAGCTCGGTCTCAGTTGCAGCACCAACCTTTATAACGGCAACGCCACCGACTATCTTTGCCAAACGCTCCTGTAGTTTCTCCTTATCATACTCGGATGTTGCCTCTTCAAGTTCTTTCTTTATCTGCTCAGCTCTCTTCTTTATGTTCTCTGGATCACCCATACCATTCACTATGGTGGTTGTCTCCTTGTTCACCTTGACCCTCTTTGCTCTACCAAGCATGGAGAGGTCAACATTTTCAAGTTTCACACCGAGGTCCTCAGAGATAACCTGACCACCAGTCACAATCGCTATATCCTGAAGCATAGCTTTCCTTCTCTCACCAAAACCAGGTGCTTTCACTGCAACAGCCTGGAATGTCCCCCTTAACTTGTTAACTATCAATGTTGCCAAGGCTTCACCCTCGACATCCTCAGCTATAACCAGCAAAGGTTTACCCGTCTGAACGACCTTCTCAAGGATTGGCAAAAACTCCTTCACATTGCTTATCTTTCCATCTTTAATGAGGATGTACGGGTCGTCAAGAACTGCCTCCATTCTGTCAGCATCGGTAATCATGTATGGAGATATATAACCTTTGTCGAACTGTAGACCTTCTACCACTTCGAGCTCGGTGCTGAGCGTCTGAGACTCTTCAACAGTGATAACTCCCTCTTCTCCTACCTTCTCCATCGCATCAGCAATGATGTTACCTATCTCTTTATCATTAGCAGAGATAGCAGCTACCTGCGCTATCCTGTCCTTAGACTTCACATGGATTGCCATTGATTTCAACTTGTCAACAGCTTTTTCCACCGCCTTTTCTATACCATATCTCAATATCATTGGATTTGCACCTGCAGCTATGTTCTTCAAACCTTCCTTTATCATAGCCTGTCCAAGGAGTGTAGCCGTAGTCGTACCATCACCAGCTACATCGTTCGTCTTGCTAGCAACCTCCTTCAAAAGCTGAGCACCCATGTTCTCGTATGGATCTTCCAGCTCTATTTCTTTAGCAATCGTAACACCATCATTGGTTATCGTGGGAGAACCAAACTTCTTCTCGAGTACAACATTTCTCCCCTTCGGTCCCAATGTAACCTTCACAGTATTAGCAACCATATCAACACCGCGCTCCAAGGCCCTCCTTGCCTCTTCACTGAAATTTATCATCTTTGCCATAACTATCAACCCCCTTCGCTATTTAAGAATAGCAAGTATATCCCTTTCGCTCAGAATGAGGTACTCCTCATCCTCTAACTTTACCTCTGTGCCTGCATACTTAGAGTATATAACCTTATCCCCAACAGAGACCTCCAACGCAACCTTCTGCCCATTATCAAGCACCCTACCAGAACCAACTGCTATAACCTCTCCCTGCTGAGGTTTCTCTTTGGCAGTATCAGGAAGCACTATACCTCCCTTTGTCTTCTGTTCCTCCTTGATAGGTTTTACAACAACCCTGTCACCAAGCGGCTTCAACTCCATTCCCTATCCCTCCTTTATCTCCTTTTATATTGTTAGCACTCACTATTATTGAGTGCTAACAGCACTCAATATATTATCCACCAAGTCCAATATAATCAAATCAAAATAAATGGGATTAAAATAAATCAAAGAGGTTTATACTGTATTTTGGTGGTAAAAACGCAGTTTATTTTACCTATTCTACCAATTTAAGGCTGGGGTTACCTTCTATACTTAGATCAGAAAATTCGCCCCTCAAGAACCTATAGTAGCCCGCCTCTGCTATCATAGCACCGTTGTCCGTACAGTAGGAAAATGAAGGAAAGTACCCTTCTATGCCTTCCTCCTTTATTCTGTGTCTCAAGGCAGTATTTGCAGATACACCTCCCACTATGGCCACCTTCCTTATACCCGTCTCTTCCATAGCTTCTTTTACGCGCATAACAAGAAAGTCCACAACCGTCTTCTGGAAGCTTGCCACCACATCTTCGACCCGGTAATCCCTATCTCTCGTATAGTAGTAAACAGCACTCTTTATACCACTAAAGCTGAAATCCAATGTCTTCCCCTTAAACATTGGTATAGAAAGCTTGATGGCAAAAGGGTCCCCATTTCTTGCCATCTTATCTATGATAGGTCCCCCCGGGTAACCTAACCCAAGAAGTTTCGCCACCTTATCATAGGCCTCCCCAACAGCATCATCTCTGGTACTACCCAGAAGCTCATATACGCCGATATCCTTGACGACTACAAGTTCAGTGTGCCCACCAGATACTATCAGTGAAATGAACGGAAACCTGAGCTCCGGAAAGCTCAGAAACACGGAGAAAATGTGCCCTTCAAGGTGATTTATACCTATAAGCGGGATCTCCTTCATGTATGCAATCCCCTTTGCAACTGTAAGCCCCACAAGGAGCGAACCTATCAATCCCGGCCCATAGGTCACAGCAATCGCATCAAGCTCCTCCAACTCCACCTCTGCCCTATTGAGGGCCTCATCTATCAACTGAATGATAACCTCTACATGCTTCCGTGAGGCTATCTCCGGCACAACTCCACCAAAAGGCCTGTGAAATTCCACCTGAGAAGAGATAAGGTTTACCAATACATCACTCCTACCACGAAGTATCGCAACACCAGTATCATCACAGGAGGTATCTATCCCCATTATCAAAGGTTCTCTCATCTCTGCCTACCCATCCTCACAAGCTCCCTTGCGTGTTCAACCACTTTACGGGTTACATCTCTACCACCGAGCATACGGGATATCTCCTTGACTCTCTCGTCTTCACCCTCCAAAAGCCGAATATCAACAAATGTGCCCTCCTTACCTTCACGCTTAACAACCGTGTAGTGCCTATCTGCAATGGCAGCAAGCTTGGGATGGTGAGTGATCATAATAACCTGCCGATAATTACCTATATCCCTCACCCTGTCAGCCACGGCCGACACAGCTGTCCCACCTATTCCAACATCTATCTCGTCAAACACCAACGTAGGTATATCATACACCTCAGCAAGCACGGACTTGATTGCAAGCATAATCCTCGAGAGCTCACCACCAGAAGCAACCTTAGACACCGGCAAGAGCTCCTGTCCAACGTTGGTAGAAACAACAAAATCCACCCTATCCATACCCATTCTGCCAAGTTGAACGGGAAGAACCTCCACTCTGAATGTAGCTTTCTCCATTGCAAGTGAACGAATTGCATCCTCA
This sequence comes from uncultured Synergistota bacterium, assembly GCA_964559865.1. GTDB lineage: Bacteria > Synergistota > JAGHAJ01 > JAGHAJ01 > JAGHAJ01 > JAGHAJ01. Next base: position 112,852 of record CAZLJD010000021.1, read on the forward strand.
ATCGCAACAGAAAGCCTACCTGCACACTCCCTTCTTACCTCAGAAATCTTCAATGCCTCCTCTTCCAACCACCTACCCAGTTCCTTCAACCTTCCTAAAAGCTCACCATAATCAGCTGTGAGGCTTGAAATCTCCTCTAACCGCTTTTTCACACTATCTCTGTACTCTATCAACCCTTCTACATCAACCTGGTTATACCGCTTCTTAAGTAATTCCACCCTATCAAGGAGGTCTCCTATTTCTTGCAACCTCTCGTCATCCAGATACAAACTGTCATGGTAAGAAACTATGTCATCTGCAAGCTCCTTAACCTCTATCAGTAGGCCCTCTACCCTGCTTACCATCTCCTCTATCTTCTTATCCAGCACACTCACCTCAGACAACATCCTCTTCACAGAATACAATCCCTCCACTACTCCCGCTTCTTTCTCATCACCCAACAGCAGGGAATTTACCAGAGAGAGCCTCTCCCTTATATCGGCTATGTTTTCAAGTTTCACAAATTCTGATCTCAGGTCCTCCTCATCTATACCGTCCAACGGCAAGGCTGACAGCTCCCTCAACTGGTACTCGTACATCTCAAGCTCATCTCTGATCCTCCGCTCATTGCTCTGCAACTCCTCAATCTTCTTCTTCATTTGAACATACTCACCGTATCTATCTGTAAACTCCTTCACCCTGTTAGATATACCAGCATACCTGTCCAGTAGATAAAGATATTCCACAGGTTTCAACAATACCTGCACAGAAAACTGACTGTGAACATCCACCAACAGAGGTAACAGTTCTCTAAGTACAGACAAAGGGGCTGCCCTCCCCTGAATGTACGCCTTGCTTCTCCCTCCCGCATACAATTCCCGTCTAAGTATGAGTTCCTCATCGTAATCCAAGGAAAATCTGTCTCTTAAAGCCTTCACCTCATCTGCGTTAGGCAGAAAAGTTGCCTCCACTACCAGCCTATCCTCTCCACCCCTTATCAGATCGTAATCCGCTTTCTTCCCAGAAAGCAAGTTAATAGCCTCTACTATAATTGACTTACCTGCACCAGTTTCGCCCGTAAGCACATTAAGACCCCTTGCAAACTCAAGCTCTACATACTTTATAACTGCAAGGTTCTCAACCCTCAGAGATAGTAACACACCAACCTCCTCCCATTACTCACGGAAATCTATGCCTCGGGAACATACCCCAGCCAAGCTTCTTTCTTAAGATGTCAAAGTAGCTCCTTCCCTTAAAACTTACTATTTTAACATTAAAAGAAGCTCTAAATATCTCAATTACATCACCTGGCACAATGTTTAACCCTTCCTGACCATCCTGGGTAAGCATAAGATCTTCATGATCAGACTTAACCTCGACATACAACCTTCTATCAGATGATAGCACCAACGACCTCGAATAAAGAGTGTGAGCACATATAGGAGTTACAACTATGGCGTTCACACTTGGGCTCACGATCGGACCACCTGCTGAAAGTGAGTATGCGGTAGAACCAGTCGGAGTAGACACTATCACTCCATCAGCTGGATAAGAGACAAGAAACTTATCGTCCACATAAAGGTCTATGTGTATAATTCTTGCAAATGCTCCCTTCATCACAACAAGGTCGTTAAGGGCAAAGACTTTTCTGTACAACTTGCCATCTCTTATAATGCGTGCCTGAAGTATAACCCTCTCGTCCAGTATATATTCATCTCTCCACACTGCAGTCAGAGCAGACTCAAGTGTTGGCAAGCTCTCACTAACCAGAAAACCAAGTCTCCCTATATTAACACCAAGTATAGGTATGCCGTGCGGTGCGAGATATCTCGCTGCCCTCAGAAATGTGCCGTCACCCCCAAGCACCACAGCAACATCTATCGAGGCTGGAAATCTGTCATACCCTATGGTATTCTTCTCAAGAAGGCTGCCTTCCTTTGGAGGAAAACAGACTATTTGATCTCTCTCCTCAAGCCACTGAGCAACCTTCTTTGCAAACTTCACCGCACCTTTTTTCTCTTCGTTAAAGAGTATCCCCCATCTCTTCGTGTTACCCAAACCGTTCATGTGCCTCCTTAACCACGCCATATACAACCTCATCTGCCACACTCTCACCATACCCAAAGAGGCCAAAAAACTCTATGTTTCCCTTCGCCCCCTTTATAGGTGAATAACACACACCTGTCATCGAAAACGGCAACTCTCTCTCCGCAAAGTCCCTGATGTCCACCAAAACCCCAAAGTGCAGTGCAGGGTCTCTCACTACGCCTCTGCCAACATACTCCCTTCCAACCTCAAACTGGGGCTTTATAAGAACGATTATTTTGAAGTCAATAGACACTAAAGAAGATATAACGGGTAAAACCTTCTTCACAGATATAAACGACAGGTCCATCGTAACGACATCTACCGCCTCTTTAATGTCCTCCTTGGAGAGGTATCTGGCGTTTTTTCTCTCTATCACCACCACTCTTGGATCCGTTCTCAACTTCCAAGCTATCTGGCCATACCCCACATCAACAGCGTAAACCTTTGCTGCCCCCTTCTGGAGCATACAATCGGTAAATCCACCCGTAGAGGCACCCACATCAAGTGCAACCTTTCCTTTCACATCTACACCAAACACATCAACAGCATGCTCTAATTTGATTCCCCCTCTACTAACATAAGGCATATCCGCCTTAACTATCACATGGGCGTCTTCGCTGACCCTAAAGGAAGGCTTATCAACCAAGTTACCATCTACTCTAACTTTGCCTTCCAAAACTGCCCTTTGAGCACGCTCCCTGGAGGGAAAGTATCCACCTTCAACCAGTAGCTTGTCTATACGAACTTTCGCCAAACAGAGCCCCCTCCAACGCAGTTTCATCCACACCGTATATCCTTCTAAGTTCGGACTGACTGCCGTGAGGGATAAATGTATCCGGCAACGCTACCACCTTCACCTTTCTGGCATCCAAACCCCTCTCATTGACCAATCTCACGATCTCTTCTCCTACACCACCCATCTTTACCCCCTCTTCAGCAACAACAACACTCTCCGCCTGTCTCACAACGCCTAATATTAGATCCTCGTCCAGTGGTTTCACAAAACGCATGTTGACAACCCCCACCAACCCAGACGGGTACTTAGCCGCAATCCTGATAGAAGGAGCAACCATACTCCCAAACGCAAGTATAACCCTTCTACCTCCTTTCAAAACCTCACCTCTTCCAACCTCTACCCTCTGGAAGTTTTCAAAGTCCAACTCCACACCCACTCCACTGCCTCTCGGATACCTCACAACTACAGGACCATCCAAGTCAAGCGCCGTAAAGAGCATATTTTGTAACTCACGTTCATCTTTAGGGGTCATTATAACCACATTCGGGATAGCCCTCAGGTAGGCTATATCAAACACCCCTTGATGGGTAGCACCATCAGCACCCACAATACCAGCCCTATCTACACACAAGACAACCGGTATCTTTTGCAAACATATGTCGTGCACAAACTGATCGTAAGCCCTCTGCAAGAAGGTAGAGTATATGGCAACAAACGGCTTTAAACCCATCAATGCCATACCAGCAGCAAATGTGAGTAAGTGTTGCTCCGCTATACCCACATCATAGAATCTATCGGGAAATCGCTTGGAAAAATTAAACAGTCCCGCTCCCTCCCTCATGCCAGCAGTCATCGCAACTACCCTGCCGTCCCTCTCAGCAAGCCTCTCAACGGTCATACCGAACACCTGACTGTAAGAATATGCACCGGATTTCTTCAGGTTACCAGTAGTCTTATCAAATGGACCAACACCGTGGAACTTCTCCGGGTTCTCGGACGCAAACCTATAACCCTTTCCTTTCTCAGTGAGAATATGAACCACTACAGGTTTATTCACTTCCTTTGCATTTCTCAGCAGCTCCTCAACTGCCCTAACATCATGCCCATCTACAGGGCCCCAGTGTAATAATCCCATCTGCTCAAATATAGAACCCTCCATTATTAGATACTTTAAAGTCTCCTTCACCCTATCCACAACGTTAAATATCCCATCACCCAATATGGGCAACTCCGCTATCTCCCGTTTTACTTCCTCCTTCAACCTCTGATAAGCTGGCACACTCCTAATCCTGCTCAGATGCCTTGCAATTCCGCCAACACGGGGGCTTATACTCCACTTGTTATCGTTCAGGACTATTATTACCTTGGTCCCAAGTGAGCCCAAGTGATTGAGTGCCTCCAGTGACATACCCGTAGTTATAGAGGCATCGCCTACTACAGCCACCACCTCAAAAGACTCACCCTTTCTGTTCCTCGCCTCCGCTATACCCATAGCAGCAGAGATAGCCGTACCGGCATGACCCGCAGCAAAGACATCATACTCACTCTCGGGTGGCCACGCAAACCCACTCAACCCCCCAAGCTGCCTTATGGTATAAATCCTGTCTTTCCTTCCAGTAAGCATCTTGTGAACATATACCTGATGGCTAACATCCCACACGATTTTGTCTCTCGGCGTATCGAACACTCTGTGCAGAGCTATGGTAAGTTCCACAACGCCAAGATTAGACGCAAGGTGCCCCCCAGTACTGGAAACTACATCTATGAGTTTTTTCCTTATTTCCTTCGAAAGTTCTTCGATTTCTGGATAATCAAGTTTCCTCACATCTTCAGGCGAGTTTATGTTTTCCAAGAGAGACAAACTGCTCCCCCCTCTCAAATATGTAAGAAACCATGTACTTCAGCACACCTGCCTTATCTCCAAGAAAGGATAGCTCCTCCTCTGCCATCATCTTAAATCTCCGTGCCTCCTCCAAGGCCTTCTCAAGTCCCACCAATTCTGCATAGTTACTCTTTTCTCCGCTATCCACATCCATTATATCATCCACCAACTGAAATAGCATCCCCAAAGACCTGCCATAAGACGCAAGCCTATCCAAGTAATCATCTCTACGCAAAAATATACCTGCAGAAAGGACAGACACCCTTATCAGGGCAGATGTCTTGTGTTCGTGGATCCACTTCAACAATAACTCATTATCCGTGCCGTCTTTGGAAACATCCACATCAAGAAATTGTCCTCCTGTCATACCAGAAGCACCAGAGGCACGGGCAAGTTCCTTAGATGCCTTAATCACTAACTCAGCGTCCACATCCCCATAAAGCTCAAGTGACATAGCTACTTCAAAAGCCATGATGAGTAGTGCATCACCAACGAGAAGTGCCTTACCGTCACCCATATATTCGTGAAGTGCTGGCTTTCCCCTTCTAAAGTAATCGTTATCCATGGAAGGCAAATCATCGTGGACGAGAGAAAAAGAGTGCACCATCTCAATACCGCAGGCAAAAGGTAAAAAATCAGCAGCTTCACCACCCAACGCCTCGATGGTAGATAGAAACAGAAGAGGCCTAAACCTTTTACCACCCGGAAAGAGTGCATACATAATGCCACTCTTCAGTTCTGCAGGGATACCTTTGTAACCCCTGACGAACCTCTTCAGACTATCATCTACCATAGCCCTGTATCTTTCAAGTATGTGCTTCACCTTTTCACTCCCTTCAAAAATGCAGATAGTACCCTGCTCCACGGAAAGTGAACAGAGTAGTAAAAATCTCCATCTTCTAAGAACCTTCGAAGTGCATTCTTACCCTTTTCCTCAAACATGGGCTGATTAAACACATACCTAAAGAACTTATAAAATACAAACGAAAGAACTTTACCTCTTCTCTGTTTATTAAATATCTCCTTCTTAAACCTATTTTCTATGGAACCAAAAGGACTCATCACATACGAAGAGACTATCTGAGCACTCTTTATAGCGTAGTATATCCCTTCTCCACTGAAAGGGTCTGCTATACCAGCAGCATCCCCAACAAGAAACACACCACCACGGCTAATCCTGTTTCTATAGTTAGGACCCACAGGATAGACATAGCCAGCTGGTTTTACATATCCAATGCCAGCAATTGAAAACAACTTAAAAAGATAGTTGTGCAACTCCCTTTTTGAGGAGGAAATAGTCGCACCTACCCCAAGAGCCATCGTATCCCTCTTAGGGAAAATCCACCCGTACCCCAAAATGCCGTCAAACAAAAACAAATGTATAGCATCCATCCACTCGCCCTTTGCAGGAACCTCACACTCAAGGGCAACTATCTTCGTCTTATAGCCGTAACCTATACCTACAGCCCTACCCACTGCGCTCGGGTAACCATCTGCACCTACGAGGTACCTTCCCACATACCTATCTCTATCCGTTACGACCTCTACCAACCCATCCTTCTCCACAACACCGGAGAATTTCTCCCTATAACGAACATCTGCACCATTCTCTTCCGCCTTATCCCTCAAAAACTGGTCAAACCTCTGTCTGGAGACCGTGTACACGACAGGCTTGTCATACACAAACTCCAGATGACGATCATCAAAGTGCACCACCAGTCTGTTTAACTTTCTCTCTACTACACCACCATAACCATCAGGTAGATACGGAAGCACCTTTACAGAAAGCCCACCTGCACAAGGTTTGTACCTGTACCTATCCGCCTTCTCCAGAAGCAACACGCTAAAACCACTATTGGCTAATATACGAGCTGTAGACGCACCAGCAGGTCCCCCTCCAACCACAATCACATCAAAAGAAGCAGACATTCTTCTCACCCATCACCACGACATCGTATAGAACCAAGTATAAATTATAGCACATAACTAAAGCAACTCTAACCCACCTGAGACTACTCTTTCAGCGCACCTGCAGTAAGTCCCTGTACGATGTACCTTTGAAATATGAGAGTAAGAATAACAAGTGGAATGGAGGCAATGGCAGAAGATGCCATCATCTGTCCCCACGGTATCTGCCCATGCAATCCCTCAAAAAGGGCAATACCAACAGGTATTGTCCTTGCATGGTAGTCTGTAGTAAGCATTAATGCAAACATAAACTCGTTGAAAGCAGAGATAAAGACTAAAAGGGATGTAGAGAATATGCCTGGGGCAGAAAGCGGCAGTATAACCTTTATCAAAGCTTGTATGCGATTTGCTCCATCCACCATCGCTGCCTCATCAAGGTCTGTGGGCAACTGCATGAAGTAACTTACAAGTATCCACAAGGATATAGGCATAACCCACGCAATATATGGGAAAATCAGTGCCCTATAAGTATTTATCCACCTGATAGCAGTCATGAGCTTAAACAGATACCCAACAATGCTTATCTGAGGGAACATAGAAACGGCCAGCACGCCAAGTATGATTGCCATCTTTCCCTTAAACCGCATCCTCGACACAGCATATCCGGCAAAACTCGCTATCACGACAGCCGCAACAGTAACAACAAACGCCACAACGAGACTGTTTTTGAAGTAATCCATCACATGTAAGTCTCTCGTACCTATGATCTGCTTATAGTTCTGCAATGTAAACACATACGGTATCTTTTCAGAAGCAAGAAAATCTGGGCGTTCGGCAAAAGAAACGACCAGCATCCACACAAACGGCGAAAGGCAAATAAACGCAATTACCACCACACCAATCCACACAAGTATCCGCTTCTTCTTTTGTTCCCTCATCGTTTCATACCCTCCTGAAAGCGTCCCACTTTCAGATACACAATGGTAAAGATGAGTATCAGCACAAAGGTAAACACCGATACCGTGGAACCGTACCCAAAATCACCAAGAATGTAGAGCTTAAATCCGTATATCGAAACAGAAGTAGTTGAGCCTGCAGGTCCTCCCCCGGTAAGCACATATATCAGGTCAAATATTCTCAGGGAATCTATGGTTCTAAAGACTAACGCTATTACTATAATGGGCCGCAGCATGGGTAGAGTTATATTCCAGAATCTCTGAAACATAGACGCTCCGTCAACCATAGCTGCCTCGTACAAAGCAGACGGTATCGACTGCAACCCTGCCAGGAACAATATTGCCATAAACGGTGCCGTCTTCCACACATCGGAGACAACAATAGATGTAAACGCACTCAGAGGTGTGCCAAGCCAGTTAACAGGGTGAGAAGAGAGGTGTAGATGCACAAGAAGGTAATTCAAAAGACCGTAGTTGAAGTTATACATTAGCTGCCATATCTTAGCAGAAACTATAGTAGGTATAGCCCACGGGATAAGTACAACTGCCCTCATTACCCCTCTCAATCTGAACTTCTCGTTTATCACAAGTGCGTAGAATAAGCCCAACACGGTCTCAAAGAATACCGCTACCACTGCAAACATGACGGTCACAAATGTGGAGTTCCAAAAGTCCGGATCTGACAGAAGCCTCCTATAGTTCGCCAACCCGATAAATTTAACGGGTGGCAAAAAGGTTACATCCCTGAAGAAACTCAATACAAGGGTCCCAAATACAGGGACGAGGATCAATCCCCCAACAAGAATAACAACAGGGGCAAGGAGCAGATATGCAAGTCCACTCTCTGAAGAAGAAGACCTTACTGCCCCTCGCCCCAACTTTGCAAACATCACTACTTAGTCGTCCCGCCGTATTGGGAGATTATCCTCTTAGCTTCTGCCTGTGCCTTATCGAGCGCAGCCTTCGGAGTCATCTTGCCAGCAATAGCAGCGTTTACATACTTCTGAATGACATCGCTGAGCTTCGTGTAGTAAGGGACTCCTGGCCTCGGAACTGCACCAACAAACACCTTCCTCAACGCCTTGAGATACGGTGCCTTCGCAATGACATCTTTATCCTTATAAACATCCTGCCTCCCCGGATTCCAGCCGAGATTCATTGCAAATCCCTTCTCCGTTTTGTAAGACTCAACAAACTTGATGAACTTCCATGCCGCCGCTTTTCTCTTGGAGTAAACATTCATACCAATGTGCCATCCTCCAAGCGTTGCAGCACTCTCGTGCCCCGGGAAGTGAGGAAGTGGTGCAATGCCAACTTTCCCTTTAACAGGTGAACCTTTGGAGTTATGCAATCCCCAAGCGTAAGGCCAGTTCCTCTCAAACATCGCATTACCACTCTGGAATGTTCTTCTAACGGGTTCCTCCGTCATCTCCGTGTAGGTGTTTGGCGGAGAGATCTTGTACTTATGTATAAGATCTCTCATAAAGGTCAGCGCCTTTATGTTGTTTTCGGAGTTAAGTACCGGCTCACCCTTCCTGTTGAGTATGTTACCACCATTGCTAACAATGAACTCAAGGAAGTCACATACCAGACCCTCGTACTGTTTTCCCTGCCACACAAACCCCCAGAACTTCGGATTGTGCTTTCTCTCACCAGCCTGCACCTTTTGAGCAATCCTCACAAGTTCTCCCCAGGTCACTGGTGGGTGATTATACCCATACTTTTTAAGCAAGTCCTTCCTATAGTAAAGTAGGCCAGCATCGATATACACAGGTAGAGCTATCAGTTTACCCCTGTAGGTGTCTGCAAGTTTTATCGTCTTTTTGAAGAATACGCTGAGATCGTAGTGGTCTTTTGAAACAAAGTCATTCAAAGGAGCAAGCCAACCGGATGCAGCAAACTGTCCTACCCAAGCAACATCCATCAAAAAGACATCAGGTGTAGATTCTCTGCTGCTCAAGGGAGTAACGAGTGTCTGCATCCTCACAGCAGTATTCATAGGTTGCCTCAAAAGGTCCACACTTATGCCCGGATTTTCCTTCTCAAAAGAGCTTATAACCTTGTGCCAGTAGTCTATCTCCGAAGGCGCTCCACCAACTGCAAAGACTATGGTCGTATTCGCTGCTACGCCAACGCCACCAAATACAAAACCAAAGATCAACCCTAAAACCACAGCAACCGCCAGACCTCTAAATACCTTACCCACTTCCTACTCACCTCCATTACAAAAGTTGTACTTTCTAAATAATATTTTACATCTACTCCCTTACTGCGTCAAGTTTTTTCCCAAGGAAGAGCACGCCTTCAAACCAACTATCGCTGGATATTCACCTACATTTGTGTTATATTATAGAATATGAGGAAAAAATTAATACTGTTAATCCTCCTGATGATTGCAGTCGTCTACCTTGTGGCTTACAAGGTAGATAAAGCGGTTTTAGAGAGGCTGAAGAGGTACTAAGGACTGCAACGGGATACCTTTACTACATCAACGAACTCCTTACCGAGACATTGTCATCTATCATAAGAAACAGGATTTCCGAACAGAAGTTGCTGCGTAAGAACCTCCAGATAGAAAGCACTGGCATTGCAGAAGCAACCGCAACTTACTATCACCTGGTAGAAAAGGGTATCATTAAGTCGGAGCAGGCAAAAAATTGTCGTCTTCTTACATCGAAAACTACACCAAAAAACAGCAGAGAAATACTAATAATAAACAGAGAATTCAAGCCACTGTATGCTTCAAACGAAAAGCTCTTGAAAATATCGAAAGACACCTCATTCCGTTCAACTATTCTGAACAATCCAACAGGCAACAGCTCTTACACACACAGCGGCAACAACTGCTTAATCGGATGGACTACATATAAACCTCAACGATGATGGATAGTTACTTTTTTTAACATAAGCAAGATATCTTCTCTATCATCCTACCAAAGCTTCGTGGAAGAGGAAAAGAAGATACTCAAAGAGAGGCTCGTTAAGTATCTCGGAAAAGAATATTATCTCGTCATATACGACGGCAAGGGTAAGATAGCCTCCTATTCGTACACCGAACTCGCTAAAGACGACCTTCCATCGTCCAAAGAGATAAAGAGAGTCCCCTCGGAAGGTTACGGATACCTCTTTTACAGAGTGAACAACGAAGAAAAACTGAAAATCTTTAACTACTATGTTTTTGATTGGTACATAGTATTAACATTCTTTCCCAAGAAACACCTACACCCCGTTCTATGGCGAATACTGAAGGAGGAGTTACTACCCCTCTCCATAGTAATACTATTATTTGCAGTAATCACTATTCTCTACATTAACAAAAGAATCCTAACACCCTTAGCAGTCCTGAAAGAAGGCTTTGAAAAACTCAAAGAGAGCAAATTCGAACACCAGATCAACATCAAGTTCACCAACGAGACGCAAAGCGTAATAGAGGACTTTAACGAAATGTCTCAGAACATTGCATTGCACTACATAGACATTTCCCTGCTAAAGGACGGAAACCTCATACCCTTATCCTATGTGGGTTACACCATAGACTTCTACGAGAAGATGCCGGCAGACATCGGTATAAGGGGGTGGGCTATAGCCACAAAAGAGTTAAAAAATGTACCAGATGTTAGTAAAGAACCCCACTACTACATGGGAGACCCCTCTATAAAGAGCGAGTTATCCTGCCCAATCATTTATCGGGACAAGGTATTGGGCATACTCGATGTAGAAAGCGATGAGGCTGCAAGCTTCGACGGAGACGACGAGCAGACATTCAGGTTAATAGCCCACTTTTTAGCGGTTGCATTCACGAAGATAGACATATTAGAGGCTTGGAAGAAGCGAACTGAAGAGCTTGGATTCATGATGGAGATCATCAGAGAAGCAAATAGGGCTTCATCTGTCAGAGAAGTAGCAAGGGTGATAATCACAAAACTGGTAGAAGAAAAGGGGTACAAGAACTCAATATTTTACATAAGAAAAGGAGAAAAGTTGCTCGCCGTCCACAGTCACGGTTACCCCGTGGAAGAGGGTAAAGTTGCACCGTGGGAGACCCTATACATAGATGGGAAAGGTATCATCTCCCGGGCTGCAAGAACCGGCGAAATCCAGAATGTTCCAGATGTACTTAAAGACCCCGACTACATACCGGGGGACAGGAGTATAAGAAGTGAGCTGGCAGTTCCGGTGATGGTTGACGACGAGGTGGTTGGGGTTATAAATGTCGAACTAAAAGAGGTCTCGGCGTTCACAGTTGAAGATGAAAGGTTTATGTCCACACTCGCAAACGAGCTGTCGATGGTGATATCCAAGATAAACGCCCTTGAAGAGTTACAAAACGCATACGAAGACCTCTCCATGAAAGAAGAGGAGTTAGAAGCGTCAATGAAAGAGGTCGAAGCATACTCACAGCTCATAGAAAGGCAGAGAGAGGAATTAGAGATAGCATATCTGGACACGATAAGAGCACTATCGAAGACCATCGAAATGAAGGATCCATACACGGAAAACCACTCTACTCGTGTAGCAGAATACTCCATGAAAATTGCAGAACTCTTGGAACTAGAAGAAGAGGAAGCGGTAAAACTAAACTACGCTGCACTCCTGCATGACATAGGAAAGATAGGTATAAAGGGTGCAATATTAAACAAAAAGGGGAAATTAACGACAGAAGAGTACGAAGAAATCAAAAAACACCCAGAGATAGGTGCGAAGATACTACAAAGTGTGCGTTACCTACACGACATCATACCCGTCGTGCTACACCATCACGAAAGATGGGACGGCAAAGGGTTCCAAAAGGTCTAAGAGGGGAAGAAATACCCTTACTCAGCAGAATTATAGCCGTAGCAGACGCATTCGACGCAATGCGCTCCGATAGACCCTACAGAAAGGCACTACCATTAAAGATGGTAATAAGAGAAATAGAAAAGAACGCCGGCACGCAGTTTGACCCTAAGATAGCATCCATCTTCGTGGAATACATCAAGCAACGCTTCGGCTTGGAAGATTGACACCAGAAGGTAGAAAAATAAACATTCTTGTGTTAAAATAGCCTTTATGAAAAAACGTACAGTTATCCTGTGTATCACATTGCTTTTATTCTCAACAATTGCAAAAGCCAGCTTAATGAACTACAACCACATCAGCCATCTGTTTTACAACGGAGGTGTGGAAAAACTTATCAGTGCAATAGAGGATACCCAACCCGAAAAGTTGGTTGGTAAAGACAGAGTTTTATCCATGTTTCTAATCGCAAATGCTTACAGACTGAAGTTTGATTGGGAAAATGCTGCCAAGTGGTACAAAGCCGCATGGGAGTCAAAGTCTAAGAAGTGGATATGGGCTGCAGCCTATTATGCGTTCTCTCTGAAAAGGCTGAAAAGGTACAAGGAAGCTGCAGAGATACTACAAAAACTACCTATGTCCGAATCTTCATATCTGAATGCACGGATACACTACCACTTGGGTATATGTCTATCAAAGATGAACAACGACAAGGCAGTATATCACTTCTTAAGGGCATCCAGTATAGACAGCACCTTAAAACCATTCGCCTATCAGAGGATTGCGTCCTTTTACTTTCAAGAAAAGAGGTACAAAGATGCCTATATTATGGCTGTACTGCTACTCAAAGAAAACATATACAACAAAGTAGCCAAAAAGATATTCCTCCAAGTTTATCCGACTATCAAGAAGCACAGTACAGAGACGAGATTCATATACGCAAAACTGCTCTTTCAAAACAAAAAGTACAAGAAAGCTCTACAGATCCTCGGGACAATAGGTGGAACATTTAGCATGTACTGGAAGGCAAAGTGCCTCACTGCCCTCCAAAGGTATGACTCCGCTATACGCCTTTACAGATACCTGATAAGCAGATTTCCTGATAGCAGCCTTACCCACCACGCACTAAAGCGGTTGTTCCGCATATCCTATTACATTCCCAGATACAGATCCTCCGGCATAAAGGCTATCAAGGAGGCAATGCATAAGCTCCCACCAAAACAAAAGGCATATTCGATGTACCTCTTATACCTACTGTACAAAAAGGCAAAAAACTACTACTCAAAGTCTTATTGGCAAAGGATACTAATAAAAAGATATCCAGGTAGCAAATATGCACGCCTGTTAGCAAGAGAGCTTGGTATAAACTACTACCTCACCAATCAGTACAAAAGGGCAATAAAGTACTTTAAGATAACCGATAACTACTATTGGGTAGCCCTTTGTTACAAAAAGACTAAAAATGAACACATGTACCGAAAATATCTAAACTTACAGAGGAAAGGCAATCCAACATCCTACTATGTAACCCTTATGAAAGGACAGATAAGACCTAATAAACTGCCAAAGGACTACGACAAGCCTATATACTGGGAGGAGCTTGCAGGTTTCGTTGAAGCTGCGTGCAACAGATACAAAAACAATCTTATAGGGACAAAAGATCCATTTAAAAGCTACTACCGTATATCACTGCTATCTCAGGTATTCTCAGACTACAGGCAATCTATGGGATACGCATACATATACATACTAAAAAAGCTGCACGACATCCCCAAAAAGGTGTGGGAGTTGTATCTACCAAAGACCGTGTACTGGAAGTACATCACAAAGGCTGCAAAAACTCTTCACCTAAACCCATACCTCATACTGGCACTTATAAAGCACGAAAGCTCTTTCGACCCAATGGCAGTCTCATACGCAGGTGCAATAGGTCTCATGCAGATACTACCACGAACGGCAAAAGAGGTCTTAAGGATAAGAAACCCAAAAGAGCTGTTCGTCCCCGCAATAAACATAAAGGCAGGGAGCATATATCTGTATTCAAAACTAAGGAGGTTAAAAAGGTTAGAATGGGCGATTGCCTCCTACAATGCCGGCGAAAGAAAGGTAAGAGAGTGGATAGCAGAGTACAAAAAAATCAGGAAGAGATACTCACCTATTGAGTGGATAGAGTTTATCAATTACACGGAAACGAGAAACTATGTAAAACGGGTGCTGTCCTCGTATCACCTTTACAGAATGGTATATCAAAGGAGGTAGTGAACGATGATAGTAAGGAGCAGTAACATGGCAAGGGAGAAAAAGTCAAATTTTAAAGGAGGAAAAGGGGAATTTACCATAGGTTACCTTTTAAAAGATGAGACAAGAGTTAGTGGCACAACAAAGATAATGATCGTGGAAGTCCCACCATTCTCTTCCATAGGCTACCACCAGCACACTGACGACGAAGAGATCTACTACATACTAAGGGGTAAGGGAGTTGCAAACGACAACGGAGACACAGTAGAGCTACACCCTGGAGATGCAATGATAACCAGAAAGGGCGAGTACCACGGCATAGAAAATCGCTCGGAGGAAACGCTCGTCTTCCTTGCTATAATAAACAAGACATGA
>CAZLJD010000022.1:0-40622 GCA_964559865.1 uncultured Synergistota bacterium
ACTGCATGAGTGTGAGGGTCAACAAAGCCGGGCAAAACTGCCCGGCCCTCCGCATCCACAACTTCCTTAAAATTCACTTCCTCATACTTGGACAGTATATCTGCTGTAGTTCCAACTTCAACTATATACCCATCACTCACAACAAAAGCCCCATCCCCTATTATACCGAGATCAGACATCTCCTCGGAAACCTTTGCCCTTTTATACCTGTCTGCAACTGTGACGAGATAGGCGTGCTTAACCAGTAAATCCATGCTACCCTCCCATTTCAAGCAGCCTTAGTTCCAGTATCTGATTGTCATTGAAACCCTCTATTTGCATATAATACTTCGCACTGTCTATTATCGCATCCGCTGGTAGTAAGCCTATTATCTCCGTACCTATCACTTCTACACCCCACCGTCTTGCTTCCATTCTAACAACTTCGAGTATTCTATAAATTGGATTCTTCTTGTAATCCGTGATATTCATTGAAACCTGCACAATCCCTCTTTCCTTCAACTCCATACCACGTGCTTTTATACTACTAAACCCACCGCTACTGGCTCTTATAGCTTTTGCTATCTCCTTGGCTACTTTTACATTATCTGTACCAAGATTTATGTTAAATGCAACAAGTGGTCTCCTCGCACCAACCACAGTAGCACCAGCAGTAGGATGCATCTTTGGTTCTCCTACATCTGGTTGCCTATCCGGCTTCACAATCTCATGCTTCAGCGTCTCATATTCTCCCTTTCTTATTACTTCAAGCCTCTTTCTTTCAGGTCTCAGAGCCGCCTCCTCATAGAAATAAACAGGTATTCCTAACTCCCTGTTTATCCTCTTCCCCAGCTCATGTGCAAGCTCAACGCACTCCTCCATGGTAATACCACTAACAGGTACAAATGGTATAACATCAGCAGCACCTATCCTTGGATGCTCACCTCTGTGCTCTTCCATGTTTATGAGTTCTACTGCTTTTCTGACTGCATTGAATACTACATCTGCCATTGCCTCAGGATCCCCTACAGCCGTGACTACCATTCTGTTGTGGTCAGGATCTGCAGAATAATCAAGCAGGTTTACACCATTCGCATTCTTAAACGGCTCAACTATTGCCTCTATTACTTCTTTACGTCTGCCTTCACTGAAGTTGGGAACGCATTCCACTAACCTTCTCAACGCAAATACCCCCTATGATTGTTTTTTCATATATGTATCCACCACATCATCTACAAGTTCATCGTCAGCCAAATGTGGCATGGTTATATGTCCCTTCCCCTGCATCTTTTCATTCCACTCGTTGCTCACTTGCATAGCGTTTTCATTTCTCGCCCATGATCTTCTTGAAACACCTACCATTACATCCCAATCCATTGCCTTCCTTATAACTTCATCTTTATACTCGCTACCATCCAGCACTAAACCAAAACCACCATTTATCGCCTTACCTATTCCAACACCTCCTCCGTTACTCAAGACAACCATGGTCATTCCCCTTGCAATATTACCGCCAAAACAATGAACAGCCATATCTGCCATAACATTGCTTCCATCTTTGATGTTTGCAGTCTCTCTGAACGGTGAATCAGTGCCACCTGTATCGTGATGATCCCTACCAAGCATTATAGGTCCAACCTCACCCCGCCTCACCATTTCATTAAACTTCAATGCTATCTTCACTCTCGTCTCTGCATCAGCATACAGTATTCTCGCTTCGGTGCCAACAACAAGATCATTCTTCTCAGCATCTTTTATCCAGTGATAGTTATCCCTATCCTGTGCACGCCTATTGGGATCTATGCAAGACATAGCCGCCAAATCCGTCTTCACAAGGTCTTCATGCTTTCTGCTCAGACACACCCATCTGAATGGACCATATCCATAGTCAAAACACAGCGGCCCCATTATATTCTCCACATAGGACGGAAAGATAAACCCTTCACTCACATCTTTACCATTCTTGGCTATCTCTTTAACACCAGCATCAAATACTGCTTTCATAAAACTGTTACCGTAATCCCAGAAGTGACCTCCTCTACTTACAAGCTCTTTTAAAAGCTCAAAGTGCCTTCTCAAACTTATGTTGACATCTTCCTTAAAACTATCTCTATCATCCCTTAAAAGTCTCCTACCCTCTTCAAAACTTAGACCCTGCGGTGTATAACCACCATCATATACTGCATGACACGATGTCTGATCAGACAACAACTCCACATTTATGCCTTTATCAACAAGGTATTCAAGCAGGTCAACAACATTGCCATAATAGGCTATAGATCTCGCCAATCCCTTCTCCTTATAATCCATCGCCATACTCACAGCTCTTTCCACATCTTCTACCACATCACTTACCCAACCTTGACTGTGCCTCGTCTCAATCCGTGAGTAGTCCACCTCCGCTATAATGCCAACTCCACCTGCTATCTCTATTGCCTTTGCTTGTGCACCGCTCATACCCCCAAGACCAGAACTTACAAATATATGCCCTTTAAGGTCTTTATCTTCAGGTATACCGAGGAATAATCTTCCAGCATTCAAGAGCGTTATGTATGTCCCATGTACTATTCCCTGCGGACCTATATACATCCAACCACCGGCCGTCATCTGCCCATAATTGGCAACGCCCATCGCTGCAGCTTTTGCCCAATCATCCGGGTTATCAAACATGCCAACCATCATAGAGTTTGTGTTTATCACTCTCGGCGCTTCTTTTCTTGAAGGAAATAGTCCCAAAGGGTGTCCCGACATGACAACAAGTGTTTGTTCCTCGGTCATATTCTCCAGGTACATCTTAACCAGTCTGTACTGCATCCAATTTTGAAACACCTGTCCAGTCTCTCCATAAGTTACAAGTTCATACGGATAGAGGGCTACATCAAAGTCAAGGTTATTGTCTATCATAACCTGCAGAGCCCTTGCTTCCAATATTCCCTTGTATTGATCTATAGGCTTACCCCATATCCTACCTTCAGGTCTGTATCTGTAGCCATATATTCTACCCCTTGTTACAAGCTCCTCAATAAATTCAGGTGCTAACTTTTCGTGCAAGCTCTTCGGTACATACCTCAAAGCGTTTTTCAGTGCAACAGCCGCTTCTCTACGAGTCAAATTAAATCCTCTTGAAGGTGCACGTCTTATACCCTCTTCGAACTTAGGTTCTGGCGGTAATTCCTCCGGAAGTGTAAATCTCTTCACATCTGACATAATCTATTCCCCCTAATTCAAGAAGATAGGGGCACGAAAAGTGCCCCATGTAAACATTAAAGCCTCACTTAGAAGGAGGTGTTATGATATCTGGATCTTCAATTTCACCAAAATAGTGGAATTTGCCATTTTTGACGATCTGTACCTGTATCGGCTTCTCGACCTCTCCAAGACTATTGAAGCCTTTTATCTTGCCAGTCACACCATCAAAGTCCTTTATACCAGCAATACCATTCCTTACAGCCTTACGGTCCGTCCCAACTTTCTTTATAACCATTGCCATCATGTAAACAGCATCAAATGCAGAAGCACCAACCATATCTGGCTCTGCATTATACTTGGAGCGATAGTTTGCAATAAACTCCTGAACGATGGGCCTATTGCTATCCCTATTGAGGTCTGTGGTGATTATAACCCCATTTGCAGCCTTACCCGCTATCTTCAAAAACATAGGTGAATCAAATCCCTCTTGTCCAACCAACTTTGCCTTAAGCCCCAACGCCTTTGCCTGGCGAGCTACTAAAGCACCTTCCGAGTAGTAACCTGTTGAATACACGACATCTGGTTTGTACTGTTTGACTTTCGTTAGCACAGGACTAAAGTCCTTCTCTCCAAGAGCAAATGTGAGGTTTGCCACTATCTCAGCACCAAGCTTCTTTGCCTCATCCACAAATCCCTTAGCCAAAGCCCTGCCAAAGTCATTATCCATGGTAAGGACTGCTATCTTCTTGGCTTTGAGCAGTTTAGCTGCAACATAGCCACCACCTTTACCTTCGACAGAGGCAAGGAACCCAAGTCTAAATATGTAATTTCCAGCTTTGGTAATGTCAGGGTGTGTAGCGTAAGCTGCTATCATAGGAACACCAAACCTCTGGTATATGGGTGCAGCAGCTCTCGTTGGTGTGCTGTAAGAACCGCTAACCACACCAACCACCTTGTCTTCCTCTATGAGCTTATGCGCAATAGCAACTGCATCCTTCGAACTCACCCTGTCATCGTAAACTATAAGCTCCACCTTCTTGCCATTAATGCCTCCACTATTGTTAATCTTCTCGATAGCAAGCAGTGCTGCACGCTTCGCACTTGCCCCATCAGCTGCAGCAAACCCTGTGAGTGGCGCAAAGAATCCTATCTTGATAGTTCCGGAGCCAAATGCCACCCCCATTGTAAATGCAGTTACAAGAGAGACTACTACAAGAAACACCAAAAACTTTCTACCCACTAAAATCCCTCCTTTTTGTATAATTTTTTCTATATCTATTCTACCACTTGAACTACAAATTCTCAATATCACTAAAACAACAACATTAAAGTGATATATTTTAACTATATAAAACAAGTACCTCAAGGCACATTCTCACACAACACTTCTCTACAGGAAATAACGCTATGAGTCTTTATACAAGTTCCAACTAATTCCACACCACCTCCCTCTGCAAGCTCCCAGAGTCCAAAAGAGATGACAACAAGTGGTATAATAGACGGTGTACTCTCAAAAAGGGGTGGATATCTGCAAAAACTATGAAAGACAAGGTGCTATCAAAAAAACTTGAAAAGCTCCCGGAGTTACCGGGAGTCTACATAATGAGAAACACAGAAAAAGAAGTTATATACATCGGTAAGGCAAGAAATATCAAAAAGAGGGTAAGCTCGTACTTCGTAAAGCATGCAAATCTCTCCACAAAGCTGCAAAAGCTTACACAAGAAGTTACAGACATTGAATACAAGGTCGTACGTTCAGAAAGCGAAGCACTAATATTGGAAGCCGCTCTCATAAGGCACCACAAACCCAAGTACAACACACTCTTAAAATATGGAATAAGGTATCCTTATATCAGAATAACGGTAGAGGAGCCATTCCCAAGAATAATCATAACAAGGGTAAAATCTAATCCCAAAAGCCTATATTTTGGTCCTTACTCGAGTGTCAAGAAAATGAGACAAATGCTAAAGGTTATACAGAGATTCTTTCCTTTAAGGAGTTGTAGTATAAAGCTAAAGGAGGGCGAGCAGAAGCGGAAAAGACCCTGTTTGGACTTCTATCTCGGCAGGTGCCCAGCACCCTGTACAGGCAACATCTCTCAGGAGGAGTATATGAAAACAGTAGAAGAATTGATTATGTTTCTGAAAGGTGAGAGAAGGGAGCTTCTGGAAAGGCTCAGAGAGCAGATGCACAAATACGCAAAAGAGTTGAAATTTGAGGAAGCTGCCTATATAAGAGATAAGATTAATGCCGTAGCGTCCACCCCTTCTACCCATAAAATACTGGAAAAGAAAGACAATTCACAGGAGGAGATGGAAGAGCTGCGCCACATACTTAAGCTGAATAGAACACCAGAGTTCATAGAAGGCATAGACATATCAAACCTATTTGGTAGCGAAGCCGTGGGGTCCGTCGTTACATTTAGAATGGCGAAACCTTACAAAAGAGGATACAGACGGTACAAGATAAAGTCCGTGGAAGGCATAGATGACTACAGTATGATAAAAGAGATAGTATATAGGAGATATAGTAGGATTTTAAAAGAAGGAGAAATACTACCAGACTTGATCCTAATAGATGGAGGCAGAGGACAATTGTCATCTGCTTTAGAATCACTGAACAAACTGAACTTAGATCTAAGCATTATATCTATTGCAAAAAAGGAAGAACTGATCTTCACACCCCATTCGAGTGAACCTATACAACTACCTAAGGATTCACATGCACTCCACTTGCTACAAAGGGTAAGAGACGAAGCACACAGGTTTGCAATAAGCTACCACAGAAGGTTAAGGGACAAAAAGATAAGGAAATCCGCACTGGATACAATAGAAGGGATAGGCAAAAAGAGAAAAGAAGCCTTGCTCCTATACTTTGGTTCCATTTCGAGGATAAAAGGCGCATCTATTGAAGAGATCGCACAGGTAGAAGGAATTGGAAAAGAACTGGCTAAAAGAATAAAGGAGACACTGAGGTAGAGACTTCTACCTCAGTGTAAAAGTGTCAAGAACACACCTGCAGCTGTTGCCGTTCCTATAACTCCTGCAACATTTGGTCCCATTGCGTGCATCAACAAGAAATTTCCAGGGTCTTCTGCTTGTCCCATGCGCTGAACTACCCTTGCAGACATAGGTACAGCAGAAACTCCTGCAGCTCCTATCATCGGGTTTATTTTGTGCTTTAAAAAGAGGTTCAAAATGTGTGCAAACACCACGCCTCCAGCTGTACTAAATATGAACGCTACTATACCGAGGCCCATTATCTCCAGGGTCCTCGTAGTCAAAAAGTGTTCAGCGTCCATTGTTCCGCCCACAGTAAGACCAAGGAATATCGTAACAATATTTATAAGCTCATTCTGTGCTGTATTGGACAGCCTGTTAACCACACCAGACTCCCTCATCAGATTTCCAAGCATTAAGACCCCTATCAAAGGTATACTGGCAGGTAAGATTAATCCTGTAACACCAGCCGCAATTATAGGAAACATGATCCTCTCCAGTCTGGAAACCGGTCTGAGCTGCAACATCCTTATCTTTCTCTGTCTCTTAGTAGTTAGAAGTTTTATTACAGGCGGCTGAATAAGAGGAACCAAAGACATATAAGTATATGCAGCCACAGCTATAGGACCAAGAATCTGAGGAGCCATCTTAACAGCAAGGTATATAGAGGTAGGCCCATCTGCCCCACCTATGATACCTATCGCTGATCCCTCTTTTATAGTAAAGCCTATGAGCACAGCACCCACCAACGCCACAAAAACTCCCAGCTGAGCAGCAGCACCAAGTATAAATGTTAAAGGATTTGCAAGTAATGGTCCAAAATCTGTCATAGCACCAACACCCATGAATATCAAAATGGGGTAAATCTCGTGTTGCGTTCCAAATAGGAGATAGTGTAAAAAGCCTTCATGCCCCATTAGGCCACCTAATGGTAAGTTTACTAACAGGCAACCCGCACCTATAGGAAGCAGCAGTAAGGGTTCCCACTTTTTATATATGGCAAACCACAGAAGCAATCCACCTACACCCAACATTACTACATTGCCGAAGGTAAGGTTAGCAAAGCCTGAGTTTTCAACCAAAGACAGTAGCCTGTGTGTTATTAGCATACAGGGCACCTCCCTACTAACCGATGACTACCATGAGGTCACCTGTATTGACAGTTCCTCCAGTAGAAACTGCTACTTGCTTCACTGTGCCAGCAACTGGAGCAAGAATTTCATTCTCCATCTTCATAGCTTCTAATATCAACAGCAAATCTCCCTCTTTAACTCTGTCTCCCTCTTTCACAGAGACACTAAGTATCTTACCAGGCATAGGTGCTGAAACAACAGTCCCACCTGCGGGTGCAGCCTTTGGAGTCTCAGAAGCGGGTTTAGAAGCCGATACCTTTTTCTCTTCCACCTTGGGCTCTGAAGCAGTTGCCTTAGGTTGAGGAGCACTTACAGGTGCAGAACTCACATCTTGACTAACAGGACTTCCTCCGATCTCTTCCACTTCAACCTCATAAGTTTTACCATTAACAGTAACCTTAAACTTTTTCATACCTTTTTACAACCTCCTTCTATAGCAATTCTCGGTTAATCCTCATCCATACCTACAGCTTCTCTTCTTGCTGTAAGTTTCCACATACTAACACTCTTAGTAGGTAACACACGCTTTACTGTAAATGACTTTGGAAGGTAACCAAGGTAAGAAGATATTGCTCCCATAATGACAGCAACCACCTCTTCATCCTCTCCTTCCACTACAGTAGGAGCAGGAGCTTTCCGACCTTCGATCTCTACTATCTCTGGCTTTTTCTTCCTTTCTGCAAATACAAATCTGAAAGAGTACATAATCAATGCCAATATGCCAAGTATGATGAATACCAAGGCAAAATCGATAATCGAAACAATTATAGAACCTTCGACACCCGTCAACTGATGCATCTAATCACCCCTTAAGCAGGGATAATCCCATGTTTTTTCTTTGGAAGTTTGTCTCTTTTCGTCTCCAGCATGTGCAATGCGTTTATAATCGTAGGTCGGCTCTCTTCCGGAAGTATAACCTTGTCAACAAAACCCCTCTTAGCAGCAACATAGGGATTTGCAAACCTTTCACGATACTCTGCTATCTTTTCCTGTCTAACCTTTTCGCTGTCTTCTGCAGCAGCTATCTCTTTCCTAAATATGATGTTCGCTGCGCCTTCAGCACCCATAACGGCAATCTCCGCCTGCGGCCACGCAAGTACCATGTCTGCGCCCATGTCCTTGCTGCACATACCCAAATATGCACCACCATACGCCTTTCTTAGTATAAGAGTAATCTTTGGAACTGTTGCCTCTGCATATGCATAGAGCATCTTTGCACCGTGTCTTATGATCCCACCGTGTTCTTGGGCAACACCCGGCAGATACCCGGGCACATCTACAATACTCAGTATAGGAATATTATATGCATCACATATTCTGATGAACCTCGAAGCCTTATCAGAGCAATCTATATCAAGAACTCCAGCAAGGTGTTTTGGCTGGTTGGCTATTATACCAACACTCATACCGTCCATTCTTGCAAACCCAACAACCATGTTTTGTGCATAATACTTGTGAACCTCAAAGAACTCACCGTCATCAACGATGTGCTTAATAACATCTCTCACATCATAAGGTTTATTGGGATGTGTCGGGACAATCTCCCTCAACTCCATGTCCATTCTGTTGGGATCATCGCTGGTTTGCAGCACCGGGGGATCCTCCAAGTTATTCTGAGGAAGATAACTCAACAACTTCCTAACATCTTTATAGCATTCCTCTTCATTCTCCTCAGCAAAGTGTGCCACGCCACTCTTAGTATTGTGCGCCATTGCACCACCTAACTCCTCGGAGCTTACCTCTTCACCAGTAACAGCTTTTATAACCTGAGGACCAGTTATATGCATAATTCCTATTTTCTTAACCATGAATATAAAATCCATCAGCGCTGGGGAGTACACTGCCCCACCAGCTGTTGGACCAACTATTATAGAGATTTGAGGTATAACACCCGAGGCTCTCGTATTTCGGAAGAAGATATTGCCATAGCCACTCAGTGAATCCACACCCTCCTGTATACGTGCACCACCCGAATCGTTTATACCAATAATGGGAGCACCTACCTCCATTGCCATATCCATTACTTTACACATCTTCTTGGCATGCATCTCACCTAAGGAACCACCCCTAACAGTAAAGTCTTGAGAATACACAAACACAAGCCTGCCGTTTATAGTGCCGTATCCCGTTACTACACCGTCTGCAGGGAGATAAACCTTCTCCATCCCAAACTCCGTACATCTGTGTTCCACGAACCTATCAATCTCCACAAAACTACCTTCATCTAACAGGAGTTCAATACGTTCACGGGCAGTGAGTTTGCCTTTTGCATGCTGCTTCTCTACCGCTTTCTCACCACCCATCGCCAGAACTTTCTTCCTCTTTTCCTCCAGCTCCTTCACCAGTTGTTCCATACTCTTTACATCCATCTCACCCTGTCATCTCCCTTCACTAAAAGATTACCTCTCACAGAGCTCGAGTAAAACTCCATTGGAAGCCTTTGGGTGCACAAAGGCTATCTTGGCTCCACCTGCTCCTTCTCTTGGCTTTTCATCTATGAGTCTGACCCCCTTTCCCTTCAGCTCATTTAATGTTTCTTCCAGATTATCTACTCTGAGGGCTATGTGATGCAACCCTTGTCCCTTCTTCGAGATGAACTTACCAATAGGACCTTCTGGGTCAGTGGATTCCAGAAGCTCAATTTCACTCTCACCAACAGGGAGGAAAGCCGTTTTTACTTTTTGCGAAGTTACTTCCTCAATACCTGTGCACTTTATACCCAATACTTCTTCATAAAACTTCAAAGCTTCCTGCATACTTTCCACTGCAATCCCTATGTGATCCACCTTCTTAACATTCATCTACAACTCCCTCCTTCCTGAGAATCCTGCCCAATATCTCCTCTGCTGCAGCGTAATTCGATACCTCTCTCCGCATTATCTTCTCAAGATAATCAACTTCTACTTCGTGCAACACATACTCTTCCAAATACCTACTTATCTTGTGTTGCAAAGTGTTTTCGAGCTCCCACTTTATCCGCTTGCTCCTCCTCTGTTGCAAAGCGCCACTCTCCTTCAAATATTCCCTATGTTTACCTATCGCATCTACCAGTTCTTCCACTCCATCACCCTTTTCTGCAATAGTCTTTATTATTGGGGGTACCCATTCATTTTTCTTTTTACCATAAGCAATGTCCAACATCATTCTAACCTCGGTAACCACCCTATTAACGCCCTCTCTGTCAGCTTTATTTACTACAAATATATCTGCTATCTCCATTATCCCCGCCTTGTTAACCTGTATATCATCTCCCAATCCAGGTACAAGCACAAGTACTACTGTATCTGCAGTACTCACTATGTCCACTTCCGCCTGTCCAACCCCTACAGTCTCTACCAATAAAACCTCTTTTCCACCTGCATCCAGAACCTTAATCGCATCTGAGATAGCTGGAGAAAGTCCTCCCAACGAACCTCTTGTGCCCATACTTCTTATAAACACACCTCTATCCAGCGCATGACTCTGCATTCTCAACCTATCACCCAAAAAGGCACCACCAGTGAAGGGACTGCTCGGATCTACTGCCAGTACAGCAAGATTATAACCTACCCCACGAAATTGTGCAATCAACTTATCCGCCAGCGTACTCTTCCCAACCCCCGGAGATCCAGTCAAACCAATGATGTAAGCCCCCTTTGTGTGGGGATATAGAATATTTATAAGCTTTTCAGCCTCAGATTCGTTATTTTCCACAATAGATATAGCCCTCGCTATGCTCCTTACATCTCCTTTAAGTACACCATTTGCCACTTTCTCAAGCAACCTCTTCCTTCCTCCCCTTTTCGGCAACTGCTTTTTTCAGAAAGTCTATTGCGGCAGTAGTAGGAGTACCTGGTGTGAATATAGCCTTTACCCCTGCCTTTAAAAGACCTGGTATGTCATCTTCAGGAATAACACCTCCACCAAACACTATAATGTCATCGGCATTTCTCTCCTTCAACAACTCTATAATCTTAGGGAAATAGTAGTTATGTGCTCCAGAAAGGATACTTATTCCTATAGCATCAACATCTTCCTGAATAGCAGATTCCACTATCTGCTCTGGTGTTTGCCTCAGACCGGTATATATCACTTCCATTCCTGCATCTCTCAAAGCCCTTGCTATAACTTTTGCACCTCTATCGTGACCATCAAGACCAGGTTTAGCAATAAGAACCCTTATTCTTTTCGATTCAGCCATCTTAATCCCCCCTACAATATAACCTTCTCCTTGTATTCACCGTACACATCTCTAAGTACCTGACAGATTTCACCTTCAGTAGCATACGCCTTCACCGCTTCTATGAAGTATGGCATAAGATTCTCCTTACCTTCTTCTGCCACCTTTCTTATATCTTCCAACACCGTTTTTACTCTGAGATTATCTCTGTTCTCCCTAAGCTCTTTGAGCCTCTTGCTCTGTTCCACTTCTATCTGAGGGTCAACCTTAAGCAGATTCTTCGGCATCTCCTCCTCTTCAACAACAAACTTGTTGACACCAACCACTATCCTTTCACCACTTTCCACTGCCTTCTGATAGTTATAGGCACTATTCTGTATCTCCTGCTGTGGATAACCCTTCTCTATAGCGGCAAGCATACCACCAAGTTCATCTATTTTCTTTATGTACTCCATTGCACGCCTCTCTATCTCATTGGTAAGATACTCGATGTAGTATGACCCTGCAAGGGGGTCCACAGTATTCGTGACACCGGACTCGTAGGCAATTACCTGCTGAGTTCTCATCGCTATGGTAACTGACTCCTCAGAAGGTAGCGCTAATGCTTCATCGTAAGAATTGGTGTGCATGGATTGTGTTCCTCCAAGAACTGCAGAAAGGGCTTCAAGTGTAGTTCTAATAATATTTACCATAGGCTGCTGGGCAGTTAACGAAACCCCCGCAGTCTGTGTATGGAATCTCAAGGTAAGGGCTCTAGGATTCGTAACACCAAATCTCTCTCTCATTATGCGGGCCCACAGTCTCCTTGCAGCCCTAAACTTAGCGATTTCTTCAAGAAAATCCTGCTGAGCATTGAAGAAAAAAGAGAGTCTCTGTCCAAACTTATTAGGGTCAAGTCCTGCTTTAACAGCTGCATCTACATAAGCAATACCATCAGCAAGTGTAAAAGCAACCTCTTGAACAGCAGTTGAACCCGCCTCTCTTATGTGATATCCGCTTATACTTATGGTATTCCAAAGTGGTACCTTCTGCGTGCCAAATTCGAATGTATCTCTTATCAGTTTCAGAGATGGTCCTGGTGGGAATATGTATGTACCTCGAGCAATGTACTCCTTAAGAATATCGTTTTGAATGGTCCCCCTGAGCTTTTCCATAGGAACACCCTGCTTCTCTGCAACTGCAATGTACATAGCCCATATCACAGTAGCTGGCGCATTTATCGTCATAGATGTGCTTACCTTATCTAAGGGAATACCGTCAAACAAGATCTCCATGTCTTTGAGAGAATCAATAGCAACACCCACTTTGCCAACCTCTCCATGTGCCATGGGATGATCCGAGTCATACCCTATCTGCGTAGGAAGGTCAAATGCAACACTTAAACCCATCTGCCCCTGCTCTATTAGATACTTATATCTCTTATTGGACTCCTCCGCAGTAGCAAAGCCTGCATACTCCCTGAGTGTCCACAACCTCCCTCTGTACATCGTTGGCTGAACACCCCTTGTGTAAGGGTAATCACCCGGAAATCCCAAGTCCCTCACGTAATCCATATTCCTCACATGCTCGGGGGTATACACTCTCTCCACAGGTATCTCAGAAAGTGTGTAAAACTCCTTTTTCATCTCTGGATGTTTTTCTAACACCTTCTTGGTTTTCTCTTCCCACTCCCCCCGCTTTTGGGAAACCTTCCGTAATTCCTCTTCCTTAAACAATTTGCCTCCCTCCTTCCATAAATCAAAAGCCTGGCCATTCCGCCAGGCTCTATCCCTCCCATCCCAACATATGGCTGTTAGGCCTCAGGGATAAACACTCTACTCACATGAAATTTAACCTATTATCAGAATTCATTTGTGTATTCAAATGTAGTCCCTAAATTATTATACTACGGTATTAGTAGGTGTCAATACAAAAGGCCACTTTTCAAAGTCTCAAACCCAAAAATCTGGCAGCGAGGAACACAGATGCAACATGAGCAGCATTGAAAAATGATCCGTCTTCTACAAGCTTAAACACCTTGCGGAACGGTACCAAAATAACCTCTATGTCTTCTGTATCATCAAGGTGCGGTTCTGAAACCTTCTCTACATCCTCTGCAAGGAACGTGATAGTAAAGTTGTTCTGATTAGAGGGATTTACTGAAAACTTCCCTATACGTAAAAATCTATTCCCTCTATATCCCGTTTCCTCCAACAGTTCCCTCTCTATAGCACTTTCCGGTGAAGCATCAGATCTATCTACCATACCCGCCGGTAACTCAAGTGTAACCTCTCCAATACCATGGCGATACTGTCTAACGAGGACTATATCTCTATCGGGGGTTAAAGCTACAACTGCCACCCATGTAGGATATTCAACCACGTAAAATGGTTTAACAATCCTACCGCTGGGCATTCTACAAGTATCAGCCCTCACGCTTATCCACTTATCTCGAAGCACATACTTCGAATCGAATAGTTCCCAGTTAAGCCGAAACCCTTCTTTTGACACCCAAGCCCCTCCGCCTAAAATTATAACACAAAACTGCTGCTTACACTATCCACTCCCGTGCAGAATCACCAGCTATCCTTAGCGCTTTTTCAATGCTGGCATACAACAGCAGTCCCGCCATAAATCCTCCCAAAAAGGCGTCTCCCGCACCAACCAGATACCCACTACTCACCTTATCTAAGGTCAATCCCACATGCCTATTTTTAGAATAGTAATCTGCCCCTCTGTCACCTCTGGTTATCAACAGGGCACTACGCTCCAATCCGAGTTGTGTCGGCTCCACATCGCCAAACAACTCCATATACTCGGTATCATTCATAGAAACCAAATCAAAGCTATTAACCAGCTCCTTTACAGCCTTTTTATCTTTTCTTATAGACAAAAGGGAAAGTGCAAGAACCATGTACTTCTTCAACCGACCAAGATAGTGCAAAAGGTCATACGATGTTTTCCTTTGCTCACCCTCAATAAAGGCATAAGCAGAAAAATAGACCATCTCGCTTTCTTCTAACACACTATATACTCTCTCAGGATCAGACAGCTCTTTATTTGCACCTCTTAGAGTAAACATAGCTTTATCTCTTGGCGTGTTCAGAGAGAATACCATCCCAGTAGCAACAGGCTTTTGCTGAATAAAATCAGTGGAAATGCCTCTTTCTCTACATACATTTAGTACATACTCACCAAAAGTATCGTTCCCAATGGAGGCAAATAAAATAGGTGCTAACTGGTAGCGCTTCAAAACCACCGCTGTGTTGAAAGCAGCTCCTCCCACTCTTACCTCTAAACCTTCAACCTCTACTTCCTCTCCCTCATTGGGAAAGTCAGAAACTTTTCCAAGAACATCTATGTTTATATCCCCAACAAGTAGAACCTTAGACATCATTTCAAAAGCTCTCGGGCTATCTTTGAAGCGACCCTCACATTGTTTACAACAAGCTGAATGTTCGCTTCAAGGCTTCTCCCACCACTCAATTCCACTATCTTAGAAAGAAGAAATGGGGTAATATCCTTCCCACTTATGCCGGTTCTTTTGCACTCTGACAGTGCTGCCTCTATCCACCCATCAACGGTCTCTTTTGGTATTTCGTAATCCTCTGGTATTGGATTAGCCACCAGTATAGCCGAGCTGATTAACAACTTGTTCTTCTCTCTGTATATCCTTGCAACCATCTCTTCTGAATCTACCATAGGTATAGTTATTCCTGAACTCCTCGTGTAAAAGGCAGGAAACTCGTTGGTTTTAAAACCAACGACCAACACACCCTTTGTCTCAAGGTACTCAATAGTCCTCCTTAGGTCAAGTATAGACTTTGCACCAGAGGAAACCACTACTAAATTTGTATGGGAAAGCTCTTCCAGGTCCCTTGAGATATCCATACTCTTGTCTGAATCCCTATGAACACCACCTATACCACCGGTTGCAAAGACCTTTATACCTACCCTGTGGGCAATAAAGGATGTTGCTGAAACAGTAGTTGCACCAGAGAGTCCCCGTGCCACACACAGCGGTATTTCCCTTGTAGAAAGTTTCAACACACCCTCTCCCCTACCCATAGACTCAATCTCTCGAGGTGTCATGCCAACCACGACTTCACCCTCTACAACTCCGATAGTAGCCGGCACACACCCCAACTCCCTCACTGTATCTTCCAGTTGAAAGGCTACCTCTACATTCTTAGGGTAAGGCATACCATGAGCTATTATTGTAGACTCCAACGCTACTACGGGAAGCCTCTTCATTAACGCATCCTTAACATCGCCTTTTACTCTCAAATCAATACCCCTCACATATGTTTAACATGCTTGGGAAGTTCACCAGAAGTATCTTCATTATTACAAATCCCCTCACCTGCCGAATGAGGGGCTTCCCCTTCAATGAGCCCTTGTTTTACCCACAGACTCAAGTTAGATGCCTCACCTATGGTCAAGCGCTTACTACTGTCGGTGCGTCTTGCTTCACATACACCACACCTTGCAACAATAGAAGTCTCACTAACGCTATCCCAGGGATACCATTCACTCCACTCAAAGGCAATCTTAGGATCTCTCTCCAAGCAGAAACACCTCCACGTGTGAGAGAACAACAAGATTATAACACAATCATTTACTGGGGGAAATTGGGGTATTAAATTAAAAATGGCTGGGGAAGGTGGACTCGAACCACCACTACATGATCCAGAGTCATGCGTCCTGCCAATTAGACGATTCCCCAGCAACCAGATTAACCGCTTCTTTTAACCTCTTTACTACTCTCTCCCTACCCAGCAAGGCCATTACTTCGAATATCCCAGGGGTAACACGCCGTGCTGTTAAAGAGTACCTCAAAGCCTGGCCTACCTTTTTCAACTTCATACCTCTGTCTGCAAGCCAGTGTCTTACACAACTGTCAATGTTCTCTACGGTAAAAGGAGCGATCTCCTCTATTGCCCCAATCAGGGAGCTCCACTCCTCCCAGCTCATCACTTTTATAAACTCAGCAAGAGTAATTTTATCATAATCCAAGCTTTCTTTCAAGAGGTAATCGCTATAATCAGCCAGCTCATCCAGGGTATATGCTCTGCCCTGCAAGATAGAAATAACATCTTGCAGATACTCCTCTGTATAACCCTTTAGATCGTAACCTCTTTTCAACCAGAAAGGCTTTATGTATTCCATCAGTTCTGTGGGGGACTTATCTTTCATAAAAAGCTTGTTTATCCACCTCAGCTTCTCAAGGTCAAATACTGCTGCACGCTTTGTAACATCCTTCAAGTCGAACATTTTTACAATCTCTTGTGGATACAAGATCTCCTGTTCCTCCTTTGGACTCCAACCCAAAAGAGAAAGGTAATAAAATACTGCTTCAGAAAGGTAACCCATATCTCTATACTCTCCAACTGCTGTTGCTCCATGACGTTTGCTAAGCTTTGTCTTGTCGGGTCCAAGGATCATGGGAAGGTGAGCAAACTCTGGCACTTCAAAGCCAAGAGCTCTATATATCAGAATCTGCTTGGGAGTATTTGGTATGTGATCCTCTCCTCTAATGACATGCGTAATACCCATCGTATAATCATCAACAACAACCGCAAAGTTATAGGTGGGCATACCATCAGACTTGATCAAAACGATGTCCTTCAGTGTCTCGTTCTTAACCTTTATATCTCCCCAAACAATATCCCTAAAATATGTGCTTCCTTCTTTGGGTGTGCGAAATATTATCGCACTATCCTCCCTGTAAGCTAAGTCTTCTTTCACCAGCTGTTCTGCATATCCCCTATAGAGGTCCAACCTCTCAGACTGATAAAACGGTCCTTCATCCCACGTGATACCCAACCATTCAAGTCCATCGAGTATAGTCTTCTCTGCCTCTTTGGTTGAACGCACTCTATCTGTATCCTCTATTCTTAACACAAAATTTCCACCCTCGCGCCTCGCAAACAGCCAGTTAAATAAAGCCGTATGAGCTCCTCCTATGTGCAAAGCTCCAGTCGGACTTGGTGCAAACCTTACCTTTATCAACCTCTCAACCCCTTTTCATACTTTTTCTTACACTCAAGACACCTCTGTGCATAAGGGACAGCCTCCAATCTCTCTATGCTTATATCCTTACCACAGTCTATACATTTTCCATATGTGCCTTCTTCAAACCTCCTGAGCGCATCTTCCACCTTCGACAATGTATCCTCTATCAGAGATTTCTCCCTATTTATCCTCTTCAGCTCTCTCATGTGGTCAGAGAGTTCAACCTCTTCGGGTGTCAGTTCATTCTCGTAACTATTGTCCAACTTCTTCAGACTTGCAATAAGGTCTTCACGCATCTTCTCAAGTATAGGCTTAAACCTGCTGAGATCCCTCATCACTCTTCACCTCTGTTTCCTTATAAGAAACGGTTTTAGCACCTCCCCACAAACGGTCAAGTGCATAAAACTCGCGCCCTTCTCTGTTAAATATATGAACAACCACATCTCCATAATCCATCAATATCCACCTGCTCCCTCGCTCACCCTCTACATGCAGAGGCTCCCTCCCCATCTTTATAGTAAATTCCTCAATATCGTCTACCAAAGAGTGTATATGCAGCGAAGACCTGCCCGTGCATATGATAAAATAATCCGCAATTATCGTCTCTTCTCCTACATACAATACTACAACATCTTCCGCCTTTTTGCTCTCAAGCTCTCTCGCAATCAAAAGGGCTAATTCCCTCTCGTTCAATAGATTACCTCCTCTTGAAATCCTTTCCTATTATTACCGTTACAGGTGCAACGAATACTTCATCCTTCTTCAAAACCACCTTACCGAAACCAAGATTCTTTTTGACCAATTCCGCACGTTCCTTTACAGATTGATGGTCAATTATCAGTGTTTTGGCATAATTGAAATGTTTGGCATTACCTACAGCCACGACCTTAAAGCCTTTGTCCTTAAGCATATTACCAAACTTTGCCGCTATGCCGCCAACCCCACAGCCGTTTAACACCTCCACGGGGACCTCCGCAGGTTTATATTCCTTCTTCTGTGCAACCTCCCTGTGCAAAGGCCCCTTACCCAAGAGAACAGAATCAATCAAAGGTTGTAGCTCTTTTAGGTTTGCCTCCCAGTAACTTATACCATCGAGCATTATAGGTTTCCCTGGAACTGTAGCAATCCTAATCTTTGAGAAATCAACATCTTTCAGGTATTTTGCAAGGTATATTATCTGCTGATAGGAGAGATTAGTATCTATAGCTTTTAGTATTTTAGGTACCAATGAAGGTAATTTAGTAAGCATATTCATTGACCTCATCTTATTCAGCATAGCCATTATAAATTTCTGCTGGCGTTTTATCCTGCCTATGTCACCCAAGGCATCATGTCTAAACCTCACATACCCGAGTGCCTCTTTACCTGAAAGGACATGCTCACCCTTCGATATGTTTATATAAAGATGACCTGCTTTATCAACATAGTGCATATTTTTCTCCACATTTATCCTTACTCCACCTATCATATCCACTATGTCCATAAAGCCTTTGTAATTTATCTTTATATAATAGTTCACTGGGACACCTATAAAATCACTTACAGTTCTGGCAAGGAGTTTCTCTCCACCATAGGCATAGGCATGATTTATCTTCGTCCATCCCCTTCCAGGCACCCTGACTCTCGTATCTCTCGGAATCGACAAAACTCCTATATCCTTTTTCCCCAAATCTATTGAAACTACACCAATCGTATCAGACCTATGACTGCCCTCAACATCGTCCACCCCAAACAACAGAATGTATATCCTACCGTTGACCTTCTGTATAGACCGCGCAACTTCTTCCTCCGACGGAAAAACAGTCTTATACAGCTTTATTCCTCCTCCCACCAGCGCAGCAAGAACCACCACTACAACAATGAGTAAAATCTTTCTCCTTCTTTTTCTCTTCTCGTAGAGTCTCTTCTGCCTCGAATAGTCCAAAAGCATCTTATCCATCAACTTCAACACCCCTCAGCAAGCTCTATGACAGAATTCCATGTAGCAACAGAAGACGGATGTAAATGCAGTTTCCTATACAGTACCCACTGCAAGGTATCCTTTACCGAATGCATGATTGCCTTATCTATGTCTACCCATGCAAGCTCCCTCAAATAATCCACACCTGCATATTCCCTACCAAACTCTACCTTATCCGCAATAAAGACAATCTTATCCAGCATGGACATATTACTATCCCCCGTTGTATGTACCCTTATAGCGTTAATTACACCCTCATCACGCAATCCCAACTCTACCTCCACCATCTTTGCTCCCACTATAGCGTGCCAGAGCAATGGATTAGCCATCGCAACATCATCAAGTATAATACCATACCTCTGCACTTTTTCCAATGCTTTTTCTGGTGTAAGGGATTTCGCACAATCGTGGAGTATAGCAGCTATAGAAACCCTTTCTACATCAGCAAATCCATACCTCTTGGCCAACAAAACCGCCATCTCCTCTGTTCTAAGAGAGTGATAAAACCTCTTATCATCAAGTAGTTCTCTAATCCACTTTACTGCATGTTCCTTGTCTATCAAAGGTAAAGCCCCTTCTTAAATATATAGGATTCAACCAACGGCGGCACCATATACCTGATACTCCTCCCACTTTTTACTCTCTTTCTAATGTCGGTAGAAGATATGGTAAGACCAGGTATGAACAACAACTCTATCCTTTCAAGGTAGCTGCGCGGAAGCTTTTCTTGTAGCCTGTGTGCGTCATAACCCGGCCTCGTAACAGCAATAAATCTGCACATTGAAAGGAGTCTTTCGGGCTCTTTCCATGTAGGTAACTCTTCTACTGCATCTAACCCTGTAATAAAGAATATCTCTTCACCCGGATATCGTTTCTTTATCTCTGCAACTGTGTCTATGGAGTATGTAGGACCCTCTTTATCTATCTCTATCCTTGAAACTTCAAATCTATCATTGTCCACCGTGGCAATGATAACCATAATATATCTGTCTTCTTTAGGTGCTATGTCACACACTTCCTTATAGTATGGATAACCTGTAGGAACAAATACAACTTTCCTCATACCAAAGGATACCCGTGCTTCCTCTGCAGCAAAAAGGTGACCATAATGAACTGGATTAAAACTACCACCCATTATTCCTATAGCCATGGCACCACCCCTGCACCTCTTCTGAGTACCTTAACTTCCTTACCCGTAAAATCTATCACCGTAGAGGCATCTCTGTAGTATGTACTTCCCCCATCCACGGCAATATCCACACTCTCAAGTATCTCTTTTCTAACCTCGTCAAAACTGCACGGTGCCACATCACCAGAGAGGTTGGCACTTGTACCCCATACCCCTTTCACCTTCTTTAAAGCATCCATCAAGAAAGGCAATGCAGGAAACCTCACACCCACCGTTGTCCCAATACTTTCATCCCTTGATGGCAGAACCAAGGTATATGGCCCAGGTAAAAATCTCTTTATAAAATCATCTACACGGTCATCAACCATTGCAAACTCATATATAACAGCATAACTCCCAACATGCAATGCCAACGGCTTTTTTCTATCTCTTCCCTTTATATTGTATAACCTTTCTATTCCCTTTATGTTATCTATAGCCGTTCCTATCCCATATACCGTCTCAGTAGGAAACAGAACTATTCCACCATCTTTTATGACATCCACCACTCGAAGTGCAGACTCAAAAGACACCTTCACTACTTCCATGTCAACACCATGATGCCAGATATCGTTAATAGCATGCCTAAGAGCACTCGCACGGTTAAAGCTTCAGTGCCCATTATCACTGCAATCAACACACCAAAGAACGGAGATGTAAATGCAATCGGCAATACCTTCCCCAGAGTCCCAACCTTGAGTGCTGCGTAAAATGAAATGATACCAAATGCCCCCGCAAGCAATCCCCCTCCGATAGCTACCAACAATACAGGCTTATACCCTGCCCTCGCAATACCACCAATATGAGGAAGTGCAAACAAAAGTAGAACGACAAGAGCTACCGACGTCCTTATTACAGCCCCTACGCCGGGGTTCAGATGCCCCAGCAAAAGTCCCTTCTTCTCAAAGAAACTTCCTATTCCCCACAAGGCAGCCGTCATAACCGCAAGATACTCAGCCCTCATATGATACCTCTCTCCTTCAAAAGGTTCACTATCTCATGCACAGAGATCCCATCATTGCTGTATACTTCCTTTCCATTATCAAAAATCCTTACCGCTGGAAACTTTTCAACTCCCAGCTTTCTGGATATCCTGCTATTCTTATACCCATCTATAGCAATAACATTGCTTGCTTCCAGTTCAGACATGCACTTAACGATCTCCCTACCTTCATCTGTTATAGAGCTGTAAACCACAACCACCTTTCTACCGGAAGATATGTTCTGATCAAAATACACCTGTTCTCTTACATACTTTTCTGCAAAAGTTGCAGCTATTGCCCCTTCAGCTGC
This sequence comes from uncultured Synergistota bacterium, assembly GCA_964559865.1. GTDB lineage: Bacteria > Synergistota > JAGHAJ01 > JAGHAJ01 > JAGHAJ01 > JAGHAJ01. The sequence goes on from CAZLJD010000022.1 coordinate 21,876, forward strand.
TGCAGTGATCACCTGTTTCAACACCGACGCGCGTACATCACCAGCAGCAAAGATACCATCTATAGAGGTTTCCATCTCTTCATTCGTTTTTATGTAGCCCCACTCATCAAGCTCCAGAACTCCCTTAAAAACCTGGGAGTTTGGCACAACCCCAACATACACAAAAACACCAGACACAGCTACATCCTTAACCTCACCTGTCAGAAGATTCTTAATACTCACTGCTTCTACAAACTTATCGCCTTTTATTTCGGTAACTATGCTATTCCAGATAACCTCGATCTTCTCATTCGCAAAAAGTCTTTCCTGCAATAATCTCTCTGCCCTCAGGGAATCTCTCCTGTGTATAAGGTACACTTTAGAAGCAAAGTTGGTCAGATAAACAGCTTCCTCTACAGCAGAATTACCCCCTCCCACAACTGCAATGATCTTACCTGTATAAAACGCCCCGTCGCATACCGCACAGTAAGAAACACCCCTACCAGTGAACTCTGCCTCTCCCTTCACTCCCAGCTTCCTCTGTTCGGTACCCGTAGCTATTATCAATGCCCTGCTAAGATAGTCCCCTTCAGAGGTTTTCAATCTCTTAACGCCACCATCTACCTCAAGTCCCTCAATGTCAGCAAAATCTATCTCAGCACCAAACTTCTCTGCCTGCTCTTCCATCCTGCTCACAAGGTCAGAACCACTTACACCATCGGGGAACCCAGGATAATTCTCTATTATGTCCGTGTTTGCCATCTGTCCACCAACAAAATTCTTTTCGAGCACAAGGGTATCAAGTTTTGCCCTGCTCGCATATATTGCAGCAGAAAGCCCTGCAGGACCACCACCAACTATTATCAAATCGTAAACTTTCTCCTCAGACATACATATTCACCTCCAACATACCAATACTCTGTCGTTACCTGATAAATCTCTGTGGACTTCAAACCTCTCAAACCCATCAAGCATCCCAAGTAGTTCATTTTCTATGCTGCTGTCTATCTCCACTGCAAGGAAACCACCCTTCCTGAGCCTGCTCAAAGTCTCACCGAACAGCACCCTGTAAAACCGTGTTCCATCCTCCCCACCATCGAGCGCAGACAAGGGTTCAAATTCTCTAATCTCTGCTGGTAATCTATCAACCTCTGCCGAAGGTATGTAGGGTGGGTTAGAAACTATCACATCAAATTTAACCTCTTCAGAAACAGCAGAAAACATGTCTGAAACAGCAAAACCAACATCTACTCCATGCACATCCGCATTGTGCTTAGCAATCATAACTGCCTCTGGGGATATATCCACGCCGAAGACCTTTGAATCCTTCAGTTCCTTCGCAACTGCAATCGCTATATTTCCACTACCAGTACCCACATCTATCACCTTCACACCTTCTGAGCTTATGTGCTCGATCGCAACTTCCACTATTGCTTCCGTATCCACCCTGGGAATAAAGACCCCCTTAGACACTTTAAACTTCATACCCCAGAACTCTGCAAACCCAAGTATGTATTGTAAAGGTTCCCCTTCTGACCTCCTCAAAACCATATCTTTGAAATCTTCCTCCACTTCTCTTATTACAACCTCATCCATACGAGCAAAGAGATTAGCCGTGTTAATCCCAAGAAGGGTACTCAGAATATAAATACCCTCTCCTTTCTTCGTATCTTCTGGTTCCCCCAAGACACCAACTGCCCAACTCAGCAGTTCTCTTACCTTCATTTTGTTATGACTTTTAATTTCTCTGCCCGCTCAGCAGCTATAAGAGCATCTATAAGCTCATCAAGGTCTCCATCGAGTATAGTAGCAAGTTTATAAAGTGTAAGACCTATCCTGTGATCCGTAACTCTATTCTGCGGAAAGTTGTAAGTCCTTATCTTCTCACTTCTATCCCCGCTACCTATCTGCACTCTCCTCATACTGTCCATCTTTTCCGCCTGCTCTCGCCTCTTCATATCCAACAACCGTGCACGCAAGACTTTCATCGCCTTAGTTCTGTTCTTTATCTGAGAACGCTCGTCCTGGCAGCTCACAACTATACCCGTAGGTATATGAGTAATCCTCACAGCAGAATCCGTCCTATTTACATACTGTCCCCCTGCACCAGAAGCCCTGAAAGTGTCTATCCTTATGTCGTCAGGGTTAATTTCTACATCTATCTCTTCTGCCTCAGGAAGTATAGCAACCGTAGCAGCAGAAGTATGAATCCTGCCACCAGCCTCAGTAACTGGCACTCTTTGAACCCTATGAACCCCACTCTCAAACTTCAATCTGCTATATGCACCTTTACCCTCAACGAGAAATGTGACTTCCTTGAATCCACCAATAGCGGTCTCATTTGACTCTACTATTTCCACTTTCCACCCTTTTCTCTCCGCATATCTTATATACATTCTGTAAAGGTCTGCTGCAAACAGTGCAGCCTCATCTCCTCCAGTGCCTGCCCTTATCTCTACAACAACATTCTTCTCGTCGTTGGGATCCTTAGGGATAAGCATTATCTTCAATTCCTCAACTATCTCATCTCGCTTCTTCTCTAAACTCTCTATTTCCTCTTCTACCATCTGTCTGAATTCCGGATCCGTTTCCGTAGAGAGCATTTCCTCTGCCTGCTGTAGCTCTTTTATCACATCTTTGTACTTCCTATACTTATTCACTATGTCTTCTATCTCTGCCTTCTCTTTCGACAGACGCATCAACTCACTGACATTGGTTGCCAGAGAAGGGTCTTCTATCTGTCTTTCTATCTCTTCATATTGCTTCTCTATCGACCTTAGTGCCTCCCACATTTTCCTCACCATCTCCCAAAGCAGCTTTAAGAGAAGCTATAGCCACTTCTAACTGATCCTCTGATGGGTTTCTCGTAGTCAAGTATTGCAACCACAACCCCGGCTTTATAAAAATCGTAGCAACAGTGCTATTCTTGGACGCAAGCCTGATGATTTCATACGAAACGCCGGATATAACCGGCAGGACAACAACCCTACCCAGTATCCTAATCCAAAGTTCATGAGATATATCCACCAACGAGAACGCAAATATGCTTATTACCAGCACAACAAGAATAAAGGCCGTGCCACACCGCGGATGAAATCGTGTGTAATTAATGACATCTTGTGGATTCAAATCTGCCCCTGCTTCATATGCCATAATAGTCTTGTGTTCTGCACCATGATACTCAAACACCCTTCTAATGTCTGGCACCAACCCTATCACCCATATGTACAGCAAGAAAAAGGACACCCTGATGCCGCCCTCTATAACATTTGAAACGAATGTCGAATTACCGTGTGCCAAAAAGCTCACAGCGAGCTTAGGTAGTACTATAAACAGTCCAACTGCCATTCCAATTGCAAGCAAAACTGAAAGCACTATTTCTTTGGTTGATAGTTTCTCTTCCTCCTTCTCAAGAGACTTATTTGCAGAATAGTTAAGTGCTTTAACACCCCATACGAGAGAATCGATCAGCACAAACATACCCCGAATAAAGGGCATCTTAAAGAACTTGTTTCTCGCATGCAAAGGCACACTACTCCACGACGATACATCTATTTCCCCATCAGGTAACCTAACAGCCACCGCTACTCGGCGGGGACTTCTCATCATAATACCTTCAATAACAGCCTGTCCACCAACATACTCTTTTTCCGACAACTTATCATCTCCTAAATCTTAGGTGGCACAGGGCAGGGATTTTCTTCTGGACAGTAACCCATTGTAATGCAGGGTGGTCCTGCAAATGAAAAGAGGTAAGGTGCCACTTTCCTCACCTCTTTAAGCATCTGCATGGCAAGTTCCCTTATCTCCCACTGTGCCCTCACACACAACCTCAAAGAAAAAAAGTGAAAGAGCTCCCTCGCATTCATCGTAACTATGATCTTACTTACAATACCCTGAGGGAGAACAAACCTCGCATCTTCCTTCTTAACTCCAAGTTCAAGAAGCCTTACATAGGCATTTCTGGACTCCACGACAACTTTTTGGAATATCTCGTGAGCTTCCTTTTTAGACCTTATAGATTTTGGTTCTACTACTTCTATGTTGCTTCCATCGAGTTTCACATAACGTTGACTCTGCTGAGAATAACTTGCCAACCTGTGTCTGACAAGTTGATGGGTTGTGACTCTTGAAATCCCCTCAATAGCAAAAGTGAAAGATGCATGTTCAAGCACAGAATGGTGCCCTGACTTTACAACCTTTGCTATGAGTTTCCTCTGTTTCTCCTCACCAAAAGACTCTGCTAACTCATCTACGCTTAGAGGAGAATAGCAGAGTCTTGCAGCAAGGGCAACAACCCTTTCAGGCTCAGGAGTATAAGCCAAAAGCTTTACATTCATTTACCTGAGATGTGTGCATACTTCCTTCTGAACTTTTCCACCCTTCCCTCTGTATCCATAATCTTTCTCTGACCGGTAAAGAAAGGATGACATTCAGAGCACACATCAACCTTTAAGAACGGTTTCGTGGACCTTGTTTCAAAAGTGTTTCCACAAGCACAAGTCACAATGCACTTCTGATATGTTGGGTGTATACCTTTTTTCATACTTTTATCCGCACCTCCAACCAAAAATTCGATTGAATTTTACCATACTTAACCAACTTATGCAAGAACAATTTACAAACGCTCAAAAGCTACATTTTCACAAGCTGGATATCTCCTCGTGCACCCATTTTATCCCTAAATATAACGACCACGCCTATGATATCACCTACATCTCCTGCCCTGTTCAGCACCTCTCTAATGTCTGCCTCACTTTTGACCATATTACCGAAGGCCGTAGCAAAGGCATCAGCTACAGCAGGCTCTTTTGCCACTACCGTTACGGCATCTGCACTTCCAAAGCTCAAAGAGTGTCCCACTGTTCCAGAAGATGTACAAATGCCAACGGGCATCAAATCCGAATCTACCCTTATGCCAATCCTCTGAGAAAATGGGGAACTACCCGCGTATATAGAGGCAACTACCGGCTCTCTCGCATACGCGTAAATGTCTCCTCCATTCTCCACAATAACTTTATCCACCTTCAAAACTTCTCTCAGGCGTACCCCCACAAAGCCAGATATAGCACCCGCTACCGCTGCCATTGGACCAACCCCCGCTTTAAGCGTAGCCTCCACCATTTTTAGCACAACTTCTGGAGCACCATTCTCTACACTATACGGATGGAGTGCTTCGAGAAAACCCGGATCTTTCTCTATATACCCTTCTATGTCCCTCCTTACATCCATCACGGTCTCACTGACAAGCCTCTTTGCCTTTTCAATACTTACACCGTTTGAAATACCCACCCATAGGTCCGTCTCTTTACACACCACCGTGAAGCTCACGATACCATCAAGTGAAAAGCGTCTTCTGTACCTACGGGGTTGAAACATCTCTACGCACCAAAATCTATAGATATTATCCTCAAAGGACAGGCATTAACGCAAAGCTCACACACAACGCACTTATCCGGAGAAAACACAACTTTCCACTCATCTCTGTCCATGGATAGTGCACCTGAGAAACACACTGCCGTGCATGCCCCACAGTGAACACACTCTTCGTACTTTATCTTCACCTGCTTGTTTATTGGCACCACTTCGAGTTTCTCTCTTCTCAGGAAGTCCAATCCCTCTTGGAGTTTAGATCTATCCCCCTCTACCTCCACCAGTAGATGCCCTTCCTTACCTGCAGTTATCTCTGCCTTCAATATATTGACTTTGAGATCAAAATCCTTTATAAGGTGATAAGTAAGCGGCTTTGTTGAGCTTTCTGGTGGAAACTTCAGTGTGAACCTCTCTTTTACCATCTTCAAGCCTCCTTCAGCACCATTGGTTTCACCCGTCCCTCCTTCGGCAACGGTGCAACGGGTCTCTGCACGAAGAACTTACCGCTCTGTATCCACTTCTTGAGAAGGTATGCTATCTGCCTTGCCTTATACATGCTCGAGATTGGTGCAGTAGGTATCTTCCTGCCTTTCATCTCGACGAAGCCCATTTTCAACTCCCCGTAAGTCACAACCTTCAGTACAGGTCTATCACGCCGCTGTACTCCAAAATCGATGAGTACTGTTTTTATATCCTCGTCCCTTACAGACACGAAACGCAACATCTCTTCGTCCAATATTGGGATTGGCACACCTATACCGACGAAGAGGGTAGGACCATACCCCTTAAAGTATGCAGCTTTTATAAATTCCGCAGACATCTCTTTCAAGTTGCCTATAACACTGATTGTAGAAGCAGGACCGACAGGGATACCCCTATCTGTTCTCTCCTCAGAGGGGCTGTGCTGAGTACCATTCCACGCCACATAGCCCACTGCACCGCCCAGAAATATCCTCGTTCCCACTCCAATAGTTCTTAACTCTGGATCATTCAGCAACGGACTCAGCTCACCAGATGTAGCATACGTGATATTACCAAACTTCGGCAAAAGAACCCCCATATAGGTGTATAGTGTTCTGCCGGTAGAGTTTGTCACCGCTGCGTAGTTCTGATAAGCATTCCTTGGATTGAACAAAAAAGCCTCGTTGAGAGAATCGATGTCTATGTAACCGTCCACCTCTTTTCTTGGATAGCAGTCTGTAACAGAGCCAACAGATCTCAGTCTCACCTTCCTTTTAGAAACCAGATCCTCTATCACATGGGCACCCCCGTACTCGTTATCATTTTCACTTCTCTCAGTAGCACCTATGTATGCATCAACAGCTGCTATCCCCGTATATGCAGGCACATCATTCAGCCAAACCCTCGCCATCTTTATCGGTGGATCTGCATGACCGAAGTTTAAAAATGCCCCAGAAGAACACATAGGGCTGAATGTCCCAGTAGTAACAACATCCACCCTCTTCGCTGTCTCCTCTATGCCATTCTTATCTACCATGTCAATTACCTCTTCGGCAGTAACAACCACTGCTTCACCCCTTGCAATCTTTTCGTTTATCTCTTCGTAAGACCTCCTAACCGAAGACACTCCAACACCCCCTTATATACAAAAGTTGAAAAGTATTATATCACAGTAATTTTTCCATAACAACGACAAATGCGCACCTTCTCCCTACCATTACCAGCTTTCCCATTCAGGGCACTTATGGTAAAATTCCCTCAGACACCATGAAAAATGAAGTGGTAAAACTTTACGAAGAGATAAAAGAGTCTATTATCAGAAGAATAAGTGAATTTGAGGCACTCTGGAAATACGGAAACGACGAGGAAATATTTTCAGAGGTAGCTTTTTGCCTGCTTACCCCTCAATCAAAGGCAAAGGTGTGCTGGCACGCAATAGAGAGGCTGACAGAAACCGGATTATTGTTCACAGGGAGTCAAGCTGACATTCAAAAGGAGCTCTACGGTGTGAGATTCAAGCAAAAAAAAGCACTTTACATAGTATCTGCGCGGAACTTTTTCTCCAACGGAAAATTGAGGATAAAAAAGCTCATCTCCAGCTTCAAGGAGCCATTTAAAGCAAGAGACTGGTTAGTAAAGAACATAAAAGGTTTTGGCTACAAAGAGGCAAGCCACTTCTTAAGGAACATTGGCAAAGGCAGAGAGTTATCTATACTGGACAGGCACATTCTAAAGAACTTACTGTGTGAAGGAGTAATAGAGGAAATTCCAACAACTTTAACAAAAAGGCGTTACGCAGAAATTGAGGATAAAATGCGAAAGTATGCAAAAGAGATTGGTATCCCTTTGCAACACCTGGACTTCGTGTTCTGGTATAGAGAAACTGGAGAGATCTTCAAGTGAGCGTTTGTTCTTCGAAATTTTACTTCCCCTTGACTGCTATGCTATAATACTAACAGGTTAGGTGGCCCCTTCGTCTAGCGGCCTAGGACATTGGGTTCTCAGCCCAAAGGCAGGGGTTCAAATCCCCTAGGGGCTGCCAACAAGAGGACTACCTTTAAACCAGTCCTGTGAGGCTGGTAAGGAGTGAGCAGGGAAGTTCCAGGGCTTCTTGCCAGCTGGCAAGAAGCCCTGATTTTTTATGAAAGGAGGTGAAAAGGTGGAAAGCATAAAGGTGATGGATGGGGACAGAATCAAAAGATCCATAAAAAGGATATCTCACGAGATCCTGGAAAAAAACAAAGGAGCAGAAGACCTCATACTTGCAGGGATCCTCCGTAAAGGAAAACCCCTCGCAGAAAGGATATCAAGATACATATCCGAGATCGAGGGTGTAAATGTGCCAACCGTATTCATAGATGTAACCCCGTTTAGAGACGACATACCTCAGAAAAGCAAAACATCTGTGGAGGAATCCTCAAATCTTGGCATCCCCATTCAGAACAAGAAGGTAGTCCTCATCGACGACGTCATATACACAGGCAGAACAGCAAGAGCAGCAATGGAAGCACTAATACGCACTGGAAGGCCCTCACGGATACAGCTCGCAGTACTCGTGGATAGAGGACACAGAGAACTCCCTATAAGGGCTGACTTCGTAGGTAAAAATCTGCCAACCTCAAGAAGAGAATACGTGAGGGTCAAACTCGCAGAGATAGACGGAGAAGATGGCGTATATATAGAGAAATAGGAGGGAATTGTATTGAGGCTACCTTATGCTACAACGAAAGAGGGTATAGACACAGGTAAGCTCCGTTATTACTTCAAAGGCAGAGACATACTCAGCATAAAGGAGATGTCCTCCGAAGAGATAAACCACATATTAGACAGAGCATCTGAGATGAAAAAAATAGCAAAGAGCGGTAAGAAGCTAAATGTTCTCGAAGGTAAACAGGTAGCAGGATTGTTCTTTGAACCGAGCACACGCACAAGGGTCTCATTTGAAATTGCCACCAGAAAACTCGGAGCAGACTTTTACAATCTCGACATAAACAGAAGCAGCGTGCGTAAAGGAGAAACCCTCATAGACACAGTAAAAACACTCCAAAGCATGCACATAGATGCAATCGTATGCAGGCACCATAACAGCGGTGCATCTCATCTAATAGCAAGATATTTGGATGTCCCGGTAATAAACGCTGGAGATGGAACAAACGAGCATCCAACTCAGGCACTACTTGACCTGTTCACCATGAAGGAGAAAAAAGGTAGGATCCAAGGGCTAACGGTAGCAATAGTTGGCGACATCCTACACAGCAGAGTTGCAAGGTCAAATATATGGGGATTGCTGAAGCTTGGGGCAAACATAAAGATAGCAACTCTACCCACCTTAGAACCAAAAGGTTTAAAAGAGTTTGGGGTCAAAGTATATTACAATGTCGAGGATGTCATTGCAGAGGCAGACATAATAATGTGTCTAAGAATCCAGATGGAACGCCAATCCAAGGGGCTTTTCCCCTCAAGAGGTGAATATACAAACCTGCTCGGTATAAACGCCGACAGAATAAAAAAGATGAAAGAAGATGCTATCATCATGCATCCGGGACCAGTGAACAGAGGTGTTGAAATTTCACCCGCAATAATATACTCAGAACGTTCAGTCATCTGCGAGCAGGTAACAAACGGCATTGCGGTTAGAATGGCAATCCTCGAGGCGGTGATGCAGAATTGAAACTGCTCATAAAAAACGGAATTATAATGAACGGGAATAGCGAAGAAAGGAAAGACCTACTTATAGAAGAGGATAAAATTGCAGCCATAGAAAGCAATCTGGAAGTTCCAGATACCGAAACACAGGTATTAGATGCAAGTAACATGTATGTAATGCCCGGTTTCATTGACCTGCATACACACTTACGAGTGCCCGGAGGAGAAAAGAAAGAAGATATAAAAACAGGCACAATGGCAGCCGTCAAAGGTGGATTCACAACAATAACATGCATGCCAAACACACTACCTCCCATAGACTCAGCCGTTACAGTTGGATACTTGAAGTCAAAGATAAAGGAAGAAGCTGTATGTCATGTCTTACCAACTGCTGCAATCTCCAAGGGATTAGAGGGTAAAGAGATAGTAAACATGGCAGAACTGAAACAGCAAGGGGTTGTGGCATTCTCCGATGATGGTGCACCAATCATGAATGCCAGCGTCATGAGAAATGCCATGCTTTACAGCAAGGTGTGCAATGCCTTGATAATGACACACTGCGAGGACAAAAATCTCAGTGACAACGGAGACATAAACAACGGTAAGATGGTGCTCAAAACAGGATTAAGCGGCATACCCGCCGAAGCAGAGGAGGTCATGCTTGCAAGAAACATAATGCTTGCAAAATCAACAGGAGCAAAGCTTCACATAAGCCATGTATCCACAAGGAACAGTGTAAAATTGATAGAGTTTGCAAAGAGCGAAGGTATAAACATCACAGCAGAAGTAACCCCACACCACCTCACACTAACAGAGGAGATAGTAAGCCCGTTGAACCCAAACACAAAGGTCTATCCTCCACTAAGAACGGAAGAAGACATCGAAGCACTCGTACACGGGCTAAAAACGGGGATAATAGACGCAATAGCAACAGACCATGCACCACACACAGCAGAAGACAAAGCCATCTCTTACCACGAAGCACCCTTTGGCATATCCGGTATAGAGATAGCGTTCTCCGTAATCAAGAAGTTTCTGGTGGATAAAGGTGTGTTCAGCATGTCAGATGTAGTAAAATTTCTAAGCATAAATCCAGCAAGAATACTGTCCATAGAAAGTGGCATTGGCGTGGGGAAACCAGCAAATCTAACCATTGTATCTCCAGATAAAGGATTTAAAGTGGATGCTTCAAAATTCCTGTCCAAAGGGAAGAACACCCCCTTTGACAAAGTAGACCTATCAGGCGTGATAGAATACACGATAGTAGATGGAAAGATTGCATACAGGAGGACATAAAATGTTTATAGATAGACTGATAGAGCAAATTCTTAGCAAAAAGAGTCCCTTATGCATTGGCCTTGACCCTCGTATAGAGAGCTTACCCCCACTCTTGAGGCAAGCAGCAGAAAGCGGGCGCATAAGAGAGGCAATAGCCAAGTTCAACAGAGGGATAGTAGATGCCGTGAGAGACATAGTTCCAACCGTTAAGCTTCAAATCGCATTCTACGAGCTTTATGGAGCAGACGGTATTTCTGCATTTTTGGAGAGCATCGAATATGCAAAAGAAAGCGGTCTAATGGTAATCGCAGACATCAAACGCTCAGACATAGGAGACGTAGCAAAGGCGTATGCAGACAGGTATCTTGGAGATCTGCCCATAGATGCCGTCACTATTAACCCTTACATGGGAAGGGACACCATCTACCCATTTCTAAGATATGTGGAAGAGATGGGAAAGGGCATATTTGTCCTGTTAAAGACGTCAAACAAAAGCAGCAAAGACATACAAGATCTGATCATTGAAGGAAAACCTCTACACCACAAGGTAGGTAAAATGATAGAAGACATCGGAAAAAACTATACAGGAACATACGGTTACAGCTCTGTTGGAGCAGTCGTAGGAGCCACATTTCCCGAGGAACTAAAAACGCTAAGGTCACTTCTTAAAAACACTTTCTTCCTCATCCCTGGTTTCGGTGTACAAGGGGGGAAAGCTGAAGATGCAAGTTACGGATTCGACGAAGAGGGAAAAGGTGCGCTGGTAAACTCCTCAAGGGCTATAATCTACGCTTTTAGAGAAGAAGACGACAACCCATGGGAGGCTATAAGAAGCGCAGCAGTATCAGCCAGAAATGCACTAAACATGGAGATCTCGAAACATGGGGCTCTCAGTTAGAAGGGTCTTGGAAAGCACAGAAGTAGAAAAAGGTATACACCTCCTATCTGTAGAGTGGGATGAGGATGCTAAACCAGGGCAGTTTGCAATGGTAGAATGCGGAAGTAGTACACTTCTAAGGAGACCCTTTAGCATACACTCAGCTTCAGACAACAAGCTGACGATACTCTATCAAGTAAAGGGAGCAGGTACAAATTACCTCAAAAGGCTTAAAGAAGGAGATAGTATAAGTGTGCTTGCACCTCTCGGAAATGGCTTTGAAATCCCCCAAGACACATCAAAAGCACTGCTTGTGGGCGGAGGGGTCGGAATAGCCCCTCTGCTATTCCTATCAGAAACTCTTCACACCAAGCACGTGGATATCCTAACCCTTCTTGGATTCAAGGATAAACCCTTTAGAGTAGAGGCATTCAGAAATACAGGCGAGACAGTTGTTTCAACAGAAAGTGGTAGCTACGGTGAAAAAGGCACAATAAAGGATCTTCTAAGGGCAGTAAACATCAGAAACTTTGACATCATATACGGATGCGGGCCACGGGCAATGCTGAGGTTTTTAAAGGAACTAACAGAGAAGGAAGGTGTGAGGTGTCAGATATCTCTGGAGGAAAGGATGGGGTGTGGTGTAGGTGCGTGTTTATCCTGCGTGTGCAAAGTAAGAGATAAGGGCGGTTGGCACTATAAAAGAGTATGTAAGGAGGGACCAGTTTTTTGGGCAAAAGACGTAATGATTTAGATCTATCCATCAAGATAGGAGGGATAAACTTCAAGAATCCCGTAATGGTAGCATCAGGGACTTTCGGCTTTGCAGAAGAATACGAAGAGTATGTAGATATAAACCAGCTGGGAGCTGTGATAACCAAAGGTATAACACTAAAGCCACGAGAAGGAAATCCTCCACCAAGGATATACGAAACAAGAGGTGGAATACTGAACAGCATAGGACTCCAGAATCCAGGCATAAAAGCATTCCTAACAGACAAACTCCCCTACCTCAGAAAACTAAGAACTAATGTAATAGTCAACATTGCAGGCACAACCATAGGTGAATTTGAAGAACTCGCAAGAATGCTGGATATAGAAGGCATAGCTGGGGTGGAGGTAAATGTATCGTGCCCTAATGTAGAGGACGGTGGTATCTCGTTTGGTGTGAAGCCACACATGATAAACAAAATAACAAATGCAGTAAGGGGATCTACATCAAAGCTGGTAATAGTAAAACTTACCCCAGAAGCAGGAAATATAATAGACGAGTGTGCAAAGGCAGCAGAAGAAGGTGGAGCAGACGCAGTCTCACTGATAAACACAGTAGTTGGCATGGCAATAGACATAAAGAAAAGAAGGCCTTTCTTCAAGAGGGTCTTTGCAGGACTTTCAGGTCCCGCAATAAAGCCCATAGCTGTTGCAATGGTACACAGGGTATCAAATGCGGTAAACATACCCATAGTTGCAAGTGGTGGCATACTTTCAGGCACCGATGCATTAGAGTTTCTTATAGCAGGTGCCACAGCTATCGCTGTGGGAACAGGAAACCTTGCAGATCCAGAATGTAGCATAAGGGTGTTAAACCAGATGAAAGAACTCTTAAAGGAAATGGGAGGGATAAACAGTGAGCAAAGACGAAATTTTGAACATGCTTTTGAAGGTTAGCGCCTTAATGGAAGGACACTTTTTACTCACATCCGGGATGCACAGCGACAAATATGTGCAGTGTGCAAAACTGCTCCAGTACCCCCAGTACGCAGAAGCCGCCTCAAAGGCCATAGCAGAGCAATTTAGAAACAGACAGATAGATGTCGTATTAGGACCAGCAATGGGGGGAATAACACTATCCTACGAGGTTGCAAGGCAGCTTGGAACAAGGGCTATATTTGCAGAGAGGAAAGATGGCATCATGCAGCTCCGAAGAGGATTTAAGATAGAAGAGGGAGAAAATGTACTGATAGTTGAAGACGTGGTAACAACGGGTGGATCTGTGAGTGAATGCATCTCCATAGTAAAATCATTCAGAGGTAAGGTTGTTGGGGTCAGTAGCATAATAGACAGAGGACCTGTCCCTCCACCCTTTTCCAGCATATTTAAACCATTAATAAAGCTCAAACTAAACACCTATCACCCAAACGACTGCCCTCTCTGTAAGAAGGGCATAAAACTTCAGAAACCAGGCAGTAGATAGCCCTATCCCTTAATTCAAGCAATCACAAAACAGCCAGAGTAGCGAACACCTTTGCGTCCTCAACAAGGTTCTCTATGCGTGTGTACTCATCTGTCTTGTGTGCCATCTCGTCCATTGTACCCCAAACGGCAGCAGGGATCCCCATGGCTCTAAATGCGTTTGCAAAGGTTCCACCACCTATACCGCCAACTCGAGGTTCTTTCCCCCTCAAGAGTTTCACAGCATCGGTGAGCAAACGAACCACATCAGAGTCAATCCTCGTCGGAGGAGCAGAGTCTATCCTGCCCGTCACTTCTATATCTATCTTTGCACCGTACTCCTCTTCAAATGTAGCAGCAAGTTCGGTAGCTTCCCTTAACACCATGTCCACATCGTGGGTCGGCAGTATCCTGCAATCAAAGTAAAGTACATCTTCTCCGGGAATTATGTTGACTGCGTCAACATTCTTTTCCTTCTTAGTTGGTTCAAAGGTGCTGTACGGTGGTTCAAAGAGCGCATCTCTATCACGGTACTTGTCGTAGAGCATCTTGTGAAGCGTCACTGCATAGAGCATTCCAACCAGATGTGCATTCACACCTGATGCTGGTGACATGGCATGCACTTGCTTGCCCAAGGTTTTCACTCTGAATTCGAGTATGTTCTTCTCAGCAATCTCTATGAACATGCCATCAGGTTCCCCTCCATCTGGGACAACCACAATATCGTCTTTTCTAAAAAGTAAAGGGTGCTCCTTTAAAAGGTAGTCCAACCCGTACTTGTTTCCAGTTTCCTCATCACTCACAAATGCCAACACGACAGTCCTCTTACCTCTGATGCCGAGGTTCATTAAGGCTTTCACTCCGTACAACGAAGTTATAAGTCCCTGACCATTATCCTCACTACCTCTACCGTAGAGCTTTCCATCAACCACACGAGGTTCAAAAGGTTTAGTAACCGTCCACTTATCCACATCACCAGGGGGAACAACATCCATATGCGTAAGAATTACTATCCTCTGAGCACTATCCCCATCACTTCCATAGTAATAACACAGTATATTTGGCCTTACCCCACCCTCTGCCCTATCATCAGGTGCATCATACCGTTCTATTCTGTCAAAACCCCATCCATCTATAATCTGAAGCAATCTCTCAGCCTTTTTTATTTCACCCGTGCCCCCACTATCAGGGCTTATGGCAGGTATCTTTATAAGCTCAGACAGAGCATCCACCATTTCGTCTTTCAGGTTTTCAACCTCTTTCCAGATCCTTTCCATTCTCCACTACCCCCTAAAGCTGTTTTCTCATGCACTATCCAGTATATTACAACCTCTACCAACTGTCAACAAATAGAAGCAGCTACCACACCCGCTCCGCTTCAACTCCGCTTAAAGTTGCAATCACTTCAACTTCCGATCAGAGAAAGCAATTTTCTTTGCTCTTCCTTTGACAGTTTCTTCATACCATCCTTAACTATCTGCTCCGTAACTTTGTCTTTCACGCCTACCCACCTCTGCAAGAAACCATACACAGCCCTCGGGTCTTTTTTGCTTATTTCTCTTAAAGCCCAACCAACCGCCTTCTTAACATCTTTGTCTCTTTCCCTCATCACATTATTTATCAGAGCCAAACAAACCTCTGCCTTCTGTCCTTTCATCCTGATGTATGGCGGTAGTGTTGCCACTGCCAGTCTCCTAACCCACTTGTTGTCTGAATCCAACCAGCTCTCCAAGAGAGAAAAAACTTCTTCTTCATTCTGAACTGCCAGGTTGACCACGACCCGCAGAGCCATCTGGTCGCAGGTTTCCCAATCCTGAATGGTATCCAAGACCCTCAAAACAAAGTCTTTAGTCCCTTCATACCATCTCTTCGAAAGCACACTCAAAGCGCTAATAACGATGAGTCTTGCCTCTCTGCCACCCAAAAGTCCATGAACAGTACCCTCACCTTCAGAGAAAGAAAGCCTCCATAATCCCACAAGGCGATCAACTTCCCACTCCTCACCAACCAGAAATTTCCCCACTCTCTTCCCCAAAGAGTTAAGGACAGGCGTCTTCGTTATTCCAAACTTTTCGGTCCTTTCTCCAGCAAGTTCCTCCGACATCAAAGACAAAACACCCTTTAGGTCTCCATCTCTAAGCTTCTGATACATGATGCCTGCCATATCTTCACTAACCATTGCTCCCACCCTTCCTAAATACAATATACGGCAAAAGGCCAAATTTCTTACCAAAAGCACCTATCCAGGAGCGCCAAGATAATCGTGCCACTTTCACTTAGCCCAACAGACCTATATTATCTTCGTATCACAAAAGATGTATTTGTTCGGCACAATCCATTATACAGTCATCAAGGCTGTAAAGATAGGGAGTTTAAAAAGCAGATTGAGGAATTAAACATCTACATCGGGAAAGAGGAAAACATGCTCAGAGAACCTATTAAACATATTAAGGATTTAATCAACTTTTACGAAATCCCAGAATTAGCCTTATCTATCCAAAACCATTAAGGTTTGCGTGAGCCATCAAAATGGCTCCCCTATTTAAAGGCTTAACAAGATACTTTTCTTCTTTTTCTTGAATTGAATAAAGACAAGGAAAAGAAACGGGAAATACTCAGCCTTCATGGGTAAGTCAACCAGAAGTGCAGCAGTCTTTACCTTTCTACACAATCAGATAGGCTTAACTTTCAAACAGTTCACTTCTGGTCAGGTGGGAGTATAAACGCTTATGTATGTAGAGAGGAGCTTAGATCCTAACCAAAAACAGCACTGTTTCTACCAGAATCTTTTGCCTTGTATAGGTTTTCGTCTGCCTTTCTCAGAAGCTGTTTTATAGACATAGCGTCTTTATGTTCAGTAACACCTATACTTACAGTTATTCTTAAGTTATCCCTACAAAAACTTGTTTCTGCTATTTCCCTTCTTAATCGCTCCATTTTTCTATATGCCTCTTTGAGCTCTGTATTGGGCATAACTACCACAAACTCTTCTCCACCATACCTCGCTACGCAATCAGATTTTCTGAAGCTTTTCCTGAATATCTCTCCAAGCCTTCTTAATATGCAATCTCCAATCAAGTGTCCATACGTGTCATTGATCTTCTTGAAGTGGTCTATGTCTATAGTAGCCAATGAGAGTGGAGAATTTCTCTGCGTAGATTTCCTCAGAGCTCTCCTTAGGAAGTTAAATAGATATCCTCTGTTGTATAAGCGGGTGAGTGGATCAATAACACTTCTCTGCCATAGTACTTCTCTATCTCTTTCAAGGAGTTCGAGACTTATCTCCTTTTCAAACACCGAAACCAATGGGTACTTTATGTGACTGAATATGTTCGTCAGATATCTGACTTCGCTTTCTTTCAGTTTATCCGAATATATGTATAGCTCACCAACCTTATAGCTATTCGTTTCCAACTTTACTTTGTAAGAATAACCTCTTGGTATAGAGAGACGGTTATTGGCTAATAGTTCCTCAGAAAACCCATTTTCCGTTATGTCTGCAACCAGCATTTCTTTATGGTGTTTTGGGTCCCTTCCAACAATCAGGATTCTTCTTATGGAGTAAAGTTCCATTTTTAAGTTTTTGAATAGGCTTGTACCTATTTCCTTGATGTCAGAGGGAGATAAGAGCACATCAAAAAAGTTCTTCAAGAACTCATCTATTCTGTTGAGTGTGAATATGTCACTCTCTTCCTCATCTAACATATACAATCCACAGTCAAGTCCCTTCAGGCGATTTATTACTGGAGCTATCATTTCCTTTCTTATGATACTTCCGTGCTGGGGCACTATCAGATCTGGCTGTTTCTTTTCAATTCTTTCCATAGCGTTGTTCAGTACCAATTTGCTTGGCATATAGTGTTTGTGAAATAATTCTATCCCCCGGTAATACTCTTCGTTCTCCTCCGCAAACAAAAAGAACTTTTCAGACAGAGCACCAAATATATCACTTGAGAAGAGTGTCCTCGTACTCCTGTCAAACGTACAGAACGCACCCGGAAAGTGGGCATACGGCGTGAATACAAATTCAAGCTCTCTACTGCCTGCGGTTAGATGCCACTCATTTTGATCCACTAAGTAAAATGGGGTTTGCCATTTGTGGTGTCTGAGTAATGCTTCTGCTCTCCAGTGAGTTACCACATACCTTTCTGCTGGTGGCATTATGGATTCTAATGTAGAAAAGCAACCTGTGATGTCTGGGTCCTGATGATGCATAATTATGTACTTTATGTTTCTCAGGGACGTAACTTGAAGGATCTTTTCAAGAACTATGGGAAACACAATCATACTACCGGGGTCTATTAGGATGCTCTGGTCTTCATTTCTTATCAGATAAACATGACACTGAAAAAGATCCTCAGGGACAACATATCCCACCCAGAACACATCTTCTGCTATTTCTATCGGTTTGTTCAGATCCACCTTCGTACCCCTCCTCATGGGGGTATTCTACTTCTACTATTAGTAAGTATCAAGAGCCTTTTTACGATGATTGTGAAATCGTACTTTGTGGTGAGGATACTGCACTCTTAGTAGAATCTATTCAACTTTCGACACATAATCACACATTATTACTTTTTGCTCTTTCTTTAGTACTTTTTTATCATATTAATTATACACTGAAGTTGAATCTGTATACCTAAGTTAGAATAATATAAATATTGTACTTGAAATATTTTAAAGTAGGTGATAGTATAATTCAAACATATTTAAAATTTGGAAAGTAGGTATGTATTATGAGGATGCGTTTAGGAACTAAGATACTAATTTTGGTGATCGTCTCCATACTTGCTGCATCAATACCGATATACTATGTGGCCGTCCAGCGAGCAGGAGACTTCATTTTAAGCGACAAAAAGGCGAAAGTAAAGAATCTGGTTGAAACCGCCATGGGCGTAATCCAGCATTATTACATCCTTTATAAGAACAAAAAGTTGACAAAATCGCAAGCTAAGGCAATG
>CAZLJD010000023.1:0-2310 GCA_964559865.1 uncultured Synergistota bacterium
CGTATACCCGCAAAACGTTATACTGAAATACTAAAAGAAGCTCGCAACTTCATAAATACCAAAAAGTTCCCAGCCCTCAAACTTTCGGCTTTTAAGAAAGAATAAAAGAGAACAAAACTAATTTTATTTTTCTTTATTGGAAAGAATTTCTTTATTTCTCATTTCCCGAAGCCACTTATCAATATCTTCTTTTCTAAATCTCCACTGGTTTGCAATTTTCACAGCAGGGATTTTCTCTTTCCTTGCCATCTTATAAAGAGTAGATTTTCCTATTTTTAAATACTTTGCAGCCTCCTCAAGGGTCATTATAGGAGAGTTACCTTCCATCATAGTTTTAACCCCTTTTGTGTCTGCCAAAGTTTGGCATCGTTTGACATCACATAGTGATATATAGCAAATAAAGACAAAAAATCAAGTTCTTTTTTAAAAATTTTAGAGTAGGTGTGGGTGGATTTTCTTCTCATTCTAGAATAGGAAAAAGAGAGAGTTTTATTTTTTCCTGCTTTCTCCCTTGTGCGGGTAAGTCGGAAGGACACTTTGAATGAGTTTGAAACAGCCATCAATTGGGGAAAAGGATTTGTCTTTCTATGTTGACTCAGAAGAAACTCTCTTTTCATTAATGCAGTGTATGCTATTTTAGGATGTTAGTGTTTTGCTGTTTACGGAAACATTGATACTTCTTCAAGGATTACTTTCCCAAAGCCAAAAGAGGTGTTCTTTCCCACATGAATGTCTTCTGCAACCTGCAGGTATTTTATAAAGATTTCAGGGACATGCTCGTAATTTACTGTGCCTATTACACCCCTCAGTGGGGTTTTTTTGTGTTGTCTTCGTGAAAATCTCGCTATCGTTTTTGCTTTTAAGTCCCAGCTTTTTGTCTTTACATCGTTCAGCAAGGGGAGGATATCTTTGAATGGATATTGAGGAGTGCCGTTACAGTGAAAATAAGCAAGGAGCGTTATCCTTCTGAGGAGATTTCTCATCATTGCACCGAAGGATGGCTCTATATCACTTCCCCATAGCTTACTGTTTTTCTCTATTCTGACGGGGAAGGGTAGTCTCAGGTGCACATTGTAGCACGCCGATGCTTTGCTTTGTTGAGTGTGCAGCGTAAGTGTGTTTGTTTCAAATGTGAATGGTGATATCTTCTTATCATTGAGGATGTTTTCCCCATCTACTACCACTTTTACGAGATCTGCATGCCTTCTACCCCTACCGATACCCAGTTCACCTGCTCGCATGAATGTGTAGATGAAGTGTGGTAGGTATTCTATTGCGTGTCCGATTAAAATGAGCCTAAATGTTATGGTCTCTCCTTTACCTATAAGTGTTCTTTCATCTTCGGGAGGTTCTATAATGAAGGGGTGTGGTGCGTTGGTATACTTTCTCATAACAGCGCTATCCTCTTTCACGGGGGTGTCAAATACATAAAAGTAAGGACAGTTTTCTCTCAATCTACATTCTTTACACTCAGTTCCAGGAGTTGGACATACGACATGTTTAAAGGTTAAACCGAAACTCCCCCTTAGTGTTGCACCTTTAAATGGAGGAAGCTGTAAGTCTTGTTTTGCCATGTATGTGAAGGTAAAAGCCTTCCATCGAAGTATACTCTCTTCCATGCCCCTTTTATACCATATAAATAATTGTATGCCAAGTACTATATTATGTTGAATTTTTGCCTCGATGATATGAGGGATTTGCATGGATGTTATTTATACCGTTTCTTGGGAAGTTTGAGGATTTCGCCTTTGGTGTTTAGGAAGTTTTCACTTATTGATAAGATTTGTTGTAATTTGCTGAATTTTAGGTTCTATAAGATTCCTTCTTATAGTGCTACAGGTTTTGGGAGGTCTGAAGAGCGATACCTTGTCGGTGTGATGGTGGTATGTACTGTTTTACTATTCGGAAAGTCACTTGCGCAGTGTACTGCTACTGCTTTTGTTTCGATGTGATATAATGAATTGTGATAGTGGGTTTAGTGCAATAGCTCTTAGGAGGTGATAAGTGGGCGAAATTATAACTATATTGCGAAGGAGGTGCTTGTGTGGACTTTGAGGACTTTTATATTAGTGCACTACTTCACGATATAGGAAAGTTTGTTGAGCGTTCGAAGAAATACAAGGATATTCCCTCTGAGTATTCCTCGATGGATGTGAAGTATGTACACCCGAAGTATGGAGCCTTTTGGTTGGATGTAGTTGCTAAGGCGGGAGTTCCTCTTTTTAAGGGGAGAGATAACGGAAGGATTGAAGACATTAAGGGAATGATTGCTTACCACCACAATCCTCGTAGCTTCTATGGGAAACTCCT
>CAZLJD010000024.1:0-9171 GCA_964559865.1 uncultured Synergistota bacterium
AAGAGGAATGAACCACCCAAGACGACACTGGGTAAAGATGATTTTTTGAAGCTCCTTATGGTTCAACTTACTAATCAGGATCCGTTGAAGCCGATGGAAGATAAGGAGTTTATAGCACAAATGGCACAATTTAGTACACTTGAGCAAATTACGAACATGGCAAAGGAGATGGAAACTCTCAATAAGATTAATAGTTATTCTCTCCTTGGTAAGAAGGTAAAATTTCATTACTATGATAAAGGCGATCAAGAGGGTACAGTTACTGGGGTTAAGTTCACGGATTCGGGTGTAAAATTGGAGATTAATGATGGAGAATATGAAATAACCATGGATGATGTATTTGAAGTTGATAATGCGACAGGGAGTGTCGATCAAACCATGGGAGGTTGATCTGAGATGCTGCGTTCGTTATTTTCCGGGATATCTGGCTTAAGGAACCATCAAACCCTGTTGGATGTCATAGGCAATAATATTTCTAATGTGAATACCGTTGGCTTCAAGAAGAGCAGAGTTGAATTTAAAGATGTACTTTATCAGAATATGCAATCTGGTTCTGCGCCTCAGGCAGGAAGGGGTGGAACTAATCCGAAACAGATAGGATTGGGTGCACAGATTGCTGCAATAAGCACCATTCACACTCAGGGTGCTTTGGAGAATACAGGTAAGGAGTCAGACCTCGCTATTCAGGGTAATGGCTTTTTCATAGTGAGTGATGGTACGAAGAATCTTTATACAAGGGCAGGGGACTTTGAGCTTGATGCAAATGGTAATTTGGTGAACCCTGAAGGGTATATATTACAGGGATGGAGTGTGGATTCTTCTGGTAATGTAAGCAATGTGCTCACAGATGTTAATATACCTATTGGGCAGAAGCTGGCTGCAAAAGCAACTACCACGGTAGATTACAGCTGTAACTTGGATAGCAGTGCTCCGAGGGTGGTACCTGAGAACGAGAGTTTTACTATAAGCGCAGATACGGTCTCACTTCACTATGCATATGATACGGGCAATGGGCAATGGGTTGTATCTGTGGTATCTGGAACAGATGTCTCTGTGGTTTCTATCCCCCCTGCTGAAGATGGAACATTTGGGAGTCTATCTCAAACAGTCTCAGTAAATGGGCATACTATAAGCATAACCACTGTTTCGGGTGGTACCGGTATAAGGTATTATAATGCAAGTTTTTCTACCAGCCATACTACATCATTTAATACACTGGGAAGTCATGATACCTCTATAGATGTATATGACTCCGAGGGTAACAGTTATACCTTAAAGACAGTATTTAATAAGGTTGATGACAACACCTGGGAGTGGCGGGCTTATCTACCCGATCACCCATCTGGGGTTACAATATCTGGCAACCATGGTGTTCTGAGGTTTGGAACGGATGGGCTTATAAGCAGTGCTACCGGCGGACCAATTGTTATAACGCCTACAGGTGCTAATGCTATTACTATAACTCCAGATTGGGGGGTTGATGATCCGATAAACGGCGTTACTCAGTTTGCGTCTTCGTATACGACTTCTGCTAAGTATCAGGATGGTTATACCATGGGAGTGCTTGAGACATTCTCTGTTGACCAAAATGGAAATGTTATAGGGCACTTTGACAATGGGCAGAATGGCACGCTTTATAGAATACCTCTTGCTTTGTTCAACAACCCTGCGGGACTTGATAAAGTAGGTGATACCTTGTTTGCAGAGAGTGTGAATTCGGGTGTGCCGCAGATTAAACAGGCTAACGCGGGTGGTGCTGGTTCGATTACTTCAGGTGCATTGGAGATGTCTAATGTAGACATGGCGGAAGAATTCACCAACATGATTATTGCTCAGAGGGGATTTGAGGCAAATGCGAGGGTTATAACGACGGCAGATTCTATACTGGCTACACTTATGAACATCAAGAGGTAGTGACAGGGAGGTGATTACTTGATAAAGCTGCGGAGGCTCAATGGAAAGGAGTTCGTGTTAAATGCAGAACTTATCGAGACTATTGAGAAGACGCCGGATACGGTTATTACATTGATTAATGAACACAAGTATGTGGTGGAGGATGATGTGGATGATGTAATAGAAAAGGTGGTTGAATACAAGCAGAAGCTTGGCAAAGTATGATATAATGTTTTAAAATAGTGCAATAAAGAAGCGAGGTAGGGGGCCCTTTTATGGATATTGCTACGATAGCAGGTATCTTTATGGGTTTTGGTTTGGTGTTAGGTGCGATTATACTTGGTGGTAGTCTCGGTGCGTTTATAGATGTTCTTTCCATGATGATAGTTATTGGTGGATCATTGGGGGCAACTATAGCGAGTACTACGATGGAAAACGCAAAGGCCCTACCCGGAATAGTGAGAAATGCTTTTTTTTCCTCTGGTTACGACTTGAAGGAGACAGTCTCTACTATAGTCAGCTTTGCAGAGAAGGCGAGAAGGGAGGGGTTGCTCTCCTTAGAGGATAGCCTTGCAGATGTCTCTGATGAGTTTTTAAAAAAAGGTGTTCAATTGGTTGTAGATGGAACGGATCCAGAGCTTGTTAAGAATATATTGGATACAGAGGTCGCTTTCTTAGAGGAGAGACACCGTGCTGGTAAGGGGTTAATGGACACATTGGCCTCAATGGCACCGGCATTTGGCATGCTGGGTACTTTGATAGGTTTAATTCAGATGCTTGGGCACCTGAATGACCCCTCTATGCTGGGTCCAGGTATGGCGGTTGCGTTAATTACTACATTCTACGGTTCGCTGATTGCTAATGTAATAGCTATACCAATAGCGAATAAGCTGGCGTTAAGAAGTGGAGAAGAGATTCTTATAAAGCAGATGATTATAGAAGGTATTCTTTCCATTCAGTCAGGAGAGAACCCGAGGATAGTGGTGGAAAAGCTTAAAGTATTTTTACCCCCGAAGCTAAGGGT
Organism: uncultured Synergistota bacterium; assembly: GCA_964559865.1. Taxonomy (GTDB): domain Bacteria; phylum Synergistota; class JAGHAJ01; order JAGHAJ01; family JAGHAJ01; genus JAGHAJ01. Next base: position 2,918 of record CAZLJD010000024.1, read on the forward strand.
CTCTATGGAGGAGCAGGAGAAGTCAGAGGAAGGGGGTTAAACTGTGGCAAAGCCCAGAAAGAAGGAGGAATGCAAGGAAGGAGAAGGGTGGCTTACTACATACGGTGATATGGTTACTCTGCTACTGACATTTTTTGTCTTCCTCTTTTCCTTCTCCACGATAGACATCTCTAAGTTTGAAAAGATGATATTCTCCTTTCAGGGTTCTTTGGGGATGCTTCAGGGTGGCCTTACCTTTAATGCCAAACGACTTATAGGTATGGGTTTTACGGGGCAGGATGCGGGTGCCGTCATGAAGCATACCAAGTACTTGCAGGAGGTTATGAAGCAGATAAAGGCCTTTCTTAGTAAAGTGGGCGTAAAGAAGGGAGTCTTTGTCAGAAAGACGGAAGTAGGAATAGTTATTACCTTTTCTGAAACTATCCTATTTGATCCTGGGAGTGCTACCTTGAAGAAGAGTGCATTTAGGATCCTGAAAGGTATAGCTCGTATTCTCGTTAGGATACCAAATGACATTCGAGTGGAGGGTCATACTGATGATATTCCTATTCATACTAAGAGATATCCTACAAACTGGGACCTTTCTGCTGCAAGGGCATTGGCTGTAACTAGATACCTTGTGGATAATCATTTTATAGACCCGCGGAGAATCTCGGTGGCAGGGTATGGTGCATATAAACCTATAGTTCCGAATGATACACCCGAACATAGGGCTTTAAATCGCAGGGTAGATATTGTTATACTTAAGACCATAAGCTTAGGAGGTAAGTAATCATGAAGTTGAAACTCCCTGTTGATCCCAAATTGATTATGGGTGCTGTGCTCGTTTTGGTTATCTCGGGGGGGGTATCTTACTTTGTAGCAAACAAGGTGATTTCCTCTAAGGAAGAGAAGCCAAAACAACAAGAGGTTGTCAATCTGAAACCTGGGCCTGTCGTGAAGTTAGGTGACTTTACTGTTAATCTTGCTGATAGAGATGAGACGCACTTTGTTAGGGTTTCAATAGCATTAGAGGTTAGGGATTCTACTATAGAGGCGTTGGTTAAAAAAGATGACTGGAGTGTAAGGATAAAAAATGCTATAATAATGATATTAAGGGACAAAAAAACCACAGATCTTTCTACTTCTAAAGGTATTGCTAATGTTGCAAGGGAGATAAAGTTTAAGCTCAATAGTATTATTCCAAGAGGAAAGGTGAACGCACCGCCTATTAGAAATGTGTTCTTTACGTCATTTATGGTTCAGTAGGGGGTATGTGAATGGCAGAGATTCTGTCTCAGGAAGAGATAGATGCCCTACTTCAAGCACTTTCAACTGGTGAAGTAGATGTAGAAGCAGCGAGGAAAGAGGAGCAGCGTAAGGTAAAGGTTTACGATTTCAGAAGGCCTGATAAGTTCTCCAAAGATCAACTCCGTGCCATGCAGATGATACATGAAACCTTTTCTCGGTTGTTTACCACGGTTTTGTCTGCTGATATAAGATCTATGGTGCAGGTTAAGGTGGCTTCTGCTGACCAGATAGCTTATGAGGAGTTTATAAAATCTCTTATAAATCCTACGGTGCTGGGTTTGTTTGAGATGAGGCCACTTGAGGGTAAAGGATTGATAGAAATAAACCCTTCACTGGTTTTTTCTGTCATAGATAGGATGTTTGGGGGCAGGGGAGAACCACTCAAGAAGATGAGGGAGCTTACGGAAATAGAACAGGGTGTTATAGAGAAGCTCTTGTTGAGGCTCCTTGATGCCCTGGAGGAGTCTTGGCGGAATGTGGTAGAGGTTACATTCCACCTCGTGGGTATGGAGACGAACCCCCTCTTTGCTCAGGTTGCGCCCTCTACAGATATGGTTGTTGTGGTCACTTTTACCACGAAGGTGGGGGAAGTAGAGGGGATGATGAATATATGTTTTCCGTATATACTCCTTGAGCCCATAATACCAAAACTGAGTGCTCAGTACTGGTTTTCGTCCACAAAGACCGAGTCCACAGAGGCGGATATAGAGTCTATCAAGTCGAAACTGGAGTCTTTATATCTCCCCGTTAAAGCAGTTTTGGGTGAGACCGTCCTTACAATTGGTGATGTGCTAAATTTGGAGGTAGGTGATATAATAAAGTTAGACAAGAAGGTCACTATGCCGTGTGATGTGCATGTAGTAGATAAGCGGAAGTTTAAGGGTAGAGTTGGCACTGTGGGGAATAGGCTGGCTGTTCAAATACTGGAGATCTCTCCAGAAGAGGAGGAGTAGGTGTGGCAGATGAGCTTCTGTCTCAGGAAGAGATAGATGCCCTGCTAAGGGGTAGCTCTTCGAAAATGGCTCCATCACAGAACGGTGAAGACCTTACTCCCGAAGAGAAGGACATACTTGGGGAGATAGGTAATATATCTATGGGATCTGCTGCTACTACATTGTCTACCTTGCTGAATAAAAAGGTTGAAATAACTACCCCTGTGGTGAGTGTACGGACTGTTGAGGAGTTTGAGGAGAGCTTCCCAGAACCAGCTGTGCTGTTTAAGGTGAACTTTGTTGAAGGGATAACTGGAGCTGCCACTTTTGTGCTGAAGGAGAGAGATGCCCTTGTTGTGGGGGATTTGATGATGGGGGGTGATGGAGTAAGCAATCTGCCGGATGCGATAAATGAACTCTACCAGAGTGCTGTAAGCGAGGCTATGAATCAGATGATGGGTGCGGCTGCAACTTCTATATCTTCCATGCTCGGTAGGAAGGTTAACATTGCACCACCGGAAGCAAAACCCATAGACTTGAGTAACAAAACAGACCTTTTTCCGGATTTTTCCCTCACGCAAAGAGTTGTTACCGTACACTTCAAGATGGAGATAGAAGGTATTTTAGAGACCGAGTTCTCTCAGATCATGCCGGTAGATTTTGCTAAGGAGCTTTGCAGATCGGTCTCGGAGGCGATGAGTGGTGAGGGAGCACAGGAGGTTAGTGGTGAACAACCGGTTTCAACTGGTTCTGTATCTGAGGAGCCACCACGCTCTACAGGGCCTAGTTTGGAGTCTCGGGCACCTGTTGGAGGAGGTGCGGTGAGTAGTTCTACACCCGTTGCGCAGCCTGTTCAATTTGCACCTCTCAGCCAGGCAGAGTCGATCTCTGCGGGGCCTAAGAATATAGATTTGATCCTCGATGTACCGGTTAAGGTGAGTGTAGAGTTGGGGGAGACCAAAATGCTTATAAGGGACATACTGGCATTGAGTCCAGGGGCTTTGGTAGAGCTGAACAAACTTGCGGGAGAACCTGTTGATATCTTGGTTAATGGTAGGGTTATAGCCCGGGGAGAGGTAGTCGTGATAGATGAGAATTTTGGTGTTAGGATTACTGCTATAGTGACTCCACAGGAGAGGATCGAGAGGATGCGTAAAAGCTTAGAGTAAAGGAGGATTTGTAATGGCGGGTAATAGGATTCTTATTGTTGATGATGCGGCCTTTATGAGGATGATGTTGAAGAATATTCTTACTTCTAACGGTTTTGAGATTGTAGGGGAGGCAGAAAATGGGGCTCAGGCTGTAGAGAAGTATAAGGAACTAAAACCTGATCTAGTTACAATGGATATTACGATGCCTGAGATGGACGGTATAGCTGCTGTAAAGGAGATCATGAAGATAGATCCCAATGCAAGGATTGTGATGGTTAGTGCTATGGGACAGCAAGTTATGGTTATAGAGGCAATTCAGGCTGGGGCAAAGGACTTTGTTGTTAAACCATTTCAGCCAGATAGGGTGTTAGAAGCGATCAATAAAGCGTTGAGTAAGTAAGAACTGTTTATGCTGTTTTTTGTTATTGCGTCTGCTCAGGCTGCAGAGAAAGTGGGTATTCCTGCACCAGATTACTTTTGGATAAGTGTGAAGTTTGTGTTAGCACTTGTAGTGGTAGGTGTTGGGTTATATTATGGGTTGCGGTTCTTGTTGGGGCGTATGGCCTTTAAGTATGGGTCGGGTGGTAATGAAGGATGGATGGAAGTGATGGACAGGGTATATATAGATGGTCGTAACTACATAGCGCTTGTCAGGGTGGGGACGAAGTATCTGATTTTGGGAGTTTGTGATAAAGGAATTAATTTACTGATGGAACTGGATGAGAGGCCTGTGGGCAATGTTCTCAACGAAGGGGGTTTCAAGAAATATCTGGAAAGGTTTATGTCGAAGAGTTAAGAGATATTGGTATGTGCTTCCTCTTTCCGTGTTGCTTGTTTTTCTATTTGGAGGGAGTGGTGTAGCTCAACCTGTAGTGCCACTGCCTAAAATTACTTTTGGTGTCTCTCCTGCAAAGAGCCCTCAGGATGTTGCCGTCACATTACAAATTCTGTTTTTTCTGACGATCCTTTCGCTTGCGCCCGCAATTTTGATAATGGTTACATCTTTTACTCGGATAGTGATAGTACTTTCTTTTGTGAGGAGTGCACTTGGTACACAGCAGATGCCTCCCAATCAGGTACTCATAGGCTTAGCCCTATTTCTTACCTTTTTTACCATGGCTCCTACATGGATTGCAGTGAATAAAAGTGCTTTGCAACCTTATTTGAACAATAAGATTTCGGCTGTTCAGGCGTGGAATAGAGGCTTAAAGCCTATTAGGGAATTTATGTTTAGACAGGTTAGGGAAAAAGACTTGGCTTTGTTCATGAAGATGGCTAACCTGAAGCAACCGAGGAATAAGAAGGAAGTCCCTACTTATGTCCTCATACCTGCATTTGTGCTTAGCGAACTTAAGACTGCATTTGAGATGGGTGTTCTCATATACATACCCTTTATCATAATAGATATGGTGGTGGCGAGTGTCCTTATGTCGATGGGTATGATAATGTTACCTCCGATGCTTATATCCTTACCGTTCAAGGTGTTGCTCTTTGTCATGGTTGATGGTTGGGATTTGGTGGTGAAGTCTATAATTACCAGTTTCCATTAAAGGGGGAGTACGGTGGAAGATGCTCTTGTAATAGGTATCACGAGACATGCATTGATTACGGCACTTCTGGTGATAACACCATTACTACTGTTAGCTATGCTTGTTGGTTTAGTGATAAGTATTATTCAGACAGCCACTTCTATTCAGGAGCAGACGTTGACGTTTGTACCCAAAATACTCGCAGTGTTAATAGGCCTTATGTTTCTAAGTAGCTGGATGATAAAGACAATGGTTAATTTTACTACCTATTTGTGGTCCAACATTCCTAACTTTATAAGATAATGAGGCCGAGATTTACTGATCTTGGAGTGGAGTGGAAGCGGAGTTGGTGTAAAGGGGAGTGAGCGAATATTGTATCTCTGAACAGTTTAGTGGTATTTTTGCTTGTGTTTAGCAGGATCTCTATGCTTTTTGTTGCGGCTCCCTTACTAAGTAGTAGGAATATTCCTGTGTTGGTGAAAGTGGGTGTCTCTTTCTTTTTGTCGCTTGTGGTATTTTTCGCCGTGTTCAAGGGAGTGAATGTGAACATACCTGTGAACCTGATAAATATACTATTGCTTGTTGGTGAGCAAGTTTTAATCGGTATTGCAGTTGGTTTTGTTGCTATGTTGATATTTAGCAGTGTTTCACTTGCTGCAAGCTTTTACGGTTTTCAAATGGGGTTTGGTATTGTAAATGTGATAGACCCTATGAGTCAGGGGAGAGTGCCGGTTACTGGTCAATTTAAGACATTAGTAGTTATGCTGCTTTTTCTTGCTACTGATGCCCATTATTTGCTGGTTATGGCTTTGGTTAATAGTTTCAAACTTGTGCCATTGACTGGATTTTGGGTTAATACCTCTGTATTGAGCGTAATTATAAAGGGTTTTTCTGGTATGTTTTTTACGGCTGTTCAAATAAGCATTCCCATTATCGCAGTCTTACTGATGATAGATATTGGTCTTGGTATAATTGCCAAAACCATGCCTCAGCTGAATATATTTATATTTGGTTTTCCTGTTAAGATAATGGTTGGTATGCTTACTATGGTTGTCATAATGCCGGTTCTTGTTAATATGATGGAAGGGATGTTTCAATTGATGTATGATTCAATGATTGCGGTGATAGGAGTGATGAAATAGTGCCGGTAGAATTTGACCTTCAGCTTTTTGCTGAAGAAAGGACGGAGCCTGCTACCCCTCGGAAGAGGCAAAAGGCGAGGGAAAAGGGGCAGGTGCATAGAAGTATAGAGCTGAATGGCGTGGTTTTGCTCGCTGCAGGCACCATGATGTTATACTTCCTTTCTGGTAGTATGTTAGAAGAGTACTCTACATTTCTGCGCTACATCCTTC
>CAZLJD010000025.1:0-98396 GCA_964559865.1 uncultured Synergistota bacterium
CATCACTGATATGGTATATATTATTGGTAATACTATATCTTTCTTTTTGCGACTCATACTGCCATTTGTGTTGATATGTGTTATTGTAGCTTTTTTGGTTAATGTTGCACAGGTAGGTTTCCTCATAACGGGTGAACCTTTGAAGCTTAACCTTAATAGGTTTAATCCTGTTGAGGGCATTAAGAGGATGTTTTCTTTGCGCTCCATGGTTGAACTGGTTAAATCCATTGCTAAAGCGGTGATCATAGGTTATATTCTGTATGTATCTATAAAGGGGGCATACCCATTTCTTATAGATACAATGAAAATGTCACCGTTCCTTGCTATGAAAGAGGTCAGTAAGATAATATTTTGGACGGTTGTCAGGGTGATAGTTGTGCTTATGATACTTGCAGTTGCGGATTACTATTACCAGAGATGGGAGTTTGAGAAGAACATAAGGATGACCAAGCAAGAGATCAAAGACGAATACAAGCAGACTGAGGGGGATCCTCAGATAAAGGCGCGGATAAGGAGGAAGCAGTTGGAGCTTGCCAAGAGGAGAATGATGCAAGAATTACCAAAAGCAGAGGTTGTGATAACGAACCCCGTGTTTATAGCGGTTGCACTTCGATATGAACCGGAGATTATGAATGCTCCAGTTGTTGTTGCTAAAGGTCAGAGGCTTGTAGCTCAGAAGATAAAGGAGATAGCGATGAAGCACAATATCCCTATTGTTGAGAATAAGCCCCTTGCACGGGTTTTGTTTTTCAATGTAGAAGTAGGTGAAGAGATCCCGCCAGACTTGTATCAGGCTGTAGCAGAGATATTAGCTTTCGTCTATAATATTAAGCACAAAAGTGTAGCTGAGGTGGTTTAGTTGAATAATACCAATGTTTCTACTAACTATGCGTGGTTGAAGTATAGTGACATCCTGGTAGCAGTTGCTGTTGTGATGATTGTTGTGATGATGGTTATCCCTCTTCCTCCATATGTGTTGGATGTGCTGATCTCTTTTAACATTACATTCGGAGTTTTATCTCTTTTGATGACATTTTATATAGGTAAACCACTGGATTTCTCGGTCTTCCCTTCTCTTCTGTTAGTGGCTACGCTTTATAGGCTTGCCTTGAACGTTTCTACCACGAGGTCCATACTGCTTCATGCGTATGCAGGTAAGGTAATAGTTGCATTTGGAAAGTTTGTGGTGGGAGGAAATGTAATAGTAGGTATTATTGTATTTTTGATACTTGTCATAATCCAATTCATAGTTATTACTAAAGGTGCTGAACGAGTTGCTGAGGTTGCAGCGAGATTTACATTGGATGCTATGCCTGGTAAACAAATGAGCATAGATGCTGATTTGAATGCAGGTTTGATAACGGATGCAGAGGCAAGGGCGAGAAGGGCAGAGATACAGAGAGAGGCGGATTTTTATGGTGCAATGGATGGTGCTTCAAAGTTCGTAAAAGGAGATGCGATAGCAGGTATCATTATTACCATTGTAAACATAGTGGGTGGATTGTCTGTAGGAGTTTTGCAAAAGGGTATGTCTCTGTCGGAGGCGGTTAGCACTTATACGATATTAACTGTTGGAGATGGATTGTCGGCACAAATTCCAGCTTTGATATTGTCTACTGCTACTGGTATAATAGTTACAAGGGCAGCATCTGAGCATAATCTTGGTAGGGATCTTGTTAAACAACTTACATCTCAGCCCCGACCGTTATTCATTGCATCTGGAATGTTACTCTTCCTTGGGGCAATTCCGGGGTTGCCCACCTTGCCGTTTTGGGTGTTGGGAGGGGCAATAGGTGCTTTGGCTTACTCTATGAGAAGAGCAGCGTTAAAAGAGAAAGTGATATCTAAGGAAGAAGCTAAGAAGGTTGAGGAGAAAAGAAAAGGGCCGGAAGATGTTTCTTCGTTAATACAAGTTGATCCTATGGAAATAGATATAGGATATAGTCTAATACCGCTGGTTGACCCGAAACAGGGGGGAGATATGCTTGATAGGATAACGATGATAAGAAGGCAGATGGCGATGGAGATGGGTATAATAGTTCCACCTATAAGGATAAGGGATGATATGCGGTTGGAGCCAGATGAGTATGTTATAAAGATAAAGGGGGCCGATGTAGGAAGGGCAAAGCTGATGGTAGATCATTTTCTCGCCATGAACCCTGGTATAGCAGAAGGGGAGATAGAAGGTATCCCTACAACAGAGCCAGCCTTTGGCTTACCTGCAATCTGGATTACGGAGGATGTAAAACACAAGGCGGAGAGCCTTGGTTATACAGTGGTAGATCCGCCTTCGGTTATGGCTACTCATCTTACTGAAGTTATAAAGAGGTATGCTGCAGACTTGCTTACGCGCCAGGATGTCAGAAAACTGATAGATATGGTAAAGGAGAACTATCCGGCAGTGGTAGAGGAAATGTCAAAAGTACTGGAGGTAGGGGATGTTCAGAAGGTGCTTCAGAATTTACTCAAAGAAGGAGTTCCTATTAAGGACATGGTTACGATACTCGAAACGCTTACGGATTATGCTAAGGTAACGAATGATGTTATACTTCTAACGGAATATGTAAGGGCTTCTTTGGCAAGACACATAACGCAGTTGTATCAATCTCCAGATGGGGTTATACGGGTTATAACGCTTTCTCCGGATGTGGAAGAGGCTGTAGCGTCTGGTGTTAGCAGAACAGAAACGGGTGTTAACATAGCTATTGAGCCTGCGCTGGCTTCGAAAATAGTTAATAGTCTGGCTAAGGTCATAGAGGATGTTGCGTCTAAAGGGATTCAACCGATAGTGCTGTGTAGCCCAAAGATAAGATATTATTTCAAGGTGTTCGTACAGCATAATTTCCCAACACTTGTTGTCCTTTCTTATAATGAAATTTCTCCGACTGCAAAGGTTGAATCTGTTGGAGTGGTGACGCTGTGATGAAGTTTGCAAAGAAGCGCATATTTATAGCCAATACCGAATCTGAGGCGGTGAGAATGGCTAAGGAGAGTTTGGGTAGCAAGGCTGTTATTATATCCTCCCGCAAGATAAAGAAGGGTGGTTTCTTGGGGCTTTTTGCTAAAAGAATGGTGGAAGTTACTGCGGGCGTGCCAGTAGAGGAGGAAAAGAAGAAAGGGGTGGATTTTGATATATTGGCACAGCTTATTGCAAGGAGAAAGGCGGAGGCAGATCTCGTACCGGGAAATGGTAGTGCTCAAAACAATGATCTTGCTTTACAGATACAAGAGATGAAGGATATGATTGCTACTTTCATAGAGCATTCGCTTCCATCAAAAGGTGGAGACATGTTTTTCAATACATTGCCACAATCCTTGAAGGGGTTGTATAGCAAGATGCTTGAGAATGAGGTAAATGAGGAAACTGTCAGAGAGATATTTGGGGAGTTTCTGAAAGAGATCCCCAAAGATGACAAGCTTGAGGATAGAGACGAGATAATAAATAAACTCCTTGAACATGTCAGTAAGAGGATACCTGTCTCTGGTCCTATAGAGGTAAATGAGAGTAAGGTGCCTATGGTGGTAGTTATGGTTGGTCCTACAGGGGTTGGAAAGACTACCACTATTGCCAAGTTGGCTGCTATTTATACACTCTACGAGAGAAAGGATGTTGCGCTTGTAACTGCGGATACTTATAGGATAGCTGCAGTAGAACAATTGAAGACTTATGGTAAAATTATAGGTATACCTGTGGAAGTGGTTTTTACTCCCCAGGAAATAAGGCAAGCAGTGGAGGAACACATGGATGCTGACCTCATTCTGATTGATACAGCAGGTAGAAGTCAGCATGACGAGATGAAAATGTCTGAACTTAAGGCATATATTGAAGGAGCAGAACCAACTGAGACTCATCTCGTTTTAAGTGCCACTACGAAGTATAAAGACTTAGAGGATGCAGTTGAGAGGTTTAGTTGTGTTCCTCTTGATAAGTTTGTTTTCACGAAGTTGGATGAAACTACGACCTTTGGTAACATATTGAACATAGTTGTGAAGTATAAGTACCCATTGTCCTATATAACGAATGGGCAGAATGTTCCTAACGACATAGAAGTTGCAGATTCGATGAAAATAGCAAGAGGACTTCTCGGGATGGAAGTATTCCATAGTTAGGGGAGTTTCAGATGGTGGATCAGGCACAACAATTGAGAAATTTGGTTAAGAAGTCCAATAAGGTACCGTTCAAGCGTGAGCAGTTTAAGGTAAACTTGTCGAGGGTTATAGCAGTTGCAAGTGGTAAGGGTGGTGTTGGTAAGACGAACTTTGTTGCTAATGTAGGTATTACCATGTCTCGGCTTGGGAAAAGGGTAATTATAGTGGATGCTGACTTGGGGCTTGCAAATGTTGACCTTGTTTTTGGTATTAGTTCAAAGTATCATTTGGGGCATGTGATATCTGGTGAGAAGAAACTTAGTGAGATAGTCATTGATGCGCCTGAGGGAGTAAAGATTGTTGCGGGTGGTGCGGGTATAGCAGAGCTTGCTAATATGAGTGATGCAGATAGGGTTAGGTTTATAGGAAGCTTAGGAGAGCTTGAGGATATGGCTGATATAATTCTGATAGACACGAGTGCAGGTATATCTAACAATGTTCTGGGTTTTGTCTTAGCAGCCGATGAAGTCGTTATAATCACAACCACCGAACCTACGGCTATAAGAGATGCCTATGGTGTCATAAAGGTGCTTGCAAGAGAGGGTAGAGAGGTAGATATGAAGCTTGTGGTTAATATGGTTGACGATGAGGAAGAGGCGGAAGATGTAGCAAACAGGATAAAGATGGTTGTCAGTCAGTTTCTTGGCTCCAACATAGAGTATATTGGTTACATACTCAGAGATAGCAGTGTGCAGCGGGCGGTTTTGCAGTCGGAGCCTTTTGCTATTGCGTTTCCTAAGGCAAAGGCGACGAGATGTGTTGCTGATATAGCTGGTAAGTTGGTGCACCTTGAGAGCGAGGGGCGTGCGCGAGGAAAGGGGATTAAGTCATTCTTGTTTAGATTACTGCGACTCAATACCAGGGGGAAATAGTTCATCGACATGGAAATATCTAAGCTTTTGAGACCGGGAAACAAAGTGTGGCTGGAGGTCCTTGGGGGAAATTACAAAGGTAGTTATCCGAGTGTAGTGGAGGGTGTGAGGGACGATGTCATAGTGGTGGGGCATCCCTTTATAAAGAGTGCGTTGCTACCGTTAGCACATGGGACAAAGGTCAGGGTTACATTTAAGGGGAAAGGAGCCCTTTATACCTTTGAGAGCAGGGTAAAGGGAAGAGGAAGTGAAGGTATCTTTGTTTTATACCTGGAGTTACCAGAAAAGGTAGACAGGATCCAGAGAAGGAGGTTTGTTAGGTTAGAGACAATATTGCCTTTTTACTATAAGGCCAACAGTGAAGATAAGTACAGAAGCGGTATAATAAAGGATATAAGTGGCTCTGGTATAAGGGCAGTTGTCGATAAAGATGTCAATGTAGGTGATACATTGTATGTGTTCATTGATCTTTATGGAAAGAGTAAACCCAATAAAGTGGTAGATGTAACTGGAGTGATATCAGTAAAAGCAAATGTTGTCAGGCAGGTTATAAATCCAAGTTTTGATGATAAGAGGAGAAAGGAAGTAGGTATGGAGTTTGTGGAGATATCTGAAAGGGACAGACAGAAGATAGTGAGATTTATATTTGAGAAGGAAAGGTTATCACGGCAGAAGGGGTTGTTGTAGGTTGTCGAAGATTAAAGTAATGGTAGTTGATGATTCTGCATTTATGAGGAAAGTTATAAGGGATATGCTTGAGGAAGATCCAGATATTGAGGTTGTGGCTACGGCAAGAGATGGTATGGATGCCATAAAGAAGCTGGTTGATATAAGGCCAGATGTGATTACATTGGATTTGGAAATGCCACGCCTTAACGGTCTGGATACATTGGGTTACATAATGAGTGAGGTTCCGACCCCTGTAATAATGTTGAGTAGCTATACCCAAGAGGGGGCTGAAGCTACTTTAAAGGCTTTGGATTATGGGGCGGTAGATTTTGTTCCTAAACCTTCGGGACCTGTTTCTATGGACATAAGGAAGGTAAAAGATGAGCTGATAAGGAAGATAAAGTCTGCTGTTGGTATTAACCTTAGTATGATAAAGTTTAAAGAAGTTTCTCCCGTTAAAAGAAGAAAGGAAACCCGAAGGGAGATCCCTTACCTTAAGAGTGCAGAGAAGATACTGGTTATAGGAACTTCTACAGGTGGACCGCGTGCCCTTCAAGAAGTTGTTCCCAAGATTCCCGCAGATATAGACTCAGGGATATTGATTGTACAACATATGCCCCCTAAGTTTACAAAGTCACTTGCAGAGAGGTTAGATTCTTTGTCTGAACTTGTAGTGAAGGAAGCAGAAGATGGTGATAGGATTTCACCTGGGGTTGCGCTTGTTGCACCCGGGGACTACCATATGGTTTTGGAGAGAGGTGATGGGGAGTTTAGAGTAAGAAATGTAAAGACGCCTCCTATAGGGAAGCTTAGGCCAGCGGTTGATGTTACGATGTTGTCTGTTGCAGAGGTCTGGAATGGTTTTATTGTTGGTGTTATAATGACAGGTATGGGGAAAGATGGGGCGAAGGGTATGTTGATGATAAAGAAGAGAGGTGGTAAAACCATAGTTGAGGATAAATCTACGTGCGTTGTGTACGGTATGCCAAGAGCTGTTGTAGAGATAGGAGCTGCTGATATAATAGTTCCTCTCTATGAAATTCCAAAGAAGATAGTTGAGGTTATAAAAAGCTGAAGGGGGGAAAAGGTATGGGAATGGACCTTTCTCAGTATATGGATACATATCTGGAGGAGTCTGCTGATCAGCTTCAGAGACTTAATGAATTATTGTTAGATTTGGAAAAGTCTCCATCAGAACTTTCTATATTGAATGAGGTTTTTAGGGTTGCGCATACATTAAAAGGTATGTCTGCTACGATGGGGTTTAACAACATTGCAGAGCTTACCCACCAGATGGAGAATGTGTTGGATGCTTTGAGGAATGGGAATATAACCGTTACTTCTGATATACTTGATACTTTGTTTGAATGTTTAGACATGTTGGAGGTTCTTACGAATGAGGTGAGAGAGAAGGGTAAGGATGAAAGTAGCGTTGACGATGTGGTGGCTAAACTCAAAGCTATACTCTCTGGTGAGGAGGAAATGGGCGAGCCAGAGCCGATTCACGAGGTTTCGCAGACAGAAAGCGCCATTCAGCCTTCTGCTGGGGGGAAAGTAGATATTGAACTTGATGAACACGATGTTGCAGTGATAAAGGAGGCACTTAGTAGGAAGTTTAATGTTTATAAGATAAAGGTAGTTTTGGATGAAAAGACGATGTTGAAATCGGCGAGATCTTACATGGTATTCAGAGACTTAGAGCAATTGGGGGATATAATAAAATCTGTGCCACCAGTGAAGGACATAGAAGAAGAAAAATTTGACTTTGAGTTCAGCTTGGTGCTTATAACTAAGGAAAGCAAGGAGGAAGTTAGGAATGTCGTTAGCTCTATTGCGGAAGTGAAGGAGGTTGTGGTAGAAGAAGTTATTGTCTCAGAGAAAGTAGAAGGAGGTTCGGAAACACCGGCGACAGCTAAAGTTGAACCAGCTAAGGAAGAAACAGCCGCTCCTCAGACAATTGAGAAAGATGTGAAGAAAACCAAGGAAACCAAGAAGGTAGACAAGGCAAAGCTTCTTATGAATAAATTGAAAGGCATGCATACGATAAGGGTTGATATAAAAAGGGTAGATGCGTTGATGAACTTGGTTGGGGAGCTGGTTATAAATAAGACACGTTTGGCTCAAATAGGAACTACATACAGAATACCGGAACTTGATGAAACGCTTACTCAGATAGGTAGGATTACGAGTGATCTACAGACAGTAGTTATGAAGATAAGAATGGTCCCTGTAGAGCAGGTGTTCGACAAATTTCCACGTATGGTCAGGGATTTGGCGAGGGAAGAAGGGAAAGAGATTGAGTTTATTATAGAAGGTAAGGATACGGAGTTAGACCGTACAGTAATAGATGAAATAGGAGACCCCCTCGTTCACCTTTTGAGGAACTCTATAGATCACGGCATTGAGAGACCTGAAGAAAGGGAGGCCATGGGAAAGGATCGTAAAGGTAGGTTGTATCTTGGTGCCAGGCATGAAGGAAATCATGTTGTTATAGAGGTAGAAGATGATGGTAGGGGGATAAGTGTTGAGAAAGTCAAACAGAAAGCAATAGAAAGGGGTATAATTACAGAGGAAGATGCTGAGAGGATGAGCAAGGATGAGATAATAGAACTAATAACCTTACCTGGATTTAGTACGGCTGATCAGATCTCTGAGGTTTCTGGTAGGGGAGTTGGTATGGATGTCGTTAGAACTACTGTGGAGTCGTTGAATGGTTCTATGGAGCTCTATACAGAAGAGGGGAAAGGAACAAGGGTTGTAATAAAGTTACCGCTGACATTGGCAATAATACAGGCACTTCTCACCAGTGTGGGAGGCGAGATATACGCCATTCCACTTGAAAGCATAGATGAGACGCTCAGTATAGTGAGGAGTGACATAAAAACTGTGCAGAATAGAGAGGTTATTGTGCTTCGTGGCAATATACTTCCTCTAATATGGTTGCATGAGAAACTTGACATTACGGAGGGAGATTACCGTGATAGAGATGAGTATGCAATAGTGGTAGTTAAGGGTAAGGGGAGGAGAGCAGGTCTTGTGGTGGACAATCTTATAGGACAGCAAGAGATTGTTATAAAGTCACTTGGATACTTCCTGAGAGGAATAAAAGGAATTGCAGGAGCCAACATCCTTGGTGATGGTACTGTTGCCCTTATATTGGATGTAATGGCGTTCTTGTGATAAATTCTTGAAGGGAGAGAGTGGAAGATGTTGGACAATCTTTCTGAAAAGGAGCTGGATGCTTTAAAAGAGATTGGTAATATAGGAGCAGGCAATGCGGCTACAGCTCTTTATCAAATTTTGGGTATGAAGATCGATATGACGGTCCCTCGTGCATCTATAATTCCTTTGCAGGAAGTCCCTGAAGTGCTTGGAGGTCCTGATGTCTTGGTTATAGGAGTGTACCTTCGAGTATTAGGGGATGCCTCTGGTAGTATATTGTTTGTAATGCCTAAAGATAGTGCATTTTATCTTGTAGATTTGTTGATGGGGAAACCTGCTGGTGATACGCAAGTTTTGGGTGAGATTGAGGAGTCAGCACTAAAGGAGATAGGTAACATTATATCGGGGGCATACTTGAATGCGCTATCGCAGTTTACGAACATAAGCTTCATTCCAAGTGTTCCAGCGCTGGCATTTGATATGGCAGGTGCTATATTGGATGTTATCCTTGCGGAACTTGGTCAGCTTGGGGATTATGCCCTGTTGGTGGAAACCCAGTTCTTAGGGGGTGGAGATGGAGGGAGTATAACTGGTCAATACTTTTTGATACCAGACCCAGATTCACTTGGCACCATACTTGAAGCTATTGGGGTGAAATCTAAATGAGTGGCAATCTTATTAAGGTAGGTATGGCGGATTTGAATGCGGCTAAATCTCCAGCGTCACTTATCACATATGGACTGGGCTCGTGTGTGGGTGTTACGCTGTATGATGAGAGGGTAAAGGTTGGCGGATTGGCTCATATTATGCTCCCGGATAGCAAAGCTGCTAAGGAAGTGGGGAATCCCGCAAAGTTTGCAGATACGGCTATACCTATACTTATAGAGAAGATGGAAAAACTGGGTGCTTCCAAGGGGAGAATGGTGGCTAAGATTGCGGGCGGGGCACAGATGTTTAGCTTTAGTAAGCAGGATCCTAAAAAGAGTATAGGACAAAGAAATGCTGAGGCGGTGAGGGAAAAACTGAAGGAAGAGGGTATACCAATAGTGGTAGATGAAACTGGAGGAAACTTTGGTAGGACGATAATACTTCATACAGATACAGGCATATTGGAAATCAAGACCATTGGACATGGAGTGAAGGAGTTGTAAATATTGTTTTTTTTGTGGGCAGTTCTGGGTTTTGGTGTGGTGGGGGGAAGTATAACTGTAATAGTCTCGTTTCTCTCGCCGGTTAGGATTGATGGGGTAGTGTACAGAGGTATCATTGGTTTTTTTGTTTTTTGTGGGGTTGGAGCTTTTGTTATGTTTGTTCTTAAGGTTAATAAGGTGTTTGATGTTTGGATGGGAGAAAAAGGTGTGAAATTAGATGTGTTAGAAAGTTCGGATTCGGTGGATATGCTTAAAGATGTGATGCAGAAGGAAGTAGTCGAGGATGAGGGTAAACTCGAGGAAGAAGAAAAGGCACCAACTGAGAAGATGGTGTTGGAATATGCAGAAAAGCATCCAGAGGAGGTAGCCAAGGTGTTGGAACAGATGTCTGAGAGTGGATAGGTGATGTGAGATGGTGGAGGATACCAAGATTTCGGTGGTCGTTGATGCCACAGGTTGCACAGCTGAAGATGCGGTTAGAGCATTGACGGCTACAGACGGCGATGTTAATGCTGCTATAGACCTTGTGAATCGTGTGGCAAGAAATTTCATAGCTATAAAAGTTTGGGCACAAGGGAGGCGTTCTGTCAAGATCAATTTTCTTGTATTTGTTTTAGCTGATGGTATTACAGGTGAAGTTAGGAAAATAAATACATTTGCTACTTATGATGCTGTTTCCAAGGAAACCGTTTCTGTCGATGCAGACTGGCAGTCCTTTTCCAAGACGATAGATTTCCTCCACGGTGAATTGATCCCGGAGTATGGACTTGAAGGTAGGTTTAATAACTATTTGTGGAAGACGCTTTCTCCTTCCCTTGTTAATAGATTTTATAAGTGTGCGAAAGAAAGAGAGTGCACTTTTATAAAAGAGTTCTTTTCCGATAGTATAAGGAAGAGTACGGAAGAAGAAGTTGTTGTAGAACTTGGAGTCCAGCTTGTGAACTTAGATGAGATAAAGAAATCTACAGAGCAGCGTGTAGAGGAAAAAAAGAAAGAGGCTGAAAAAGAGTCAGGAAAGGGTGACACAGAGCTTTTCCTTTCTTGCATGCCTGTTATAGAACCGGTTGGAGGGATCTCTATCAATGATCTGCGTCCCGGAGAGAGGGTGTTTGTCAGGTTGGTGGATAGTACGCCGCTTGGCACAGTGATGAAACAATTTTTCCCCAACAACCCTGTAGATGAAGACGGTAATCCGATTATTGTGGTGCCTGTGAGGAAAGTTATGATCACTCAGACGGGTAGAAGGGAAGTGTATGTGGAGATAGGTAAGGGTGTATTGGGAAGGTTTTTGATGGACGAAGCTTTAAAGATTCGTGTTTATAGGGAAGAGAATGTTAAAACTAAGTTCCCTAAGGATTACGGTTATCTTATAAATATTGCCATACTGGTGGTTTTGGTACTGATCGTTGTCGTGGTTTTATTTTATCTTTTTGAAAAATAGTATGGTAGGAGAAGATTTTTCATGGATGAACACGAGCTTTCTCTATGGAGAAGATATAAGGAGGATGAAGATAAGAAGGCAAGAGAAGAGATAATATTGAAGTATACCCCGTTGGTGAAGCAGGTGGCGGGTAAGGTTGGGAGCAGTATGCTTAAGAATATAGAGTTTGATGACCTGTTGAGCTACGGTATTATAGGACTGTTGGATGCGATTGAGAAGTTTAACCCTTACAGAGGTAATGAGTTTTCTGCTTATGCAAGAAGGCGGATATGGGGGGCAATAATAGATGGCTTGAGGAAAGATGACTGGGTCCCTCGAGCGGCTCGTGATAGGGTGAGGAGGGTAGCAGATGCTCTGATAAAGCTTGAGGATAAACTTGGAAGAGAACCAACTGACGAGGAATTAGCAGAGTATCTTGGGATTTCAGTAGAGGAGACCAAGAAGTGGTTGATGGACTCTCAGCGGGTTTCTCTGTTGTCGTTGGATGAGATGTTTGGCACTGATGAGCATGAGATGGAGGGCAAAGACATTTTGCCAGATGAATCTGCTGTTTCTCCTTATGAGGCTGTGGAAAAGGAGGACATGAAGAGGCTATTGAAGGAGGAGATATTGAAGCTTTCAGAGAGAGAAAGGCAGGTAATTGCTTTGTACTACTATGAAGAACTGACGATGAAAGAAGTTGGAGAAGTATTGGGTGTCTCGGAGTCGAGGGCTTCTCAGTTATGTAGTAGGGCTATAATGAAATTGAAGGCAAGGTTTGCGCAGAGGTTGAGAGAGTCCTTTAAAGCAGAGGGTAAGGTTATCCGAAAGTGAAATGGGGGTAGATAAATGGGTAGAATATTAGAGGTAGATGTAAGAGGTAATGGGGTGTATTTGACATTACACCCGGAAGCGAAGAGTTCTATAACCATAAAGGATCTATTCTACATGCTGGAGGATATAGGTATTAAGGATTACGATCGTAATACACTTGTTGGTGCGCTGGCAAGGTGTGATGGTAAACCGTTGAAGATCTGTGAGTGGACGCCTGATTTGCAGAGAGACGGAAGTGTAGAAGTAGAGATATCTCCAGACAAGATGGAAGCGTTCGTGAGGCTTCTTCCTCCTATAGGTGGTAGGGATGTGAGTGTAGAGGATGTGAAAGCGGCACTTGAAAAGGCAGGTGTAAAGTTTGGGATAAACGAGGATGCCGTGAGGTCTGTGGTTGAGGAGAAGAGATACGGGGAAAATGTTTTAATTGCTAAGGGTATCCCACCTGAGAAAGGTGAGGATGGCTATATAGAGTACAAGTTTAACGCTTTTAAGAAACCAAAACCTATAGACCTTGAAGGTGGAAAAGTAGACCTAAGGACACTTAACATAGTGGATAATGTGACAAAGGGACAGCTGTTGGCGGTCAGGGTACCCTCTAAGATGGGTAAGGAGGGCAAGAATGTTTTGGGAGCGGTTATACCACCCCCTCCAGTTAAGGATGCAAGGATACTTGCGGGTAAAAATACCGAGTTTTCTGCTGATGGAAATGAGTTGTATGCGGGAACCGATGGACATGTTGAAGTGAGGGATGGCAAGATAAATGTTTCTCCCGTTTTTGTTGTGCGTGGAGATGTAGATTACTCGGTTGGAAACATAGATTTTGTAGGAGATGTTGTGATTAAAGGAAGAGTGTTACCGGGCTTTTATGTGAAAGCTGGCGGTAAGGTTGAGGTGGAGGGTTTCGTTGAAGGGGGTTTTGTTACTGCAGGAGAGGATATTGTTGTAAAGATGGGGATAAAGGGGCAGGGTAAAAGTGTGATTATTGCGAGTAAAGATGTGTTTGCCAAGTTTGTGGAAAATGCTACGATAGAAGCAGGTGGAAACGTTACCGTAGGTGATTCTATTATAAATAGCAGCGTCAAAGCGAATGCTATCTATGTAAGCGGTAAAAATGGTTCTATAGTTGGTGGTGAATGCGTAGCTATTGAGAAGATAGTAGTGAAGTCTGCAGGTTCTAATCTCAGGGTAAAGACATTTCTCGAGGTGGGTGTAGACCCAAGGATAAAGGCAGAACATGCTAAGATAGTTAAGGACTTAACGGCTTACGAGAAAAAGTTGTGGGAGATGGAGAAGGGTGTGAACCATATAAAGAAGCTGAGAGAGGTTCAGGAACAGCTCCCCCAGAAGACCGAGGAGCTCTATGCGAAGCTTACGAGAGCGAGGTTTCAGATGATGGCTACGGTTGATAGGATGAAGAAACGGAAAGAGGAACTGGAAGAGATGATAGATAGCTTTAAGAGGGAAGGAACAATAGTTGTTACTGGAGTTTGCTATCCTGGTGTTAGGGTTACTATAAAGGGCGTATCCATGGTAGTCGATAGTGAGATAAAGGCAGTTAAGTTTTATTACAAAGATGGCAACATTAACATGAGCCCCGCAGATTAGTGAGGTGAATTAGCGGTGTCGATAAGACCGATGGACCTGCAAGTCTTGTTTGGTAAGATGCAGGAGGTAGCTAAGAACCAGCAAAATCAAGAGCACTTACCAAATGTGAATCAACAAGTTGCAGCTTCTGAATCTCTGAGAGAGGCTGAAAGGCAGACTACGCAGGTTCAACAGACACCTCGTGCAGAGGGTGGAAGAGTTGAGAATAACAGAGAGAGTCGTTCGAATCAACAGTATGCTGGTTCGAAGGAACAGAAGAGAGAGAGGCAGGAGTCAAAAGATGAAAAGGCATCTTTTGACCCTATGAGGGGGAAATTTATTGACATCAAACTATAAGGCTGTGAAAGTTGGATATCTTCAAGTGAGGGTTGAAGCGGGTAGTTTTATTGGTGGGGTTTTAGTAGTGGATGAGAAGGGCATTCCTGTAGACTTCTTTTATACTGATCCTATTAAACCTGATAAGCTGCAATTCATCATATATGGTGACTCTTTGGCAAATTATCTTAAAGTGGATGTAATGTCTCGGAAACTTGTGGGTATGCCCAAGGAAAAGCCTGCTGTTTGGTTTACAGATGATGATGAGATATTGCAGGGTACGGATAAGCTTGGTGTTGGTATAGCATTGATAAGAAGTACAAACTTACCTACCCTTGAAAGTGTTGGTAGTGTAAAGCAGGATAAAGAGGATGAACTCCTTGTTCAGGCAGTGGAACTGCTGCCACCATTGGATATTAGGTTCAAAGGTATATCTGCAGAGGAGATTGCATCTTTGATCGTGGGTTTGTCTAAAACTATGGATATACTTGAACCATTCTCAAGGCTGAAAGAGGCACTGCTGTGGATATACAAAAATCACATGAACTCTTGAGCAAGCTACTCAGTTGGTGGATAAGGAGACACCTGTTTGTTCACCATCTTTGTGGGATGAAAATCTGTGTGAGAGAGTCTTTTTCTCCTATCAATTGTGATGATATAAATATCTTTGAAGGATCTTACAGCGTAAGCGGCTTAGGTGTCTTCTCGGAGAGTTTGAGTGTGAGTAGTGTTGTTATCTCTGAAGTTACTCCAGATTTTCCTTCCGTTGGGGTTTTCCATCTCTTTCTGGATGTAGAAAAGCCCGTTAGCGTTAACCGGGTGGATACTAAGGTGAGTTCCAGTGTTTATGAGGGAATAGAGTTTATGAGCAGATTACCGATGAGGAGACGTAATGTTGTTAGTAGATTGGGTAGCAGAGAACAAGTCGTGTTAAGATGGAGGATTGCTAACTTACTCAGAGTTTCTGCTGAAGATGTTGAGGTATTGGCTGTCTTCCATAGCATACCCATTGGGTGGCTTAAGAGTGTTATCTGGGATAGTGCCAGCGATGTGCTGTGGATTAGGCTGTTTCCTGAAAGGAAGAGGCAAGAGTTGTGTGCTACATTGGTATTCTATGAGCTTAACGGTAAGAGAGGGAGGTTGTTTCTTAAGTAATGATGGAACTTATCTTGGGAATAGGTATAGGACTTTCTATAGCTGGGATATATGCAGTAGTTCAAAGGAATAGACTGATAAAAGATGGGCTGTTCTTTTACTTTAAAAATAAGAATCTCTTTGAGCTGTGTGAAGACTTAAAAGAGGAGCTCCAGCACTTTAAAGAGGATGTGTATATGAGGTTAGGCTGGATTGAGGATAGATTGGAGGAGTTACAGCAAGGTGGTATGCAAGCTACTTCTTCAGGTTGTGGAATGATGTATAGCAAGACGGACGAGATTAAAAGACTTGTTCGTAAAGGTTTGTCGGATAGTGAGATCGTGAAAATAACAGGTTGTAGTTATAGAGAGCTTGAACTTGTAAGAGAGATATTTAGAGAAAAAGGGAGTGGATAGCGTGGAAAGGGACTCAAGGCCGTGGGGAAGTTATGAAGTTTTAACTGAAGGAGAAGGATATAAGGTAAAGAGAATAGTAGTAAATCCTCACAAGAGACTGAGCCTACAGTATCATAACCGTAGAGAAGAGAACTGGGTTATTGTGAGGGGAGAGGGGTTTATAACACTTGGAGATAAGACTATGCCGTGCAAAAGGGGAGAGAAATTTTTTATCCCTGTTGGGATGCCCCATCGCATTGAGAACAAGGGCGATGTCCCACTTGAGTTTATAGAGGTCCAGATAGGAGACTACCTTGGAGAAGATGATATAGTTAGATTGCAAGACGACTATGGTAGGGTGTAGAGTCCGTCACCTGCGTAGTAGATGTTTCTATACTGAATGGTTGCTTTTATCCAGTGAAGCCTTTTCTTTATGGGGGAAGCATAAGACTTATAGTAAAGTGTGTAGCTTTTTTGGTGATTTATAATGGTGGATTGTAGCAGAGTTGAATTTCTAATAAAACTTGGAGGAAGAAATTCTCCACCAGTAAGTAAAGATATGTGGGATATTGTGCTGGAGTAAGGATCGGTTTTTATGCCAACTGTGTAGATTGGCAGATTTTCCAATCGGCAGAACAGGACTATCTCACCGAGTGTACGTGTTTCTGCCCGTGGGAGGTTTCCACCGATGTAAATTATCACACTATCCATGGTTTTCTGAGGTACGAATAAGTCGAGTGCATGTTTAAAGCTTTTCCACGGATTTGGCTTCTTTTTTCCTGTGTCTATCCATGCATCCTTTATTAAATATCTTTTGTAGTTTACTGTTAATGCCTTTACAATTTGTTTTTTTAACGATGTAACGGCTCTTTTGTATCTCTTGTCCATTATTATGAGTGCGTGGGTGACACGGGGTAGCTTATTGTTTCTCCTTATGCCCCATATGTCTGTGAGTTGTTGGTCTTCCATTATTACGGTGTTGCCTGCGTACAGAGGAGGGTAGTATGGCACCCACCCTATACTGAATGTTAGTTCTATCTTTACTTTGGGTAACTTTGAGCGGATCTTCCTTATGTTGATAAATGCAGGAAGGTTCAGATAAACGGGATATTTGGGTGTGAATCTATATATGTGTGGTGTTGTAAAGCTGGATATGATAATATCCCGATTTGGCATTATGGTGAACGCTGTAGGAGTATTAATTTGTGAAGGGAGTGTGAATATGTTTATATTTTTAAAGTGGTTGTTTAGCACATATATTACATCTGATATTTCGTCCAATATGTATATGTTACCTGCCTTATCTATCCTTATACATCGGGACCTGACATTTGGTAGTAACTCCTTTATGTACTTTCCTTTTATATTAAATAACTTTATGGAATGGTGTCCATAATCAGATACAATGATGAATCCCCGTTTGTTTACCACAATGTCAGTTGGTTGGAACAGGACTTTTTCACCGAAACTTGACACTAATTTCCCCGTTGATATATCGATTTGCTTGATTTTGTTGTCTGCCCAATCAGATACCCATACACTATTTCTACCTTCATCTATGAAGATGTTTTGAGGGTACAACAGCACTTTCTTGCCTAATTCTCTTAATTTTAGTAGCTGTTTACTGTACTGAAGTACTCTCCCTTTACCTGATTCTACAACGAATATGTCCCCGTTATTTGAAGTCTCTGCATCAGTTGGGTAATACAGGTCCTTTATTATGTGTCTTAGGTACATGTTTGGACTGAAGATGAAGAGTTTTTTCCCAGTGAGGTCTGTGACAAGCAAATTGTCACCAGCGTGCGATATGTATGCTATGTTGATCGGTTTCTCGAAGAGCTTATACTTTAGCTTTTGGAAGCTTCCACCTATAATTACGCTGTCTGGGTTGGACAGATCGTAGCTCTTTGCGTATTTATAGTCAGGTACATCCGGGAGAGCGTCCCATGAAGTTTTTAGGTAGTAGAATACCTGTTTTAAGTCAAATTGTGCCCTTTTGTCATTTGGGTTTACCTGAAGGTAATATCTCCACATTATGGACGCTTGGTCTATCTTCCCAAGCCTGAAGAGGGCCCATCCCTTGAGATAGTAAGGTTCCAAGAGGAATGGGTTTAACTTCATTGCCTTGTTAAATGTACTAACGGCTCTCAAGTAGTATTTGTTGAGTAGGTATTTGGTTCCGTCTTTCAAAAGTTTTTGTGCTATTTCTTTCTGCATTGGTGTAACCTTTGGAGGAGAGATGGGGACCTTATACTTGTAGGCAAAAGCAGGGTTGCATAAACTAATTACTGCTATGAGGAAGATACTACTTACCAACAAACGCATGGTATCCTGTGTATATCACTGCTGCAAGGACGAACCCGAGCAGTACCCTGAGATAGATTATCATAGCTTGTACGCCTTTGTGGTTTACATTGTTTATGCGCTTTATTATTTGGGGTATTCCAAACAGGGGTATCAGGAGCATCAAGAATACGAGTGCCTGTTGGTTAGCTTCTGGTAATTGCATTCTCTCACCGATTTTCGTGTTTTTCGTAGATCAGCTTTGTCAACGCATTGTTGAAGTATATCTTGTTTGGTTTGTAGTTGTACTTCAGATACAAGAATAGATAGAACATGCCTATAAACATGCCGGAGAGCACTAAGAATAGTACGATGATGTTCTTGAGAGATACTTTCTTCTGGGTCATGTGATGTTTCCCTCTATTTCTTTTAAGATGTTTAGTGCTACTTCAAGTGCTTTTTTGCCGTTTTCTATTGTGACAAGTGGTTCTTTTCCGTCTTTAACGCATTTTATAAAGTGGTTGAGTTCAAGTTTTAAAGGTTCCTCTTTCTTTATAGACGGTCTTTCTATTATTGTAACCATCCCACTTGTGCTCTCCTTTAGAAGTGGAAGATGTTGAGAGTCCATTTGTTTATAGATGTTTATACTCTGTTGCCCGTAGTCGAGATAGATGTAAGCTCCTTTCTGGATTACTTGCAGTTTTCTGACTTTTGCTTCTGTTACTCTGCTGACGAGTATATGAGCTATACACCCGTTTTCGAAGTATATCTGTGTTGAGGCTATATCTTCTGTTGTAGAAACCACTTTTTGTCCAAAGCTTTTAATCTCTCTGATGGGTGATTTTACGAGGCTTAGTATGACATCGATGTCATGTATCATTAGGTCCAGCACTACGCCGACATCGTTTATCCTGTGGTTGTATGGTCCCATTCTCTGGGACTGTATGAATATAGGGTCTTTTATAATATTCTTTACCGTTTGGACTGCAGCGTTGAATCTCTCTATGTGGCCTACTTGGAGTATAAGATTTTTCTTCTTTGCCATTTTCAAGAGTTCCGCAGCTTCTTCGACGGTTCTTGTTACCGGCTTCTCTACGAGTATGTGAATGTCTCTTTGAAGAAAGTCTCGTGCAACTTCAAAGTGGCTTGTTGTTGGTACGACAATACTTACTGCATCAGGAGACTCTTTTTCTATAAATGTATGGTGGTCAAAATATGGGGTGGTTTGGTATATCCTTGCGATCTCTTCTGCTCGTTTGTGGTTTATATCGACTACGCCCACGAGTTCAACATTGGGCATCTCCGAATATATCCTGGCGTGATGCTTTCCCAGATACCCTACACCTACAACGCCTACTCTGATTCTTTTGTCTGTCACTATTAGAGCCAAGCCCCCTTTTCTTTCCTGTCTATTATATTATCACAGATTGGGGTAAATTTGAAACCTTGTTTTTGAAAAAATTGTGTTATAATGGGAACAAAAAGGAGGTAGTTGTGTGGCAAAGGTTTTGGTTACAGGTGGGGCTGGATACATTGGAAGTTATGTAGTTAAGCTGCTTGGTGAGATGGGTCACGATATAGTTGTGTATGACAACCTTTCCACAGGTCATCGTTGGGCGGTACTTTATGGTAAGCTGGTGGTAGCAGATCTTTCCGATTATGATACGCTGTGTGAAGTCTTTTCTACCTTTAAGCCTGATGCTGTTATGCACTTTGCTGCTTCTATTGTTGTTCCAGAGAGCGTAAGGTATCCACTTAAGTACTATAGAAACAATCTTTCAAACAGTATATCACTTTTGGAAGTAATGGAAAAATTTTCTGTTTCTTACATGGTGTTTTCCTCCACTGCTGCTGTTTATGGTATGCCGGAAAAGATACCGGTCAGGGAAGATGCACCCCTTAATGCGATTAACCCTTACGGCTATTCTAAGGTAGCAGTGGAAAGGGTGTTGCTGGACTATTCAATAGCTAACAGTGACTTTGAATATGTCTCTCTGAGATACTTTAATGTAGCAGGTGCTGATGAGAAAGGGAAGATAGGACAATGCTCACCGGAGGCAACGCATCTCATTACAAGAGCTGTGAAAGCTGCTGTGGGTGAGATTGACAAGCTTGAGATCTATGGGACGGATTACCCTACAAAAGATGGAACTGGCGTGAGAGATTACATATACATAGGAGACCTTGCACAGGCTCATATTTGTGCACTTAATTACCTGCTTGAGGGTGGCAAAAGTGATGTATTTAACTGTGGTTATGGACATGGTTATTCGGTTAAGGAAGTTATAGGTGTAGTTAAGGCGGTTACTGGAATTGACTTTCCAGTGGTTGAATCTGGTAGGAGACCCGGTGATCCGGCAGAACTCGTTGCAGATAGCATGAAGTTGAAAACTAAGCTTGGGTGGCAGCCTCAACACGATGACCTTCATTTTATAATAAAGACTGCATGGGAGTGGGAGAAAAAACTTAGGGAGAGGATAAAGAATGACTGATAGCAGAAAGCTGCTCTATGATGATGAGATCGATCTTTATGAGCTGTGGATGGTGATCTGGAAGAGAAAATGGCTGGTGTTATCGGTTGCTGTGATCTTCTTGATGAGCGCATTTGCTTACATTGAATTGGCTCCCCAGAAATATCTTGTGGAGGCAGTGTTAACACCTACTCGTGTGGTAGTTGACGGTAAGACTGTTGTCACTACTACTGTCACTACTACAACTACTGTTAGAGCTCTTCTTACTG
Organism: uncultured Synergistota bacterium; assembly: GCA_964559865.1. Taxonomy (GTDB): domain Bacteria; phylum Synergistota; class JAGHAJ01; order JAGHAJ01; family JAGHAJ01; genus JAGHAJ01. The sequence continues at coordinate 20,730 of CAZLJD010000025.1, forward strand.
ACAGATTGCTTCTTGAAAAGTATCTGGGGGATGGTGTCAAACTCTCAGTTTCTACGCCACGCGGCGCTGATTTGTTGAAGGTATCCTATACCACTACTAAGCCGAAAGAGTTTTCCAAGAAATTTGCTACCTTTCTTACCTTTCTTCAGGGGTATAAGTCAGCACCGGGATTTAGTACCGCTGTTGAAAGAGTGAGAGATATACTTTTGCAGTTTGATGCCAGAGTAAAAAGGGATGAGGACTCACTGAAAACGCTTCTTTCAGAGGTTAACCGCCTTAACCTACTGAAGAACGATATATCTGCTATGATGAAGATATTGAGAGAGAAAATAAAGGTATTGGAAGCTCAGGCTAAGGGTACAGAAGGTATTGATAGGCTTTTTTATGTTAATGTCTATCAGATAATGGCTTTGAGGCTTGACTTTTTAATGAAGCAGGAAGAAGAACTCAGTGAGAGGATTGTCTCATACAGAGACAGGATTGCATCTCTTGAATTCGAGATGGAGGCAAGTAGGCTTCATAGGGATGAGTTAGAGAAGAAACTCAAGAAAGTAAATCTCTTTGAGATTGTTCAGCCACCGGGAGCGGTTGCCATCTCAAAGAGGGTATCCTTGATATTGGCTGTTTCTGCTGTTGTTGGCCTTTTTGTGGGGATCTTTATTGCGTTCTTTTTGAATTGGGTTGAGGTGATTAAGAAAATGGGTGTGGGGTAAGTTTTATGTATCCCCTCTGCTTTATGTTGTAGCTTTTGTGAGGTAGATAAGGGGTTGGATACTTGATGTGGGTGGTATAATTTGTTTAGGAGTTGACAACTTCATATGTGCGGGGAGTCCCTTCTTAGGGGCTGAGAGGATAGGTGTCTAACCTGTCGACCCGTTGAACCTGCTCTGGGTAATGCCAGCGGAGGGAAGCGGTTAGGTGTGCGTTTGAGCCCCCTGGATTCCCAGGGGGCTCAATTTTTAGGGGGTGAGAGTATGTCTAGGAGTAAGGATATAGCAGAAATGGGGTTGGTTGCTGGTATTGCATTCGGTCTTTCTTTTGTAAAGCTTTATCACATGCCGCAGGGTGGTTCTATAACACTCGAAGACATACCTGTGCTCATTTATGCTGTTTTGCGAGGGTGGCGAAGAGGTATGATATCTGGTGGGATTTTGGGTGTGTTAATAATGATGTCAGACCCTTACTTCGTACATCCTTTGCAGGTGATTCTTGATTATCCTTTACCGTTTGCTCTTCTTGGTGTGTGTGGATTGTTCTCTAATGTTTACATTGGGATAATATTCTCTATCACTGCTAAATTTTTCTCTCATTGGCTTTCCGGTGTGGTTTTTTTTGCATCTTACGCCCCTAAGGGGATGAATCCTATGATTTATTCTGCCATATATAATGGCACTACTGCGTTGCCCAATCTTGTTATAGCACTTGTGCTTGTACCTATTATTCTAAGGAGGCTGAAAGGTAGGTGGCATGTTTGAAGAATCTTGTTTTGGCTGGTGTCTTGGTTTCTCTTTGCGTTGTTCTCAGTGGTGTTTACTTTCCTGTAGGTCCTACAAAAGTTTTTCCATTTCAACATACTATTAATGCTGTGGCTGGTGTCTTTTTGGGGCCTATTTGGGCAGGAGTGATAGCTGCTGTTGCAGGTGTGATAAGGAATATTCTGGGCACTGGAACTGTGTTTGCCTTTCCTGGAGGAATACCAGGAGGAATCGTGGTAGGGTTGTTTTACATCTGGATAAAAAAGGATTGGGTGGCTTTGCTCGAACCTATTGGAACAGGACCTGTAGGGGCAACACTCAGTGCCTTTTTGATAGCACCCCATATAGGGCATCCATTGGGATGGTTTTCGTTACAGATTGCATTTCTTAGTAGCAGTATTCCTGGAAGTGTGCTGGGTTTTTTTGTTATAAAGATTGTTAGGAGGAGGTTTAAACCAAATGCTTGACATAAGACCAGTGCCCCCACAAGGGCGTAATCTTGGAGGAATAGACCAGTTCTTCCTCTGGGTGGGAGCTTCAATATCCCTGGCTGAGGTCTGGGCTGGTGGTATGCTTGCACCCCTTGGAATTGGTATGGGGGTCTTTGTGATACTACTGGGGCACTTTATTGGCAATACACCTTTTGCCCTTGGGGGAGTTATAGGTGCAAAGTATGGTGTCCCAACTATGGTTGCATTAAGACCATCTTTTGGTATAAGAGGTTCGTATATTGGCAGTGTGTTAAATGTTATTCAGCTTACGGGTTGGACTGCAGTAATGCTTATAGTTTCTTCCGATGCTGCTGTTAAGATCTGTCCCTATATGGGTAAGAGTGTGTGGATGGTTGTCATTGGAGCTGTTACTACTGCTTGGGCGATAGGTGGTTCAAGATATTGGAAGTGGGCTAATAGAATTGGGGTTGGTATTCTTGTCGTAGTATGCTTAATGGTAACTTATTACCTGCTTAATGGAGATTATACGTTTCGTAGTGAAAAGAATAGTATTTCATTTGGGCTTGCGATGGATATTGTTATAGCTATGCCTGTCTCTTGGCTACCACTGATAGGCGATTACTCGAGATACTCAAAGGATACGAAAGGAGCATTTTGGGGGACGTGGATTGGTTATTTTGTCGGTAGCTCCTGGATGTACTTTTTGGGGTTGATGGCCTTTCTTGCTACTAATTCCTCTGATGTTGTTTCAGTAATGGTCAAGGTGGGGTTTACCGGAATTGCTCTTCTCTTGGTGTTGCTGTCTACCATAACTTCTACATTCCTTGATATATACTCTACGGCTATATCTTCTTTGAATCTGTTTCCATACCTAAACAGATTCTGGACGATGGTAGCAGCTGGGGTGGCTGGAACTCTGGTTGGCCTTATGTTTCCCCCTGATGCCTATGAAGGGTTTTTGCTTTTAATAGGAGGTATGTTCTGTCCCATATTTGGGATAGTGCTTTCTGATTACTTTATTTTAAGAAAGGGGAGCCTGCATGTAGATGGATTTTATGAGGTAGGTGGGATATACTGGTATAGAGGAGGTGTTAACTGGATTGCGATCTTGTCATGGCTGGGAGGGGTTGGTGTATATGAGTTCATCACCCTTAGAGAGCCGTGGTTGGGTGCATCTATACCAAGTATGATTGCTTCTGCTTTCTTTTATCTTTTTCTGATGAGGAGGTTGTCATGAATTACGATGGGACTGCGCTTTCGATAGCGGGTTCGGATTCTGGCGGAGGGGCAGGCATACAGGCAGACTTGAAGACATTTGCGGCTTTTAATATATATGGTCTTTCTGTTGTGACATCTGTTACTGCGCAGAATACTGAAGGGGTTTTTGCTGTATTTGACCTCCCTCCTGAAATTGTTGCAAAGCAGCTTGAGGCCGTGGCAATAGATATCGAGATAGATACTGTTAAGGTTGGTATGCTATCGAATGTGGGTATAATGGAGGTAGTGGCAGAAGGACTTGTAAAGTATGATATGGATAAGGTAGTTGTAGACCCCGTTATGGTCTCAAAGAGCGGCTCTACTTTGATGAGGAAAGATGCCATATCGTTTTTTACAAAACACCTGCTTCCTTTGGCCTATGTTGTAACCCCCAACGTACCTGAAGCAGAGATACTCAGTGGCGTGAAGATTGAAACACCATTGGATATGAAGGAAGCAGCCAAGATAATTAAGGAAAAAGGTGCAAGGTATGTTCTACTGAAGGGAGGGCACCTCGCTAATTACTCTAAGGTTGTGGATATTCTCTTTGATGGAAAGAATTCTTATGTCTTTCAATCAGATAGGCTGCATACCAAAAACACGCATGGTACAGGTTGTACATTGTCTTCTGCCATAGCAGCAGGTCTTGCTAAAGGAAAGGATATATACAGTGCTGTCTCTGATGCAAGTAGATATGTCTATATGGCGATAAGAGAAGCACCTGAAAACATAGGGCATGGATTTGGCCCGCTGTATCACAATGTGAGGTGCTAACGGTGATGGATTTTGCAGAGGTTGAGAGAGCGTTCGTAGATCTTAGGAAAAGGTCACCTGTTGTTGTGCAGATAACGAATTTTGTTTCTGCTGACTTTCAAGCGGATTGCACCCTCTTTATAGGTGCTCACCCTATTATGCCTGTAAGTGTTGAAGAAATAGGTGAAATTGTTTCCAAGAGTGATAGTTTGCTTGTGAACATAGGTAACCTCACTGAGGAGAGGATGTTTGCCATAAGGGAGGCCTTGAAGGTAGCAAATATGTACGGTTTACCAGTAGTTTTGGATCCGGTTGGCTGCAACGCTTCTTCTTTTAGAAATGCGTTTGTTACTGAGATCCTAAGGCTTTATAGGGTAGATGTATTGAAAGGAAACGCTTCTGAGGTTTCTTCCATAGCTGGTAAGCAGAGAACCTTTGGGGGTGTAGATGGTGTCGAAGATGTTTCGGATACTGAGATAATTCCGTTGCTTGAGAAGATTTCGGTTGAGTATGGATGTGTGGTTGTTTCTACTGGAGCAATAGATTTTGTTGTTTCCGTGGATAATATGGTTTCTGTTACCGGCGGAAGTCCGTTTTTAAAGAGTGTTTCTGGGATGGGATGTTGCTTAGGCTCTATTATGGCAGCCCTCTTGACGGTAAGGGATAGCTTTGCTGCTTCTATAATAGGCTTGGAGGCTGTGAAGATGACCTCTGTGCGTGCAGCGGTGGGACTGGATGTACCTGGAAGTTTTAAGGCAAGGTTTCTTGATCAATTGTATATTTTGGGGAGGTGAGCTTGCTGGATTTTGGTTTGTATGTGATATCTGATGAAGGTGTATCTAAGAGATCCCATGTGCAAGTAGTAAAAGAGCTTGTGGATGGTGGTGTTAGGTTTATCCAGCTGAGAGATAAGCACCGGAGTGATAGGGAACTGCTTCGTACTGCAATAGAGGTTGCCAGGATATGCCATAGAAGTGGTGCGAAACTTATAGTAAATGATAGGGTGGATATTGCCGTTTTGAGTGGTGCAGATGGCGTGCATCTTGGTCAGGAGGATTTGCCCATTGAATATGTTAAAAGGATCGTACCTGGGGATTTTATAATTGGTGTTACCGTACATAGTGTAAGGGAAGCCTTGGTGGCGGCTGCAAGTGGTGCAACCTACCTTGGAGCTGGAAGTGTGTTCCCCACGAAGACGAAGGAAAATATCAAGCTTATAGGTTTAGATGGACTAAGGGAGATAGCCTCTGCTGTGAACATACCTGTTGTTGCTATAGGGGGTATATCCCTTGATAATGTGGAGGATGTTATACGCATGGGTGCAAGTGGTGTAGCTGTGGTTTCTGCTATAATTTCGAAAGATGACATAAGAAGTGCTGCGTTATTGTTCACAGAAAAGTTGCATTTATTTACTCGTTGATTTTTAGGAATGCAAGAAATGCATCTTGTGGAATACTAACTCTACCTATTTGTTTCATTCTTTTTTTACCTTCCTTTTGTTTTTCCAGAAGTTTCTTCTTTCTCGTCACATCCCCTCCGTAGCACTTTGCAAGCACATCCTTTCGTAGTGCCTTTATTACGCGCTTGGATATTACCCTCTTTCCTATTGCTGCTTGAAGGTTCACATCGAATAACTGTCTTGGAATATGTTCTTTTAGTTTGTCCAGGAGCATTTGGGACTTGTGGTATGCATGATCTTTATGCACTATAAAAGATAGGGCATCAACTGGTTCTCCATTTATGAGAATATCTACTTTCAGTAGTTCTGAGACCCTATACCCAATCTGTTCATAGTCGAATGATGCGTACCCTCTGCTGACTGATTTTATTTTATCGTGGAAGTCAAGTATCATTTCCGATAGCGGTACTTCGTATGTTAGCATGGCTCTCGTGGGATTTACATATTGCATATCTATGTATGTGCCTCTTTTGTTTTGCACCACTTTCATTATGGGACCAATGAACTCTGAGGGAGTGAATACGGTTACTTTGGTGTATGGCTCTTTTATGTATTCTATCTCTCCTATGGAGGGAAACATTGCAGGGTTGTTTATCTCTATCTCCTTACCGCTTTTCAGTCCCACTTTGTATATTACATTTGGAACAGTTGCTACCAGTTCAAGTCCAAATTCTCTTCTTAACCTTTCCTTCACTATATCCATGTGTAGCATACCAAGAAACCCGCACCGAAAACCGAAGCCGAGTGCTACTGAACTTTCTGGTGTGTAAGTGAACGCTGCATCGTTGAGTTGGAGTTTCTCAAGGGCATCCCTTAAAGCTGGATAGCTGTCCCTCTCAATGGGGTAGAATCCACAGAATACAACAGGCTTTACTCGCTTGTAACCAGGGAGCGGTTCTTTAAGTGGCTTTTCTGCTAACATTATAGTGTCTCCAACGCGGGTATCTCCTATGTTTTTTATGTTTGCAATTATGTAGCCTACTTCTCCTGCTGACAGCTTATCCTTTGATGACATCTCCGGTTTGAATATACCTACTTCTTCTACTTCAAATGTCTTGTGGTTGGAGAATATCTCTATTTTGTCGCCTTTCTTTACGGTCCCGTCGAATATCCTTGCGTACACTATTACTCCTCTAAAACTGTCAAATACAGCGTCAAATATTAGTGCCTTTAAAGGAGCGTTAGGGTTGCCCTTTGGGGTAGGTATGTACTCTATTATTGCTTCTAATACCTCTTTTACCCCTGTTCCTTCTTTTGCACTCACCAAGAAACTGTTTTGTGCATCCAGTCCAAGTACATCTTCTATCTCCTTTTTTACCCTTTCTGGATCGGCACTTGGTAGATCTATCTTGTTTATTACGGGTATAATCTCGAGATTTGCATCCACAGCCAGGTATGCATTTGCCAGTGTTTGTGCTTCTATTCCTTGAGTGGCGTCTATTACCAGAAGAGCGCCTTCGCATGCAGCCATACTTTTGGATACTTCATACTCAAAATCCACATGTCCTGGCGTGTCTATGAGGTTGAGAATGTATTCTCTACCACTTTCTGATTTGTATTGCATACGCACAGGTTGTGCCTTTATTGTTATACCTCTTTCCCTTTCTATATCCATCATGTCCAATACCTGCTCTACCATTTTTCTCTCGGGAATGGTTTTTGTTATGGATAGAAACCTATCTGCAAGTGTGGACTTGCCATGATCTATGTGTGCAATGATACAGAAGTTCCTTATGTTGTCCAACCTATCAACCTCCTGTTTGCGACGGCTTTCATGGTGAATACAATCGAAGCTTTAACAACCCACAGTATTTTACATCATTGTTACGCATATTCAAAGGGTAAAGATTGTGAAATATACCTCGCATGGTTTGAATGTTTGGACGATTGGAACTGTTATGTGAGGATCTTTACGGCACTTGACATGTGAATTTAGGACAAGTATAATAGCATTTGGTAATATGATCTTTGGATGTTTTCATAAAGTTCCTCCGAGCTCATTTGTCCTAAGGGCGTTTGCCTATGGGGATGAGCCAAATAGGGTTAGTGAGGAAACTCATTAGCCTCCCGTGTTTGGAAAGGAGGGGTTTCTGGTAGGTCTCCTTTCACGAGGTCAGTGGGAGGGGACTTTTTGTTTATCTAAGTTATTATTTAGTGTATGCTTAGGAGGTGTTTTATGTGAGAAAAGTAACAATTATTTTTTTGTTAGCAGGTCTTTTAGGATTGTCCTTTGGGTTTGTTTTGGCTGGTAGTGCGTGGGCGAGTGTATTTGATGGTAAGAGTATATTTGTGTGTTCTGGTGCTGGATTGATGAAGCCTATGAATGAGCTTATAGGTATGTTTGAACAAGAGACTGGTGCACGAGTTGAGGTTCATTATGGTGGCAGTGCTGAGATATTTGGTGTGTTAGCAACGATGGGTTGCGATGTCTTTATACCGGGTGCTTATAAGTATGTGAAAGATGCCATCGATAGGGGTTATGTGCTACCCGAGACGGTGAAGAATATAGTTTTGCATGTACCTGTGATAGCTGTACCAAAATCCAATCCTATGGGAATTAAAGGGCTCGATGACATGAAAGAAAAGGGTGTGAAGGTAGTTCTTGGTGACCCAAGAGCATGTGCAATAGGTAAGGTTGCCAAGAAGATACTGATAAAGAATAAGATATGGAATAGCGTTAAGAGAAACGTTGTGGTATTTACGCCAACTGTCAATCAGCTACTCATATATATTGCTACAGGACAAGCGGATGCGACAATAATCTGGGAAGATATGACTACATGGGTGCAAGCTAAAGGAAAGATAGTTGTAGTGCAGATACCCAGGGATCAAAATCTCATAAAGACAATCCCAACAGCCGTAGCAGTTTATGCTAAGGAGAAAAGCCATATGAAGGTAGCAGAAGCATTTAATAACTTTATTGCAAGACATGTAGAAGTGTGGGAGAAGTGGGGGTTTAAACCGTGCAAAGATTGAGCTTTAGGAAGATTTGTATATCTCTTTCGTTTGCCTTCACATTTTTCCTGATATTGGCTATAGCGTCTCTTATTGCTGTCCCTAATGTGAAGGATGTTCTTGAGGCATTAGGAACGAAAGAGATGTTGTTTTCACTTCGGCTTTCCTTGATTACAGCTTCAGCATCTACTGCAGTGGTTATGTTAGTAGCAGTTCCAGTGGGATATGCACTTTCTCGCTTTTCTTTTTGGGGTAAGAGTATAGTTAGTTCTATTATAGATTTACCAATGGCATTTCCTGAGTTGGTTTTGGGATTAGCATTGCTCTTGTTGTTTGGTAAGACTCCTGTTGGGAGCTTCTTAAGTGATATTGGAATAAAGGTGGTGTTCACGAAGTTGGGTATAGTAGTTGCACAGGTTTTTACTGCTATGCCGTATGCTACAAGGATATCTTATTCGACATTTGAAACTATAAACCCGAGATATGAACTTGTTTCAAGAGGACTTGGTTATACTGAGTTTGAAACATTCAGAAAGATTACACTCCCCTTAGCTAAGGGTGGAATATTTGCTTCGATGATAATAACATTTGCGAGATGTGTAGGTGCGTTTGGTGCAGTGCTTATACTTGCTGGTGGATCTTACATGAATACGGAAATTTTGCCGGTTACGCTCTACCTTAACATTTCCTATGGTAACATCGGAATGGCTATAACCAGTGGGATAGTTTTGATAGCTGTTTCTTTCTTGGCTATACTCATTTTTGAGAAGCTGCAGGGAGGGTACGATGTTTCTCGAACTTGAGAATTTAAGTATTGACCTTGGTGAGTTTAAGTTATCGGGTGTTTCTCTGGGCGTGGAGGAAGGGGATTATGTTGTTGTGATTGGACCTACTGGAAGTGGGAAAACGGTGTTGATAGAAACGATAAATGGATTTTATACACCTGAAAGAGGAAGGATACTGATGTGTGGCAAAGATATAACATCTTTACCACCGGAGGAGAGGGGCATCAGCGTTGTTTATCAGGACTATGTGCTCTTTCCCCACATGAGTGTTTATGACAACATAGCATATGGATTGAGAAAGAGACTAAAAGATGAACATAGAATAGAGATGAAGGTGAAGGAAGTGGCAGAGGTTCTTCGGATAGACCACCTCTTTGAGAGAATACCTACTACTTTGAGTGGGGGAGAGATGCAGAGAGTTGCGCTGGCAAGGGCTCTTGTTGTAAGACCCCGTCTCCTTCTCATGGATGAGCCATTTTCGGCGTTGGATGTGAGGACTAAGGAGAAGCTACGAAAGTTGGTAAAGAGTGCAATACGAACCTACAATGCAACAGTTTTACATATCACGCACGACTTTGATGACGTCTTTGGTCTTGCGACGAAGGTTGCTGTAATGAAGGATGGTAAGGTGTTACAGGTGGGTGAACCGGAGGAGGTCTTTTCTAAGCCTCTGGGAGATTTTGTGGCTGACTTTGTTGGTACAAATGTGTTGAGGTGTAAAGTTGAGGAAGTGAGAGATGGTATGACGATTCTTTCCTGTAGTGGAGTAAGACTTTACAGTCTGGATAGTGCATGTCTTGGCGAAGATGTGGATGTTTCGATTAGACCTGAGAACATCATAGTAGCAAGGGAGATGGTGTCAAGCTCTGCAAAAAATAGCTTTCGAGGGAAGGTTACCGAAGTTGTGGAGAGTGGACACTTAGTATGGCTTTCGCTTAGCATTGGTGGAGTATCTCTTAAGGTGGTTATTACTCCAAATTCTCGGGATTTGCTTGGTATTGAAGCTGAAAAGGAACTTTATGTACTCTTCAAAGCTGCCAGTGTGAGGATTTTAAATGGATAAATTGACTTATCGATGCTTTCACGGTATAATAGTTAGTACTTTGACAACCGAGGAGGAATTTACATGGTGAGTAAGGAGCAAGTTTTAGATGCGTTGAGAAATGTGTATGACCCAGAGATACCGATAAACATTGTAGACCTTGGGTTGATTTATGGTGTAAGTTTACGAGAGGATACAGGTGTTGTGCATATAAAGATGACGCTGACTGCTCCTGGATGTCCGCTTACCAACCTCATACTTGCAGATGTTAAGAACACGGTGAAGTCGCTTGACGGCGTGAATGATGTGGAGCTTGAATTGGTGTTTGATCCTCCATGGACTCCTGACATGATAAGCGGGGATGCCAAGAAGCGTTTGGGATTTTGACGAGGTAGGGAGGGCTTGATAAGATGAAGATATGTTTTACTGTAGATGACCCAAAAGGGCTTGAAAGCATAGTGAGTTACCACTTTGGCCATGCGCCGTATTATGTGATGGTGGAGTTGGATGGCAGTGATATTGTGAATGTTGTATCAATCAAAAATCCTATGGGAGGCGAACATAATCCGGGAGATTTGCCAACCTTTATGAAGGAGAATGGTGTGGATGTGATTGTGAGTGGGGGTATGGGACCACGGGCGCAGGAGTATTTTGCCAGCCTCGGCATAAAGGCTATAGTTGGTGCGTACGGTACCGTTAAGGATGTGCTTCAGGAGTATCTAAAGGGGGAAGTAGGATACCAAACGACAAAGGTTTCAGAACACCACCATTACTCTGAGAATGAGGAGATAGATAGATTGACTAAGGAAATTAAAGCTATAAGGGAGCAGCTGGCAGAATTAAAGGGTATTGTGAAGATGCTTGAGGAAAAAATTTCTTGAAGTTGTTGTTTGAGGGATTGAAAAAAGTAGTATCTCATGGTAAAATCTCACTCGAGTGGTGGGCCCATAGCTCAGCTGGAAGAGCCACCGGCTCATAACCGGTAGGTCCCTGGTTCGAGCCCAGGTGGGCCCACCATAGTGTTTATGAGGGGTTAATTCATGACCAAGGTAGGAGATATAGCAGGTTTCCTTGAGGGAATTTTTCCTCTTTCCTGTGAGGAAAAGTGGGATAACTCTGGCTTACAGCTGGGTTCCTTTGATGATGAGGTTTCCTCTGTACTTATAGCGTTAGATGTTGATGTCCCAGTGGTAGAAGAAGCAGTAGATAAGAAGGCAAACCTCCTGCTAACTCATCACCCTTTGTTCTTCAAGCCATTAAAGAAACTGGATTACTCTTCTTATATGGGCAGACTTGTAAGGATGCTTGTCTCCAGTAAAATAAGTGTCTATTCTGTTCATACCAATTTTGATAATGCCTTTGGTGGGATGAATGATATCTTACTGGAGATGCTCTCTCTTTCGTCAGATGTCCCTTTAGTAAGACATCCAAACCCTGGGTGTGGAGGTGCAGGTAGAGTAGTTGAACTTCAAGTGCCATGGAAAGTGGCAGATGTTATAAGGAAAGTAAGGGAAAGTTGGGGTATTGATATGCTCTCCTATGTGGGTTCTCTCGATAGGAGTGTTAGAAAGTTTGCTGTGTGTGGGGGGAGTGGAGCAGATTTTATAGAGAATTGTGTTTCGTTGGAGGTGGAACTTTACATAACAGCTGATGTGAAGCATCATGAGGCAGTATTTGCCCGCAGGAACGGTGTCGATCTTCTAATACTAAACCATTTTGAGATGGAAAACGCTTCTCTTGGTGGGTTGAGAAACTTACTTGCGTCAGAGTTTTCGGGTGTGGACTTTTATCTTTCTACTGTTTATACTAATCCTGTACAATCTTTGTGAAGAAAGAGGTTGAGGAGTGTGGAGGTCGTAAAGAGGTTGTTTGAGCTTCAAACAGTGCAAAAAGAGATAGAGAAGTTAACTCACAAGATGCAGAGAATTGATTCTGAAGTGGAAGGTTACAGGCAGAGGTGGACTGATGCCAAAAAGGGGCTTCAGGCTGAGGAGTCTTCACTCAAGAAGCTGAGAGAACAGTTGTTTAGTGAGGAGCTCGATCTGAAGGAGATAGAAGAGCATATAGGTGTGCTTAAGGAGAGGTTGTATTCTGGGAGGGGAAAAAGTAAGGAGCTGGCAGGTATGCAGAGAAAGGTGGAGAATCTCTCCAAAAAGAAGGACGAGAAGGAGACAATTGTGCTGGAATTGATGGATAAGTTATCTTCTGCGGAGGAAAGTTTTGCCAAACTCTCAAAAGATGTTCACTTGAGGATGGACTCTCTTATGCGTAATATAGAAGAGGCATTGCTGAAGCGCAAGGAGATAGAGCAGGAAATGGAGGGTCTTCATTTGAAGGAAAGAGACATAGAGGCTGAGATAGGGAGAGAATATCTCTATTTGTACAATGAACTTAGAAAGCTATTAAAGTATCCGGTAGCAGTGGTGAAGGATGGGGTTTGTACTGGGTGTTCCATCTCTTTGCCTTCAGATACTATAAAGAAGCTGAAAGAGAATAGGGATATCGTAAGGTGTGATAGTTGCGGCAGGATATTGATAATGGAAGGTGAAATATGACTGTAGACGTATTCACTGATGGTGCTTCTAAGGGTAATCCTGGAGACGCCTCTATAGGTGTTGTGTTGAGGTACAATGTTAATGGTGAGGTTCACATTGAGAAGATAGCCATGGTTATTGGTAGAACGACAAACAACATAGCAGAGTATACTGCACTTATAGTGGCATTACGGCGTATAGTGAAGCTTGGTGCAAGTATAGCGAATGTGTTTATGGATAGTGAGCTTGTTTACAGGCAGTTAATAGGCAGATACAAGGTAAGAAGTGAGAAGTTGATGCATTTTTACGATGAAGCGCAAAAGTTGATAAGACAGATACCCCAGGTTAACCTAAACCATGTTATGCGGAACCAGAATAAAGAGGCAGATGCGCTTGCAAACGAAGTTGTGGGACTCTACAAGGATTGTGTGAAGTAAAATATCACACGACTCAGAAATGCAAGGCTTATTGCTACTACTGTGGTGAGGAAAAATATAAATAGAGTTTTCCTCCATTTAAGTTCCTTCAGAAGCACTCCCATTGTTGATATGCAAGGCATATAGAAAACTACGAATATTGTGAATACGAATAATTGCTGGTGTGTTAGTAGATTTCCAATGTGTGTTGTTCCCAGAGCTTGCGAGAGCATAATCATGGATAGCTCTTTCCTAAATATGCCGAACACAAGTGTTACACCTACTTTTGAAGGTAGCCCCAAGATACCAGATGTTAACCACGAGAACGCAGTATTTATGTCATCTTCTAACCCCATTGCTTGGATAGTGCTCAGTATGATGCTACCTATGATTATTATGGGCCATGCGATTATAATAAACTCCTTTATCCTTAGCCAGCTTTTGGACATGACAGATCGCCAAGAGGGTAGTTGGTATCTTGGTATCTCAAGTATGAGTCCGGGCGTGATTTCTGGGAGCATTATCGACATTATCTTTCCTATTATGGCGATGACTACTATATTTATTATGTATACAGACAGAGCTGCCCCTGCTCCTATGTAGTATCCGACCATGGCAAATATTATAGTCATCCTTGCAGAACAGGGTACAAATGTTGCAAGCGTGCCAGCTATGAATCTGTCTCGGGGGGATTCCAGTATCCTTAGCGCCATTATTGCAGGTACATTGCATCCGTATCCCAGAATGAATGGGATAATAGCTTTTCCGTGTAAACCTATTCTGTGCATGAATGTATCCATTAGGAAAGCTATCCTTGGTAGATAACCGATGTCCTCGAGCACTGAAAGTCCTATGAGAAATGGCACAAGGTATGGCAATACTATAGTTATACCACCTGCTATACCCTGAATAACACCATTCAACAGGTGAAACAGCAAGGGGTGTATATCCTTTAGTGGTGTTAGTAAGTTTATCCACTGGTCAAATAGGGCAGATAAGGGTTCTTCCATACTGGAACCCACATAGAATATTGCGACAAAGAAGAGGTAGAGAACTACCGCCAGTATGGGATACCCGAGCCATCTGCTCATAACGATGTTGTCTATGCTTTCTCGTATGTCCCTTTGGGGTTTGCCTATCTTTACAACCCTTTCGAATATGTTCATACTGAGGGCATGCCTTTCGGAAAACACAACTATGTCAGAACTCCTACCGTGGCTCTCTTTGAGCCTGTTTCTACAACTTTCAACTTTGTTTTCCAGTTCTGGTACCAATTGACTGACCTTTTGCGTGATGATAGGGTTACCTTCAAGTAGCTTGAGTAAGAGGAAGCGTTTTGGTATGTTTACTTTGGTATAAATAGCTTCAGGCAACTTTTTTGAGAGGGCTTGGACAACGCTTTCGACATCTTTACTGAATAAAAGTTCGTTTGGTATCTGCCTTTTTTGTAAGGACTTGAGGGCTCTCGAAAACAGTTCTGTTATGCCTTTCCCCTTAGATGCCATTATGGGGACTACATCTACACCTATTATGTCTTGGAGTTTTGAATAGTCTATGGACATACCCTTCCTTAGCGCTTCATCTACCATGTTTGCCGCTATTATCATGGGTTTTCGTAGTTCTGTTAGCTCTATTGTTAGTTCTAAGCTTCTGGACAATAGCGATGAGTCCATCACATTAATGATGATATCTACATCTTCGTACAATAGGTATTTCATGGTTTCGAGTTCTGCCATGTCTGTGGTGCTCAAAGAGTAGCTACCAGGTAGATCTACTACGGTTATAGATTGTCCTTTAAACCAGAACTTACTTTTTGTGAACTCCACAGTAGTACCGGGGAAGTTTGAGGAAATTGACTTGTAGCCCGCAACTTGGTTGAATAAAGTACTTTTCCCACAGTTTGGTTGTCCCACTAAGGCGATAACCATGATTATCTTAAAATCCTTACGTCTATCTTTGCGGCTAAGCCCCTGCCTATTGCAACTTGGGAGCCCCCAACATTTACAAGAATGGGTCCCCCGAATGCTCCTCGCTTGACAATAGATAACCTTGCTCCTGGTAGGATACCCATGTTACTCAGTGCTGACCTTCTTCCATACCCACAGTAAATATCTTCTACAATTAGCTCTTTTCCTGTAGGGGCATCTAATAGTGTAATACCTTATCACCTCTTATTCTCTTATGGCCTAAATAAGGGGGGAAACTCCCCCCTTATGACTTACCTACTCTTCAATTGTTATAGACCCTGTTGGACAGCTATCAGCAGCCTCCTGTGCACAATCTGCACCTTCTGGTTTTACTACTATCGCCTTACCATCATCTCCAACCTCAAATACCTCTGGGCAAATCTGAGAACAAACTCCACAAGCTATGCATGTCTCTGCATCTACCTTTACTACCAAACCATTTCACCTCCTAAAGATATTCAGAAGTTCAAGCACCCATATTTTATCTGAAAAGTTACCTTTTGTCAAATAGAGAAATCGAAGCAGTAGTGAAATTATTCCCTTGTCTTTGCAGCCTTTAATATTTCTACTATCTGCGTGTAGCCTTTTCTCTCCGCAATGAGTAAAGCTGTCATTCCTCTGTTATCTTTGATGTTTACATCTGCTTTGTATGTTAATAGTAGTTTCACTGCTTTGACATTTCCAAACCAGGCAGCTTCCATTAGTGCAGTCCTTCCTCTTTTGTTCTGAGCATTTACCTTTGCATTATGTTCTAATAGCAGCTTCATTACCTTTGTGCCTTTGTGATCTGCTGCATACATTAAGGGTGTATGTCCATCGTTGCTGGCATAGTTTACCTCGGCACCGCACTTTAACAACAGCTGTACTATATTAGGATAGTTGTACCATGCCCCATATATAAGGGCAGTTTCTCCAAACAGGCTTTTTGCGTTTACCTTGGCTCCCTGCCCGATCAAGAGCTTTGCTATTTTTACCTCTCCAATTGAGGCTGCGTACATTAGTGCCGATTTTCCATTTTGATCTGTGCTGTTTGGATCTTCTCCTTTGCTTAATAGGAGCTTTACCTCATTGAGGTTTTTTGTCTTTACTGCTTTTATTAGGGGTGGAATGTTAGCTGCTGTTGTGTAAGGGGTTAAAATAGCAATCAACATGAGTGATATCGCAAATCTCTTGGCTATCTTAAGCATAGTTACCTCCTTTTGCTTCTGTGTTGTTGGGCATTTTATCACCTGTTTGAGGTTTTGTCAAATTTCTCGTTGTGATATAATCCTTACTATAGGATACCGAGGGAGGTGTTAGGTTTGAATATAGCTGAATTTAAGGTGGAGAGATGGTTGAATACCTATGAGAGTATGGCTAAATACGAGATGGCAGAAACGGACATCAAACCGTTTACGCTAAGAGAACTACTTGAACTTGGGGACTTTGAAGAACTGAAGGACGAGCTTTTCAACATGAGGCTCGGTTACAACAACCCTACTAAAGGGAGTGATAGATTACGAGAGCTTGTGGCTACTCTTTACGGTAATGGTACTACTGCAAATAATGTCCTTATGACAACTGGTGCAATAGAGGCGGATTTTCTTGTGGCTAATGTGCTTGTTTCTCCTGGTGATAGCGTTGTTGTTCAGTTTCCCGCTTATCAGGCATTATACTCTACTGCTGAAGCACGGGGAGCAAATGTCAAGTATTGGAAGATGAAGTTTGAAGATGGTTTTGAACCCAAGATAGAGGAACTTGAAAATCTTATTGATGAAAGAACCAAACTCGTTGTATTAAACATACCGAACAATCCCACGGGGGCAGTTATCAGTGAAGAACAGCTCAGAACCGTACTTAAATGGGCAGAAGAGGGGGACTTTTATGTGTTGTGTGATGAGGTGTACCATGACCTAAAGCTGAGAGATGGCGTTGTACCTCCGTATGGGAGAAGCTTGAGCGAGAGAGCAATCAGCGTAGGTAGTATGTCGAAGGCGTATGGTCTTTCTGGGGTTAGGATAGGGTGGGTTGTTGCACCGGAGGAGCTGATAGAGAAAATGTGGTCGTGGAAGGACTATACTTCTATAAGTAATAGCCCTTTGAGTGATTTTTTGGCTACGGTAGCCTTGAGCAATAGGGAAAAGGTTCTGACGCGTAGCATGGAGATAGCCCTTCGGAATCTGAATATCCTCATCGATTGGTTTGAGGAGAATAGCAGATTCTTTGATTATGTTGTGCCGAAGGCGGGAGTCTTGTGTTTTCCGAGAGTAAAGAATATACCTGTAAGTACAGAGGAGCTTTGTAGGGGTGTGTTTGAAGATAGAAGGTTGCTATTGGTTCCTGGAGAGGCTTTTGATATGAGTGGACACTTGAGGATAGGTTTTGGGGGAGACACCGAAAAGTTTAAGATGGCACTCGGTATTTTATCTGAGTATGTGAGAGAGAATTGGGGAAGGTGATAAAAGTGGATCGTAAGTTCCCTGACTTACATGATATTTATATGGCAAGGCAAAATGTTTATTCTGTGGCTAAGGTAACTCCCTTAGTTGAATCTCTGTGGCTCTCGGAGAGGATTGGTGCAGATGTTTTTCTCAAACTTGAGAATTTACAGGAAACGGGTTCTTTTAAAGTTAGAGGAGCTACTAACAGGCTTTTTAATCTTAGTGAAGAGGAGAGAACGAGAGGCGTTGTAGCTTCTTCCAGTGGAAATCACGGTCGTGCACTTGCTTTTGTATCAAAAAGGCTTGGCATTAAAGCTACAATATGCGTGTCTCGGCATGTTCCACAGTATAAGATTGATGCAATGAGGCGATTAGGTGCAGAGGTAGTTGTTGCTGGAGAGACGCAGGATGATGCAATGAATCATGTCTCTGTGTTGCAGAAGGAAAAGGGTATGGTTAGAGTGAGTCCCTTTGATGATCCTTATGTTATAGCAGGACAGGGTACCATAGGAATTGAGATTATGGAGCATCTTCCTGATGTGAGAGCTGTTGTTGTTCCTCTTTCTGGAGGGGGCTTGATAAGTGGTATAGCGCTTGCAGTTAAGAGTATAAATGATAGTGTGAAAGTAGTAGGGGTTTCAATGGAAAAGGGACCTGCTATGTACTATAGCTTAAAGGCGGGTAAACCTGTAGATGTGGAAGAAGAAGTCAGTATAGCAGATGGGCTATTAGGTGGTATAGGCCTTGATAATAAGTATACATTTGAAATGGTGAAGAGATATGTAGATGAGGTTATCCTCGTTTCGGAAGTAGAAATAGCCCAAGCAATGGCATTTGCCTTGGATAAACATCACCTCGTAGTGGAAGGGGCGGGTGCTGTGGGCATAGCAGCTGTGCTTTTTGGTAAACTTGGGGAGATAAGTGGAAAAGTTGCTGTGATTGTTAGTGGCGGTAATGTAGGTCTTTCGAGGCTTTTAGAGATATTCAGGAATTATGACATTTCGTAGATGAAACAGGTTGCGGATTTTAAGATACAAAATTTGTTGTTTAATTATGAAAAGAGACAGAAATCTTGACAAAGGGTGTGTGTCCTGTATAATTATTATTGGTTCAATAAATACTAAGGGGGTGTTTGTTTTATGAGGAAGAGGTGGACGGTATTTTTGGCGATGGCACTGATAGTCTTATTCAGTACGACGAGCTTTGCAGCAAAGACGCTTGTTGTGTATGTTACCTACGACGCAGCAGAGGCCAAGATAATCATTTCACAGTTTGAGAAGGATACGGGCATCCATGTGAAGTGGGTCAGGATGTCTTCTGGGACAACGCTGAATAGGTTAAGAGCAGAAAAGAAGCATCCTCAAGCAGATGTCTGGACGGGTGGTCCTTCTGATTCTTATGTAACTGCGGCAGAGTATGGAGTTCTTGAGCCTTACATTCCTCCAAATGCCAAGAACATTCCGGCAAAGTACAGGGATCCTAAGGGGTATTGGAATGGTATCTACCTTGGTATAATAGGATTTGCCACCAATAAGAACTACCTTGCGAAGATGAAGAAGAAAAACAAGTTCTTTGAGGCACCCACAAGCTGGATGGACCTTCTAAATCCGTTTTATGAGAACAACATTCAGATGCCCAACCCGGGTTCCTCTGGTACAGCGTTGACGATAGTCTCTACACTGATTCAGATATTTGGATGGGACAGAGCGTTTGAGTACATGAAGATGCTTGATAAGCAGATTCAGCTCTATACCGAACACGGTGCGACCGGAGGTACTGCTGCAGGACTGGGTCAGTGTGCAGTAGGGGTGATATTTGGTCAAGATATACTTCATAGGATATACGAGAAGCACTATCCTTTGATACTTACATTCCCGAAGGAAGGAACGGGTTACGAGATAGGTGGAACTGCACTCATAAAGGGTGCGAAGCATGTAAAGGAGGCTAAAACATTTATCAACTGGATGCTTTCGAAGAGGGCTCAGAACCTTTGGGCAAAGACAGGATTCTTCCACTTCCCTACTGCTATAGGAGCGACTCCACCAAAGGGCTGGCCTCCACTTAGCAAGATCCACCTTATAAACTACGATGCAAAGTGGACGGGTGAGAACAGGGACAAGATAGTAAACACATGGACGAAGGAGATATTAGAGAGGCGTAAAAAGTAGAATTTAGTGTTAGAAGCTGACATGGGGGGCAGTATCCTTGCCCTCCATGTTCTTTATGGGTAGGAGGGAATGTAGTGGATGCAGATGTAAAGAAACGGGATGTCTTGTTCAGTGTAGCTGTATGGTTGATAATTGTATCCATTTTGCTTTTTGTTGTCTATCCTTTAGCTTATATATTTGTGGAGGTTTTCTTTCCCGAAGGTGTACCTACGTTAAAGCTCTTTAGTGAGATACTACAAAGGCACTACTTTGTGCAAGGATTTATAAATAGTGTAAAAGTTGCTACTGTGGTAGCTTCTCTTTCGGTAGCTATTGGCTACCTATTTGGATACACGGTTACGAGGGTCGATATATCGAGGAGAAAAAGGAAAGTATTTGATATCTTAGCAACTCTGCCTATCCTCTCTCCACCGTTTTTGCTTGCACTTTCTGCTGTTTTGCTGCTTGGATACAACGGATTGATAACGAAGGGATTGCTGGGTATAACCAATTTCTCTATATACGGTTTTAAGGGTCTTGTGATAGTTGAGACTATAGGACTGTTTCCTATAGCGTACCTCACGATAAAGGGGACGCTGCAGTCGATAGACCCTTCAATAGAAGATGCGGCTTCGAACCTGGGGGCTACAAGGTGGTATGTGTTCAGGAAAGTTACATTCCCACTTTCTTTAGCGGGTGTTGCAAATGCCTTTCTTTTGACCTTTTCTTTATCGATGGCAGACTTTGGAAATCCTATGTTACTTGCGGGTAGCAGATTTCCTGTGCTTTCAGTTCAGGCGTATCTACAGATTACAGCTCAGTTTCACATAGATAAAGGTGCAGCAGTGGCACTGCTGTTATTGCTGCCTGCGCTTGTGATATTCTTTATTCAGCAGAAGATAATTCATTCAAGGTCTTATGTTACTGTTACGGGGAAACCTTCTTCTTTGCATCCTCAACCTCACTCGAGACTTGCGAAGGGGATTTTGGTAACTTTATGCGTAGTTGTATTGGGAATAGTTGCTGTCTTTTATGCTACAGTATTGTGGGGTGCATTCACAGACATATGGATGATAAACCATGTATTTACCTTGAGGCATTTTATCTACGTGTGGCAAGCGGGAAAGGAATATCTCTTCGATACTCTCATACTTGCAGGTATAGCTACACCCATTTCTGGTGTTATAGGGATATTTATAGCATTTTTGATTATAAGAACTAAATTGCGTGCTAATAAGTTCATAGAGATGTCCACAATGCTGAATTTCTTTCTACCTGGTACGGTTGTGGGTATAGGCTATATGCTTGCCTTTAATCAGTATCCTTTCTTACTTAGTGGCACGGCTTATATAATCATATTTAACTTTATTTTCCGATACATCCCTGTAGGGATAAGAAGTGGTATCTCTATATTGCTACAGATAGACCCTTCTATCGAGGAGGCGTCTATGAATTTAGGGGCTAATAGGATGCAGACATTTAGAAAGATCACAATGCCTCTAATCTCACCAGCGTTCTTTTCTGGTTTGGTTTACACATTTGAGAGGTCTCTAACTGCAATAAGTGCTATCGTCTTTCTTGTTTCTCCCAGTTGGTATATATTCACAGTATTTATATTGGATGAACTATCTATAGGCAGGATAGAAAATGCCTCTGCAGCAGTAGTCATTCTGTTTGTTATAATATCTGCATTTATCTGGTTGGCAAAGTTTGTTACTCGCACGATGGGTGAGATTCCTACCGAAATATCTGCATAAGGGTGGTATGAGATGAGTGTAACTCTTAAAGGTGTTACGAAGATTTTTAATGATGTGGTTGCTGTTGATGATGTGACGCTTGAGGTTAAAGATGGTGAGTTTTTGACTTTATTGGGACCTTCTGGCTGCGGAAAGACCACTACATTGAGGATGGTAGCTGGTTTTGAAACACCAACTCGGGGGGAAATCTTTATCGAGAACAAGAAGGTGAATGATATCCCTCCCTATCAAAGGAATACTGGTATGGTGTTTCAGAGTTACGCTTTGTTTCCGCATTTATCAGTGTTTGAAAATATAGCGTTTGGGTTGAGACTTAAGGGTTTTAGCGAGTCTGAGATTAAGGAAAAAGTGAAAAGGATTGCAGAGATGCTGGGTTTAGGGGAGCTCACATCGAGGAATCCTTCTCAGCTTTCGGGTGGACAGCAACAGAGGGTTGCTCTTGCAAGGGCTCTTGTTATTGAACCTAAAGTGTTGTTACTTGATGAGCCTCTGTCTAATTTGGATGCCAAGCTTAGGGTGCAAATGAGGGTGGAATTGAGGAGGTTGCAGCAAAGTCTTTCTATAACATCCATATATGTTACGCATGACCAGAGTGAAGCTATGAGTATGGCGGATAGGATAGTAATAATGGATAGAGGTAGGGTTCAGCAGGTTGGAACTCCTTGGGAAATATATGGGAAACCTGCAAATAGATTTGTAGCTGACTTTATAGGGAGAGTAAACATTATCGATGCCAGGATAGTTGAGATGTCTGAGGATTCTACTACTATTGAGATGCTTGGAAAAGAATATACAGTTGATTTTGCTCCTAAGGAGTTTGAGATTGGCGAGACGGTGCTTACTATAATCAGGCCGGAGTCCGTTGAGATATGCAGTGTAGATGAAGGAGATATGAATATGGTAGTGGATAGAAGGGTTTATTTAGGCTCCTCTGTGGAGTATTATCTAAAAGATGGAGAACTTTCTCTGATGGTTACCGAGGCCAACCCTCAACATAAAGGTATACACTCTGAGGGGGAAACGGTTGGCATAAGGTTTCTGCGTGACTGCATGCACTTTATAAAGTCATGACCCTTTTGCTTCACCCTTTAGATATACGGTTGTTACTGGATATGGGATGATTATTCCTTCTTCCTTGTATCTTTTGTGGAGTCGCTTTAAAAATTCGTGTTTTATTAAGTATTGGTCAGTAAACTCTTTTACTCTGAGTATTACAGAAAACTTGATGCTGAATTCTCCAAATGTGTGGTATCTAATAAATGGTTGAAATCCTTTTATACCTCCTATTACTTCCTCTTGGATGCTTTTAGCCACTTCGATGGTTACCCTTTCAACTTTTTCCAAATCACTCTCATAGCTCACGCCAACTTGAATTACTACGGACATCTCAGGTACTGGGAGGTGGTAGTTTACCACGATAGAGGATGCCAGCTTGGAGTTTGGCACTATGATGAGGTTATTTGACAGCATCCGCACCGTTGTGTTCCTCCAGCCGATGTCTTCCACATACCCTTCTTCACCTGTGTTCATCTTTATGTAGTCGCCTGGCCTTATCTGTTTCACTGAGAGTATGTACATGCCGGAGAATATGTTTGATAGTGTGTCTTGTAAAGCGAGTGCAACTGCTATACCACCTATGCCCAGAGTTGTTATCATCGGTGCTATAGAGACTCCTATTATCTGCAAAACTATTGCAACACCTATGCTGAACAGGAACAGATTTATGATAAACCTTATGATAGAGCTTCCATATAACACTTTGTCTTCTGTTTCCTGAAGTGCCCTTGAAAGCACCTTCATGAACAGAACTACGACGGATGCTACAGCAATTATTATGATCCCTTTGTGTATTAGCTGTTCAAATTTTGCTCCCAGACTTAGATAGGATATGGAGAACTCACCTGCTGCAAGGGTGCTCCAAACGACGAACATCTTTCTCATAGATATGCTTAGCACCCTGTAAATTTTCCACCTGCTCCTCGTTGCAAGGTGCTTTAACATCCTTATTAGGGCTATGTCTATTACTACCCCTATGCCCAATCCCGCCAGTACTATTAGTATGGCTATGATATAAGATTTCAACTCGATCCCTCACTTAAAGGCTCTTAAGATATTTTCTGTGTCAAACCTTATTAGTGCTATGTAGTTCTTCCTTTCTTTTACGCCCCCGAGTGGGTCAAGGTAGTAAATTTTAAGATTAAGGTCGGATATAAATGATCTAACTCTTTCTAACGGTATTTGAGGCTCTACGAAAAACACGGATACATGGTGTTTCCTTATCTCTTCTATGAGTTTCTTTAGGTAGTAAGGTGTTGGACTCTTTCCTCCAGGTGGTTGAAATGAACCTAATATCTTTAGACCATAGGCTTGTGCAAAGTAGTCGTATGCGCGGTGATATGTAAGAAGTGGTTTGCCTTTCAATGGCTGTAGTAGTTTGGCTATATCTTTGTTTAGTAGGAGCAGCTTTTTCCTGAATTTAGACGCATTTCTCTTAAAAGTGTTAGCCTGTTTTGGAAACAGCTTCATTAGGCGGAGTTTTATGTTTTCTGTCATTGCAATAGCGTTTAAGGGTGATAACCAATAGTGAGGATTTTCTATTCCCTCGTTTTTTATAATCTTTATGCCTTTATCTACCGGGATAACATCCATTCCCTTGCCGTAGGCGTATCTTACCTTCAATACCCAATTATCGAGGTTGTGCCCTATGTAAAAGATTGCCTTTGTCCCTTGTAACCCTGCTATCTCGTGGGGTGTGAACTCAAATGTATGTGGACTTGCCAGTGGTGGGACTATCAGGCTCACGTGTAACTTTTTACCTGCAATGTTTCTTACTATGTCATATAGGGGAAAGATAGTTGCTGCTACTTTGGGGTTGGCTAAGGTTGCGGGAGTAGTGTAACTCACCATAATTGCGAAAGTAAATATATAAAGATATTTCTTCATTTTTCCCCACCCCCTTTTTCTATTGTGCTGCTGTATATTATAGCACAGCTGTGTCACCCTGTGAAATATGACTGTTGTGGTATAATCTTTTGTGAATATGTATTTTGGAGAAAGGGAACATAGTTGATATACGAGGCCATAGTTACTACAAAAATGAAGGAGAGGTTTAATATAGCACCAATGGGTGTAGAGTTTACTGCCGATGGCATGGTTGTTATATCTCCTTATACTACCTCTCACACTTATGTCAATCTCTTGCGAACGGGTGTGGCAGTGGTTAATTTTGTGGATAATGTTGAGATATTTGCACATGCTGTTGTTACAGATGAAGTTTTCCCTTGGTTTCCTGCAGCTACAGTAGATGGTTGGGTTTTAGAAGATGCGTATATGTATCTCGAAGTTGGCGTAAAGATGGCAAGATTAGGTATGGAGAGGAGTAGTTTTTTTTGTGAGGTATTTTGTGATGTTAAGAAGAGGTATCCCCGTATGTTCAATAGAGCGCAAGCATTGGTAGTAGAGGCTGCTATTCTTATCAGTAGGTTGAGTATGTATTCGAGGGAAGATATATTGAAATTTTTTAGGGAGAATGAGAGAGTGGTGTTTAAGACGGGTAGCTTGGTGGAAAGAAGGGCGTGGAAATATCTTAAGAGATTTCTGGAGGAAGGTGAAAGGGTGTGAGGATAATTACGCCTTCGAGACTGCATTTTGGTTTCATTGACCCTGTGGGAAAGAGCGGAAGGATCTACGGCAGTATGGGTGTTGCTTTAAAGTATCCTGCTTGGGACCTTAGGTTTTCCCGTGCCGATCGTTTTGTGGTTGATCACCGTGATGATGAGGTTCGTAGGAAGGTTTTAGAAGTAGCAGATAGAGTAAAGGAGATTTATGATGTGGATGTTAATCTGAGAGTAGAGATTGCATCAATGATACCTTTGCATAAGGGATTTGGCGCTGGTACACAGTTATCCTTGGCAATTGGTGAAGGTATGTTGAGGATACTTGGTTTACCTTGTGAAAGAGAGGATATCGTGAAGGTTAGCGGTAGAGGAAAGAGGTCAGGGGTAGGCATAGCTTCATACTTTGATGGGGGATTTAATTTGGATGTTGGCAGAAAGAGAGATGGTGAAGGTTTGCCATTGTCGGTTTTCCACTTTGGTTTCCCGAGAGATTGGGTGTTTTTAGTAGTGTTGCCCTCCCTGGATCTGAATATACACGGAGGTGTGGAAGATTCAAAGATAGTGCAGGTTGATGGTATGGGTGTAGAGGAAATCTGTATGCTTGTTCTTATGAAGCTGATTCCCTCTTTAATAGAGAGAGATATAGCCCTTTTTGGAGAATCGGTGACATTGATTCAGAGACTGGTTGGGAGAATGTTTTCGAAGCCTCAGGGAGGGGTATTTGCGCACCCTGTATGTGAAATGCTTATAGATTTCATGCTTCAAAGCGGTGCGTTTGGTGCAGGACAGAGTTCGTGGGGGCCCGTTGTGTATGGTTTGGTTAAGAGACAGGATGCCCTTGGTTTAAAGCGGAGGGTTGAGGAGCATTTACGTGCAGAGGATATTGCCGGAGATGTCTGGGTTGTTGAGGTTGACAATTATGGAAGAAAATTGGTAGGTGAGTAGTATGAGGATAACAGAAGAGATTGCTAAAGATGTGATTGATAGGATGTGCCCTGTTATAGGTAGGGATATAAGTATCACCGATGACAGGGGCATTGTGGTTGGTAGTAGCGATCCACAATGGGTTGGTAAGAGTTACAAAGAGGCTATTGCTACTATCCGTGAGGGCAAGGTGGTAGAGGTTGATACTGAAGACGGTGTTGGTGGAACTAACTTCCCGATATTCCTGGATGGCAAGGTTATTGGGGTGCTATGGATAACGGGCAGAGGCAGACATATAAGGGATATAGGAAGGATCACATCGGTTACGATAGAACTACTCTTACACAGGCGATTTATAGAGACTATTGGAAGTTTAAAAACGCATGCCATGAGTAGCTTTGTTGGAAGTCTGTTGAAAAAGGATAGCCTTGACTGGGAAGATATAGCCTCTTACTTGAGTGTATTAGGGTATGATCCTTCTTTACCCAGATTTGCTGTTGCCCTTGGGATACCTAAGTATGGGACTGTAATAGGTAGTGCTATAGGTGTTATGCAGAAGAGTGTATCTGGTGGTATGGTAAGGTATGATGTTAGGGAGAAGGTCTTATCTACCTGCAAGAAGGTTCCTCAAATTGGTGAGCAGGATATAGTGACTGACATAAGTGGAGGGTTGTTTGCTATCTTTAAGGTTGGAAGTACATGTGACTCTGAAGAGGAGGCAGAGAATAGAAAGATAGAGTGGAGTTTTGAACTCTCTTCTGTGTTAAAAGACGAGATAAACGAAGATGTCTTTTTGGGTATAGGTCCTTGTGCACACTCCATTTCAATGCTGAAGAAGTCCTTTAGAGAGGCAGTTCGGGCACTGGAAGTAGGTGTTCTGCTCTCTGAGTTTGCTGGGAAAAAAGTTTTCTTCTATGATGAGCCGATAGTGCTTTTGGGAAACCTTATAAGGAGTTCTGGTGGAGATGAGAGGCGCAACTTTGCTTCTCATGTGCTTGGAAATATAGACCAGAGTAGGATGAGAAAGGAGATACTGCATACATTGAAGACCTATCTCAGTTGCGGGATGAATGCTTCTTCTGCTGCCAAGAAGCTCTTCATACACAAAAACACTCTGCTGTACAGGTTGGAACGTGTAAAAAATCTTACCAGCCTCGATCCACACGATCCAATAGATGCATTTTATCTCTGGTTGGCCCTTCAAGTGGTCTCTGTTGATGGTGTGCTCCACGCACAATAAGATTTAGATATTTTTGTATTGTGGCACAATTGATTTTGTGTGCTCCTTATGTTATCCTCTTTGTGAAAAATAGCGTAGCTCTGTCTCTCTTAGCCTTCTTGAATTTGTCTGTAGTGGCTTTATAGCTTTGATGTTATAGTTCTTTGTGTAGGGAGGTGGTATTTCGGTAATTGGTTGTGTGCACAAGTAGTATAGTGCTACTTTTGTATCGGATAGTATTATTTTGAGGTGAGGAATTCTGGAGAGAAGGAGGGGTTTTGATGGAGAAGGAGATAATGGCTGCTGTTATGGCAGCGACGGCGGAGCCAGATTATATGACCAATGATAGGTTGGAGGCACTGGTAAAGGGACACGGTATGTTGAATTTAGCCACCATTGCGGCTGCGAATGTTATAACGGAAGAGATCCTTAGAGGGTTGGATTATAAGCTTAGTGATGCTAGCGTTTCTGAACTTCCCGTGGAGGATATAATGAAGAAGGCAATAGCTACAGCTAAGCTTGCTGGTGCTGATGGTGCTAATGCTGCTTTGATTGTGGCTTCTTTGATGTATATAGCAGGTACAGACGCGAGGGCGGGTGTCCCTGCGGGTAATAGGAAGATAGGTGCATTGGCGAGAATGATAGCGGGTGCAGATAGGGCAGGAGTAGCTGCAATACCTACACCGAAGCTCTCAAATAGAGTGTCGGGCTTTGCTGCTGTTAAGGCGCTTTATGAGGCAATGGAGGACGGTAGGCTTACCAGTATAGTTGGTAAGAAATTGCCTCCATTCCTTGCGGGTGGAGCTATTTATGGACATAATGTTTTGGGAGAAGATATTGTATTTCCGGAAATAGCAACTAATGGTGCAAAGATAGCAACAGAGGCCATGATGAATGCTTATAGTGGTGCAGGCTTGCTGCCAAGTCCGTTTATATCCGCAGTGTTGGGTGCTGCTGCTACAATGGAAATAGTTCACTCTGATGGTTTTATAGATGAAAAGTTAGGTGAATTCTTTATTGATACTACTTCTTATCTTGCTGGTAAATCTGCGGCTGAGACTGCTGGTCTGCCTGAGAAGATGAAGATAAGAGGAACGGATAGGGAGTTTGATACAGCGCACCTCATAGGAGATCTTGCGCTTTTGTTTAAGGATATAGGTGCACCTACAGTTGTAGGTATGATGTCATTTAATGAGATTATGGCTGCCTTTGATAATGCGATATTCTATGGTGCAGGTTTCTCTGGGGGTCCAGTTAACCCACCGTTGGGTCATGTGACATGTGACGCAGTTGTGGCGATGTGCTTGCTTATAGATAATAAGGGTGATATTGAGGCAGCAGCTGAAGTTATCAGAAAGATCAAGCAAGAGCAGTGGTTTGACCCTGAGATGGCAACGATCTCAGTGAATACGGTGGCAAGGAAGACGGAGCAGATTAAGAGAGGTCTTGTAACAGATACTCTGATATTTGCAAGTGAACCTACAAGGACTGCGGGCGTTGCAAAAAGGGCAGAAAGGGCTTATCAGATGCTCAAAGAGGGCAAACCGCTTGAGGAAGTTTCCAAAACCTTCGATGCAGAGAGGCAGGCGTTCGTCGAGAAGAAGGCTTCCGAGCTCTTGAGTGCTGTTATGGGTAAGAAGATAGAGATAAAGTTCTTGAAACTTGCTGGTGCTGCAAGGAGAAGCCACCCGTTTGTAAAGCAATATTGGGGGTTCGATTCTGATATCGATATAGAGGTTAAGATAGATGGTAAGCCTTATAAGATAGAAGGACTTTCCCACAAGGCTTCTCCAGCCATTGCCAGAGGCGAGCTTTCTGAGGATTGGGCATTACCGATAGGTATTGCGGCTGGTGTAGCTCAGGAGTTACAGTACTCTGGCCACACCATAATAAATGTAACCATACCTGCTGCAGTTGCGGCTGCTATGGGTAAACATAATTGGAAGGATGCAGGTAAGCTGGCAGAAAACGGTGCTTACATTACTGGCGCTATTCCTGGTGCAAAGGATACCGCGCGTAAAGTTGCTAAGTTAGCTGCTGAAATTATGAAGGCTATGTGACTACTTTGCAGGTAGGGGGTGTTTTCGCTCCCTACCTGTTTGTTTGGGGGATTAGTAGATGCTTCTTATGTTGAATCTGGACGATATTGAGGTGGAATTACTCCCTCTCCACATACAGAAACTCCTCCAGAAAGGTGCAAAAAATACCTACTATGTTCATTCTGTAAATAAGAAGGGAAGAAATGGGATACTCCTTTTTGTTGATGTGGAAGAAGATTGTGCAGATGCTGTTATTGAGTATCTTGCAGTTGAGGTGGGTACGATAGGGATAAGGATAATTGAGACGAAGCATATTCCTTTTGACTATGAGGTGAGGAAAGTAATTTTAACAGTAGGTGATAGAACATTTGGGCTATCTGTGAAGTTTATCTATAGAGGAAGAGGTAAACATGTGAAGGTAGAGTATGAGGATTTGAGGCAGGTTTCAGAGTCACTCTTTATCCCGGCAGAGGTACTCAAGAAAATAGTAGAAGGCTTTTCTTTTTCAGACGATAGGGTGTGGGACATTAGCTTAGGTGAATTGAGTCTGCACCTTGAGAAGGAGTGAATATAAGAGATGCATGGAGGTTCGTGGTTGCTGTCGCTTTACATCTTGGAGCAGATAGGTTTTTGGTTAGCTGTTATCTTTTTTGTTAGGAGTAGGAGGAGAAGGGAGCAAAAGTGATAGCTGTTACTGTATATCTCGGTTTTCTGTCCCTTATAGGTTTATGGAGACTTAAGAAACAGCAGACATTTGAAAATTTCTTCCTTTCTACGCAGAAGCTTGGCATGCTTGAAACATCTCTCACCTTGATGTCAACTTGGGTTGATTCTGCTATAATACTGGGTTTTAGTGGCTATTGCTACATGTTTGGCTACGATACGTTGTGGATAGCTATACCAACCTCTGTCGGTGTTTACACCTTCTCCCTGTTCTTTGCTGCGAAAGTCAACAGGATAAGAAGAGGTTTTACGATTGGTGGTGTTATAGAGGAGGCATATGGAACGGGTGTATCTGTGGTTTCATCTCTATTCACGCTGTTGTATAGCATAACGCTAGTAGCAACGAATGTAATGGCTGCAGGGTATGTAATGCAAGTTATGGTAGGTGTGCCGTTTGTCGTGGGAGCTTTCCTGATTCTTGGAGTTGCAGTATTATATACGGTGGTAGGTGGGTTTAAAAAGGTTGTGGAGACTGACATAGCGCAGTTTTTCCTCTTGATAGTGGGGTTGGGTGTGCTACTTTTGTTTGTATTGAAAGCTGTTGGGGGATTTGGTCATATCCAGAGAATGGCCTTTCGTTACCCAACAGCGTTTTCCGTAGGTGATGTGGCATCATTCTTTATAGTATTTACTTTCCCTTTTTGGGCAAATCCATCTTTTTATCAGAGATGTAATGCAGCAAAGTCACCTGATGTAGCGGTTGTTGGGGTTGCTACCGTTGGTTTGGTGGATTCTGTGATGACATTTGTGGCTCTGATCGTTGGGATTGCTGGAGTGATAATATTGGGGAGGGATGTAATCCCTGATGCGGTCTTTCCTGGGGTAGTAAAGGCTGTTTTGCCTTGGGGGTTGAGAGACTTTGTAGGTTTGGCAATCCTGTCTGCTATAATGTCAACTGCGGATAGCTACCTGCTCATTGCTGGAGGGGTGATTGCTCATGATATATTGAAACCCATTAAGAGAGAAGTGATTGATGAACTTGTATATACAAGGGTTGGCATAGTGCTTTCTGCAGCTGTTGCGTTGTTTGCAGCTATGATCTTCAAAAACATATTGGATGCTGCGATGTTTGCATTTTCCCTATTTGTTTCAAGCAATCTTATCCCACTTGTAGTGGCATTCTATGTAAAAGATGCGAAGCGTTTTGTTGCACCTTCGCTTGTTAGTATGTTAGGTGGCGGCTTAACGGTTGTGTTGTGGAAGATTTTTGATTGGGGTGATGTTTCCCTTTCCGTGATGTATGGACTTTTGGTATCCGGTATCTTGTGGTTACTATTGTACGGTTACAAAAGGGTTGTAAAGGGGCGTAGGTTGTATGGATAAGAGGGTTTTAGAAGAGTTGTTGGAGGACTTTTCTGAAGGAAAGGTCTCAAAAGAAGATGTTTTGAAGGTATTTGAGAGTCTTCCTTATATGGATTTAGGGTTTGCACGGTTGGATACACACAGGCCATTCAGACGAGGATTGGATGAAGTAGTGTTTTGTAAAGGGAAGGCAAAGGAGCATGTAAAAGGCATTGCGAAGGCACTTTCTACTTCCACTGGTAATGTGGTTTTTACGCATGTTAACGAGGATATGTTTAGGGTTATTCAAGATGAAATTCCTGACATTGTGTATTACAAGGAGGCACTGATAGCAGCCTCTGTTAGGAGAAATGTTGATAAACCGAGAAAGGGTATAACGGTGGTTACTGCAGGCACTTCGGATATTAGGGTTGCGGAGGAGGCAGCTGTCATTGCTGAGATTTTGGGCAATGAGGTTGTTAGAATATACGATGTTGGTGTTGCCGGGATACATAGATTGTTTCCACACCTTGATACCTTGAGAAATTCGAATGTGGTTGTGACTGTTGCGGGTATGGAGGGCGCTTTAGTTACTGTAGTGGCTGGATTGATATCTTCTCCTGTCATAGCTGTTCCCACGAGCGTTGGCTATGGTGCAAACTTTAATGGACTTTCTTCTCTGCTTGCAATGTTGAATGCCTGTGTACCTGGTATAGGGGTGGTTAATATAGATAATGGTTTTGGTGCTGGGGTGTTGGCTCACATGATAAACAGTCTTGCGTACAGGGGTGATAGAAATAAAGATAGCGATACCAACCGATGATGGGGAGAAGGTATGCTCCAAGATGTTTGGTATGGCTGCATTTTATCTCATTTACGAATGTGATAGTGGAAAACTAAAGCTAATTGAAAAAAAGGTCAACCCCTATGCGAAGGAGATGCCAAGAGGAAAGACCTTTTA
Organism: uncultured Synergistota bacterium; assembly: GCA_964559865.1. Taxonomy (GTDB): domain Bacteria; phylum Synergistota; class JAGHAJ01; order JAGHAJ01; family JAGHAJ01; genus JAGHAJ01. Next base: position 52,913 of record CAZLJD010000025.1, read on the forward strand.
TGTAATAGAGGTGCTCCGTGATTGTGATGTCTATGTGGTTTCTAGTATAGGAGCAAGGGGGAGAAGGAGGGTTTTGGAGAAGGGGATAACTATCTATGATGTTGAAAAAGGAATAGATATAAGTATAGTGCTGAAACGTATAGAGCTGGAGCTTTGTGGTGGACATGCTGTTGGTAGGGTATAGCGTGAGGGCTCTGGCAGAATCTGTTGTTAAATACAGCTTTAGAGATGTGGTTGCCGTTGACTTTTTTGGGGATTGGGATTTGCGACATATTGTGGATAATGTTGAGGTCGTGGAAAGCAGGGAGCATTTGTCTACTATATTGGAAAGATATGCTAAACATGATGTAATCTATTCCTCCGTGTTGGAAAACGATGTAGTACTCCTTAACCTCTTGGGGGATAGGGTCATCGGTAACGGTGCAGAGGTGGTGGAAATAGTTAGGCCTGGCGAGAAGTGGTGGAATATTGCAGGGAGACTCCGTATAAGGATACCTAATGTTTTAACTGGGATGCTACCGTGTTGTTCGGGAAGGTGGTTGAAAAAACCTTATAAGAGTGGTGGTGGAAGAAGTATCTCTTTTTGGAGTGGCGAGAAGTTACCAGCTGGTTTTTATCTTCAAGAGTTTATAGATGGGGAGAGTTTTTCGTTTTTGTTTGTGAGTAATGGTAAAGATTTGATGCTTTTGGGTGTCACCCTTCAACTTGTTGGAGTGGACTTCCTTGGGGCTCACAGGTTTGCGTGGAGTGGAAATGTGTATCCAGCTAACCTTGAGCCTGACATCGTTGATGAAGTAAAAGAGTGGATTGCAAGGCTAACTTGTGAGGTAGGGCTTTGTGGTGTGTTTGGTGTAGATGTGATCGTGAAAGATAGCATCCCTTATGTTATAGAGATAAATCCAAGGTATACCGGTAGCATGGAGCTAATAGAGACTGCGTTGGGAATCAATATCTTTGGTCTCCACATGGGAGCGTGTAGAGGAAACCTTCCTCTTAATATTCCAGAGCCTTTGGCGTATTTCGGGAAAGGGATAGTTTATGCGGAAGTAGAACTCTGTGGTTTCAGAAGTGAAGAGATGTGGAATAGGGGTTTTAGAGATATACCGGTAGGTGAAAGCGTTATCCATAAGGGAAGCCCTGTTTGTTCTGTCTTTTCTTCAGGAGGGAGCATAGGAGAGGTAATAGATGGACTTATTGAGCAGAAGAGATGGTTGTATGAGAAGGGAGTGAGAACTTGTGTATAGGCTGATTACTGGTAGAACTGCAAAACAAGGTGTGGCTCTTCATGTGGGTAAGACCACAAGGCAGTATCAGGAATCGGTTGCTGTTGCCTATTTTAACGAAGAGGATATGCGGAGAAATGGGATAGCCGAGGGGGGGGCTGTTTTGCTGAGAAGCAAGTTTGGTAGAGTAGTAGTCAGGGCACATAAAGGGAGTGTCCCTAAGGGGATGGTATTTATGCCTTACGGTCCTTGGGCAAACCTTTTGACATCTGCTGATACCAATGGGATAGGAATGCCAGATTTGAAGGGTGTAGAAGTTGATGCAACTTCCTCTAATGAAGAAATCTGGGATTGGGAACGGGTGCTGAAAGAGGTGAATAGTCAATGAGGATACAAAATGTCGTTTGCCCCTTCTGTGGTTGCCTATGTGATGATATAGAAGTGGAAATAGAAAGCGGAAAGGTAGTTAATGTTAAAAAGGCTTGTGGAGTGGGGAGGGCATTGTTTCTTAATCACGAAGAGGACCTTGCTGAACCTTTAATGTATGGAAGTGTCGCTTCTATAGAGGATGTTGTGACAGAGGCTGTAAGAGTGGTATCTTCTGCTAAGCATCTTCTTATATATGGGCTTAGCTCTACATCTATAGAAGCACAAAGAATGGCGATAAGATTGGCGGAATTGGTTGGTGGCAGTATAGATCAGACATCTTCTGTTTGTCACGGACCTACGACTATGGCAATTCAACAGTCTGGGATTCCTACCTGCACGCTGGGAGAGGCAAAGAACAGGGCAGATGTTGTAGTCTTTTGGGGTTCAAATCCTTTGGAGTCCCATCAGAGGCATTATGAGAGGTACTCACTGTTTGCAAAGGGTATGTTTGTGCCAGACGGTAGGAAGGGCAGAAAACTTGTAGTTATTGATGTAAGGGATACAGTTTCTTCTAAGCTGGCAAATCTGTTTGTTCGTGTAGAGTATGGGAGTGATTATGAAGTCCTTACTGCGTTGAGGATGTTGCTCAAGGGGGTAAAACCTTCAAAAGAATGTGTAGGTGGCGTTTGTATAGATGAATTACAGAAGCTGTTAGATGTGATGCTGTCGGCGAAGTATGGTGTGATATTCTTTGGCATGGGATTGACGATGACTGGAGGGAAGTATCACAATATAGAGGCGGCCATATCTCTTGTAAGAGAGTTAAACGCTCATGCAAGGTGGTCAATAGAAGCTATGAGGGGACATTATAATGTCAAGGGGGCTGGGAGTGTTTTGGCTTGGCAGACGGGCTTTCCCTTTGCGGTGAATTTCTCTTTGGGATACCCGAGATATATGCCGGGTGAGTTTTCTGCTGTTGATCTACTTAGGAGGAGGGAGATAGACGCTATGCTGGTTATAGCCTCTGATCCTGTTGCTACATTTCCAAGGTCTGCTGTGAAAACAATGATGGAGATCCCACTAATATCTATAGACCCAAAGCAAAGCTTAACAACGAAGGTAGCTGATGTCGTTATACCGACGGCGCAGGTTGGAATTGCAGCGGAAGGGACGGCTTATCGTATGGATGGTGTCCCTCTGAGGCTGAAAAAGATAGTAGATTCTCCTTTTCCTTCAGACGAGGAGGTCATTTCCTCCATAATAAGAGGAGTGAAGAAGGTGAAATATCAATGAGTAGATTTGTTATAAGAAATGGTAAGATTTACGATCCTGCGAATAATGTGCATGGTGATGTGAGAGACATTTTTGTTGATAATGGGAAGATTGTTGATGCTATGGATATGGATGGCGTAGAGGTTGTAGACGCAGATGGTATGATAGTAGCCCCTGGTAATGTGGAGATACATAGCCATATAGCAGGTCCCAAGCTTACTATAGGCAGGCTCTTGAGACCAGAAGATCATATAAGAGATGTCGTAAAAAGCGAGTATCCATTGAGATCCGGCGTTGGTTTTTCTATTCCTACTACTTTTATTACTGCTTACAGATACCTTACATTGGGATATACCACACTTATGGAGGCAGCTGTTCCACCACTGGAAGCAAGACACACCCTTGATGAGTTAGAAGACATGCCAGTAGTTGACAAAGGTATGTATATCCTTATGGGCAATAACAACATACTGTTTTCTCTACTTAAGGAGAAAGAGTATGATATGGCAAGAGACTTTGTTGGTTGGTTATTGAAGGCCACGGGTGGTTATGCTATCAAGGTGGTCAACCCAGGTGGTACAGATAGCTGGAAGTGGGGCAAGATATTTAACTCCTTGAGAGACGAAACAGTATGGGGAATAAGACCTATTGATGTCCTTAAGCTTTTGGTTGAGAGTGTGGAATACTTTCACCTTCCGCATCCTGTTCACCTTCATACATATAATCTTGGTTCCCCCGGTAGTTATAATGCAGCTTTAGATACTATCCATGCTCTTGGGGATTATTCCTTGCATCTTACCCATTTGCAGTATTATTGCTATGGGGGTGATAGTTGGTCCACATTTAGATCTGAGGCTGAAGAAGTTGCTGCTGAATTGAGAGATCACCCTAAGATCACTGCAGATATGGGTCAAGTTCTGTTTGAAGATACGACTACTATGACGGCAGATACGCCGTGGCAATACAAGTTACACATGCTCACTGGTAATAGATGGGTTAGCACAGATGTTGAGGTCGAGGCGGGCTCGGGTATAGTTCCTTATAGATATAAGAGGAGTAGTATAGTTAATGCGGTTCAGTGGGCTACGGGTTTGGAACTTGCTTTGATGCTTAGCCCTTGGCAGATATTTCTGACAACAGATAGCCCGAATGGTGGACCGTTTTTTATGTACCCAGAGGTTATAAGGTGGCTAACCAGTGAGGATGCAAGACAGGATGTGATAAGCTCGCTACCTTCCTCCTTTAAGAGAAGGACTATATTGGGAGATATCCACAGAGAGTTGTCATTAGAGGAGATAATAGTCATGATGAGTTCAGGTCCTGCTAAGGCTTTAGGTCTCAAGAATAGGGGGCACCTGGGTATTGGAGCAGATGCTGACATAGCAATATACAAAGAGAGGGGTAGTGTAGCTGATACGCTGTCCCGTGTTCATATGCTGTTTAAAAGCGGGGAGTTAGTTGTGGACGATGGAAAGATAGTTTCGGGGGAACTGGTGGGCAAACTCTTTGTTGTGGATACCGGGGTAGATGATGAGGTGTTGGGTGATAAAGTGGCAAGAATGTTCGATGAGTTCTATTCCGTTAGCTTTTCTAACTATAGGGTAGAAGATGTGTATCTCAGGAATAGGGAGGTAGTCTGCTGTGGATAGTATGGTAACCATGGTTGAAGATACATTTGCAGAGGCATTCAAAATGTACGGTGTTCGTCTGATAATTACGGCTATTAACAGAGAGTGGGTTATGCACGCAGCAAGGTGTGTGACAGGATTCGCTACATCGGTTATAGGTTGTGGGTGTGAAGCTGGCATAGAAGGTGATGTGGAAGACGCTCCTGATGGCAGGGTAGGAGTAAGTGTACTCATCTTTTCGATGACCAAAGACTCCCTTGAGAAACAGCTTTTGAACAGGATAGGACAGTGCGTTTTGACATGTCCCACTGCATCCTGCTTTAATGGGCTTGACTGTGATGAGATGCTTCCTGTTGGAAAGAAGTTAAGGTACTTTGGTGACGGGTTTCAAATGAGCAAGTTTATAAATGGTAGAAGGTTCTGGAGGATCCCCATTATGGAAGGAGAGGCATTAATAGAGGAGAGTTATGGTGTGGCTGAAGCGGTAGGGGGTGGAAATATACTCATTTTGGCAGACTCTGTTGAACATGCGCTATATGCCAGTGAGAAAGCAGTTTCTTCGGCTAATGTGGTGAAGGGTGTAATAATGCCTTTCCCGGGAGGTGTCGTGAGGAGTGGCAGTAAGGTGGGTTCTAAATATAAGTTTTTGCATGCCTCTACAAATACTGCTTTTGTTCCTCAATTGCGAGCACACACTTCGAAGGATTTGCTGAGTGGTGTCAGATCTGTGTTGGAAATAGTCTTTGATGGATTATCTTTGGATGCTGTTAAGAAGGCTATGAGGTTGGCTATAGAGAATGCGGTTGGGTGTGAAGGTGTATTGGGGATAAGTGCAGGAAACTATGGCGGTAATCTTGGTAAGTATAGGATATATCTGAAAGAGGTTTTGGAGGTCTGAGAAGATGGTTAGGTTAAAGCTAAAAGAAGAAATTAGTGTGCCTTTGGAGATCCCTGCTGCCAAACCGGATGTGATAGTAAAGTGTTCTGGTATTTCAGAAGTAGAACGATTACCTGTATATTACGGTAACGAAACGGCCTTTTTAGGTGATTTTTTTGAGGTGACAGGGAGAGTAGAGGATGTTGTCTTTTTAGAAGGGGATCTGAAAAAGGTGAAGAGGATTGGTGAAAATATGTCCTTTGGTACTATTGAGGTGTATGGAGATGTTGGAATGCACCTCGCCAAGGGTATGCGTGGTGGTAAAGTTTTTGTGCATGGAAATGTTTCTGATTGGATGGCATCTGGTATGAGTGGTGGTATTATTAGAGTTGATGGTAATGTTGGCAACTTTGCTTGTGCATCATACTGGGGTGAGAGAAGAGGAGTAACTGGTGGAGTGGTATTTATAAATGGCTCTGTAGGTGACGACCTTGGAAGGAGGATGAGGAGGGGCATTGTCCTTGTATCTGGTAGTGCTGGTAAGTTTGCTGGTTCTGAAGTGATTGCTGGCACGATCTTTATCATGGGTGAGGTAGGAGATGGGCTTGGGGCAGGTATGAAGAGGGGTAGTATAGTTTTGCGTCATCAACCGGAATTATTGCCTTCATTTTTGTATAGTGGTGAATTTAAGCCTTATTTCATTTCTGTTTATTTTCGTTACTTCGAAGATGTCTTTTCTTTTGAATTGTCGTCTGTGTTTGGAAAAGGCTATTTCAGGCGATATATGGGAGACTTTCTTTCTTTTGGTAAAGGAGAGATTCTTGTATGCTTAGATTGAACGAAAGGGCTTGGGGTATCCTTTTAGATGTGGTTGAACATGCAGTTGATCTTCGGGTGAGGACATTTTACTCTAAAGGCGGTGCTATTTTGGTGGATGCGGGGATTGAGGCTGAAGGCTCTCTGAATGCTGGTATACTCATCTCTGAGATGTTGCTTTCGGGTTTGGGAGATGTAAATGTCTTTTATGCGTCTGATTGGCTTAGTGTTCAGGTTTCTACAGATTTGCCTGTGGTTGCTTGTCTTGCCTCTCAGTATGCTGGGTGGAAGATCTCTTTGGGCAGTTTTTATGGCATGTGTTCCGGACCCGGTAGGCTCTTGGGGAGCAAAGAGGAGCTCTTTGATAGGTTTGGATGGTTGGAAGGTAGCACGAGGGCAGTATTGTTTATAGAGACATCTGATGTGCCTTCTCAGGAGGTAGTGGAGTATGTGTCCGATAGTTGCAAACTACACGAGGACAGAATAGGTATAGTATTTTCGTCTTCTAATAGTCTTGTGGGTTCCATACAGGTGCCAGCGAGAGTGGTGGAGACAGGCATCCACAAGCTCATGGAGGTAGGTTATGATGTTTCAAAGATAAGATCAGCAGTGGGGTCTTCACCTATACCTCCTATAGGTGAGAGTGCTCTGGATGCTATAGGAAAATTGAATGATGCTATCATATATGGAGGAAGGACGATATTCTATGTGGATGATGCAGACGACTTGTCAGATGTTATTAAGAAGATTCCTTCGAGTGCTTCTGCAAACTATGGTTTACCGTTTTTGGAAATATTCGGGCGAAACAACAATGACTTTTACAGTATAGATCCCCTTTTGTTCAGCCCGGCTGAAGTCTCTATGATATCTCTTAGAACAGGTAGGCTCTACCGTGCTGGTAGAGTGAATGTTGAGATATTGGAGAACTCTTTCAGATGAGGCTTGGTATTGTGTCTACTGGTGCGGGATGGCAAGTGGAAGAGTTGAAAAGAGCTGCTGAGGATAGAGGATGGGATGTAGTTATGCTATCTCCCACAAGGTTTTCTGTTACCCTTCCTGAGATCGATCTAAGTATTCAGGGGAGAACTGTTACTGATTGTGATGCAGTTCTTGTCCGTAGTGTGCCACTTGGCTCTTTGGAGCAGGTGGTGTTTAGGTTGGATGTGCTGTACGCATTAGAGAGTAGTGGCATTCCAGTTGTAAATAGGCCATTTACGATAGAAAGAACAGTGGACAAGTTTTACACCTCTGTGGTGCTTTCGGGTATCGGTTTGCCTACGCCGAAGACAGTGGTTGTTGAGAGACTTTCTGATGCGATGGAATACTTTGACCAGCTTGGTGGTGATGTGGTCGTCAAACCTGTTTTTGGTTCGAATGGGGTGGGGATAGTTAGAATAAGGGATAAAGATGAGGCCTACAGAGTGTTTAAGGGGTTTCAGCTTTTAAGGTATGTCTTCTACATGCAAGAGTTTGTGCCGCACGGAGATTATGATGTTAGGGTTTTTTGGGCAAATGGAGATGTGGTTTCTGCGATGAAACGCCTTTCAGGAGGGTGGAAGAATAACATACATCAAGGTGGCAAGCCCGAATACTATAGAGTGGATGACGAACTAAGAGCGGTGTGCGGCAAGATTGCAGAGGTATTCAAAGCAGATTACCTCGGTATAGACTTATTATTTTCGGAAGATGGCAGGATGTATGTCATAGAGGTAAATGGTATCCCCGGATGGAGGGGCTTGCAGAGTATTACGGATGTGAATATAGCAGGTGAAATATTGAGATGCATAGAGAAAAGAAAGCTTTTATAGTGAAGTGTGCTCAGCTTGCGTGTTTGTACGAGGCAAGCTCTCCTAAACCGGGTAATGTGTATCCTTTTAAAGGTTTCCCTGAAATGAGCTTCGTGGATTTCGTTCTTGCTTCGGTGAACACTGGGATCACATTGTACGATGTGGATAAATTTGGTGTTGGAAAGCTCATATATAGATCATTAGAGAAAACATATCAGAATCTCAGTGTGAATGTTAATCTTGGTGTGGTTTTACTGATAGTTCCTTTGGCAAGGGCGTTTTGGATAAAAGCTGATGAGGAGCCTTTGAGAGATGCTCTTTGTGAGGTTTTAAGCTCTTTGACCGTTGAGGATGCGGAGTGGGTGTATAGGGGCATAAGAATGGTTTCGCCTGGGGGTATAGGTGAATCTAAGAAAGCAGACGTTAGGAGCACTCCAGATATTACACTCAAGGAGGCTATGAAGATTGCGGAAAGCAGGGATTCGATTGCGTATGAGTATGCTAATTGCTATAAGATGACATTTGGTTTTTTGTATCCCCGTTTGCTCAATAATAGACAGGATTTAGGCCTTCAGGATGCAGTAGTGCACACATTTTTAGAGTTGCTTTCAGAAGTGCCAGATTCGCTTATTGTGCGTAAATATGGTATGGATGTGGCGATGGATGTGGTTAATAGAGCTCGATCTACTCTGGCTGCTGGTGGAATGCGGAGTGCCGAAGGTAGGAAAGCTGTCTTAGACTTGGATGATTACCTTCGTAGTGGTAGGAGAAAACTGAATCCGGGGACATCTGCTGATCTTATAGCTTCGGCTTTAATGGTCTACTTTTTGGAAGGGAATTCTGTTACATAGGGAGGGGGTGGTTGTTTGAAAGTGGCCTATTTGGACTGTTCCTCAGGTGTTAGTGGAGATATGCTTTTGGGTGCCATAGTTGACGGTGGGGTGAGCATTGAGGTGTTGTTTGAGAAGCTTAAAACGCTTGGCATAGAATTTGAAATGAAGAGCAGGATTGTGTATAAGAATCATGTTAGGGCAACCAAAGTAGATGTTTCTTGGGATGAGGGACACCATCATCACAGACACTTTGGTGATATCAAGCGGATTATAGCTGATTCTTCGATTCCGAATAGTGTTAAGGAGAAATCCATTGAGATTTTTCGCACTATAGCAGAAGCAGAGGCAAAAGTTCATGGATGTTCCGTGGAAGAAGTGCACTTTCACGAGGTAGGTGCAGTAGATTCCATTGTAGATGTTGTGGGTTCTGTCTTGGGATTTGAGCTCCTTGGGGTAGAGGCGTTGTATGTGTCTGCTCTGAATGTGGGTAGTGGGAGGGTGAAGTGTGCGCATGGGGTGATGCCTGTGCCTGCACCTGCTACAAGTGAGATACTTCAGGGATTGCCGATATATTCTGATGGCCAAGGTGAACTTGTTACTCCTACTGGTGCTGCCATTGTGAAGGTGCTGTCGAGCAAGTTTGGTAGCATACCTAATATAAAGCTTGAGAAGGTTTCTCTTGGAGCTGGCGGTAGGGATATACCTGAGTTTCCTAATGTTTTGCGGATGTTTTTGGGGGAATTGGATGCGGCTGAAGGTTACGATACGGATGAAGTAGTGATCCTTGAGACCGATGTAGATGATCTTACGCCGGAGATGGTGGGTAATCTCTATGACACGCTTCTTGATGCCGGGGCACTTGATGTAGTAGTTGTTCCGGTCTTTATGAAGAAGAACAGGACTGGTTTCAGGATTTCGGTTACGGTGGGAAATGATGCTGTGATGGAGATCCTTGGCAAACTCTTTGCTGAGACTACAACCTTTGGTGTGAGGGTTAGTAGAGTTAGAAGGTACAAACTTTTTAGAGAGGAAAGGATTGTGGAGACAAGCTGGGGTAGTGTGAAGGTGAAAGTTGGTAGTGTAGGTGATAAGGCCGTTACTGTGTCTCCTGAGTATGAATCTTGCAGAGAGGTTGCCTTGAAGAAAGGTGTGCCACTTAAGGATGTTTATAGGGAAGTTATAGGCAAGGTAGGAGAAAATATTTAGTATTAGGGGGGGATGTGTAATGCCTAAGAAGGTTGTTTTTTTCTTGAGTAGTGACAAGTATGCAAGCCCATTTGATGTGCTTGTGCTTTACGATGGTGGGGCAGATGCGGTGGTTACATATGGGGATGTGTCTGTAGATGATGTGAGGAGCCTCGTGATGGATGCCATGTTCCCGCGGGGTCCCAAGGGGATAGGGGATACTACACTGTTTATAGGTGGCAAGGATGTAGCTAAGTGTGAGGAGATGCTGAAGGTGGCTAAAAAGACTATGTTTCCTCCGTTTGAGATTTCGGTTATCTTTGACCCGGCTGGTTCCTGCACGACTTCTGCTGCACTGGTTGCCAAAGTTGCTTACACGGTCAAAGAGAGGCTTGGGGGTACTCTTTCCGGTAGGAAAATTACGGTGTTGGCGGGTGCTGGGAATGTGGGTTCTCGTGCTGCTCATCTGTTTGCTAAGGAGGGAGCAGATGTTGTTATAGCAGATCTGGCTAATGATGTGGCCAAAAAAGTAGCAAGTGAGGTAAACGAGAAGGTGGGTTTGGGGAAGGTGAGCGTCTTCGAACTCGAAAGGTCTGATGATTCAGTTTATGAAGCGTGTAAAAATTCTGAGATTGTAGTATCCACTGCTCCTCCGGGTGTGAGAACGCTTTCTAAAGATGTCCTTGGTAAGCTTTCTGGTTGCAAGTTAGTGGCAGATATAAATGCTGTTCCACCAGAGGGTATAGAGGGGATGAAAGCAACTGCAGATGGAGATGAGATAGCGAGCGGTGTCTTTTCTGTTGGGCCGCTGAGTATAGGTGTGGTGAAGTTGCAGGTTGAGTTGAAGTTGGTGGAGGAGGCAGTTTCTTCTCAGAAGGGTATATTTGGATATGAAGAGGCATATGAGCTTGCTAAAAAGGTGGTAGGTATCTGAGTGGTGTTAGAAGATAAGTTTTCCGGGGCTCTCCTGGGATTTTCTGTTGGTGATGTTGTGGGGAGCCCCTACGAAGGTTTGAGTGCTTTTGATATTAAGGATAAGTGGAAGATAGGAGAAGGGAGTATAACGGATGATACGGAGCTTATGCTTTCTACATCTGAAAGTTTAATAGAGTGTGGTTGTATAGACCCTGTTGATATGGCTAGGAGGCTTGTAGATTCCTTTGATGAAGGTAAGTTAAAAAGGATAGGCAGTAGAGTTAAGCACGCTATAGAGAACCTTAAAAGAGGGGTTTTACCTGCTAAAAGTGGAGCAAAGGGCCAGTGGGCATCAGGGAGTGGTGGCATACTGAGATCGGTAGCGGTTGCGCTTTTTATGTTTGGATGTGATGAGAAAAAGGTGAAGAGTGGGATAAGATATACTGTTATGATTACGCACAACAACGAAGATGCCATAGAAGGAGCATATGTCTTTTCTAAGATATTGCATCTCTTATTGAGAGGCGAGGATGTTCGCAGAGGCATCGAAAGAGTAGTTGAGGGAATACGGAGTGTTAGGCTAAAAGAGGAGATAAAGAGGCGGTTGGCTTTGTTGGAGACAGCATCGGAGCTTGTGGATGTTTTGCCGGGGATTGGTGTAAAATCTGATGTTTATAGTGTTCTTGGAAATGCTATCTGCTGTTTTTTGAGACACTATACCTCTTTTGAAGATAGTATAAGGTGTTCTATTCTAATAGGTGGGGATACAGATACCACGGCAGCAGTTGTGGGAGCATTTTGGGGTGCTCTGAATGGTGCATCTAAAATTCCCCTTGAGTACAAGGTCGTTTTGGGAGATTTGGAAGAGCGCATTATCCAGATTGCCACTTCGCTTTATAAAAGGAGAATGTGTAGGTAATGAACAAGAGAGTAGTTTTGCTTACTGGTAGGTTGGCAGAGAAGCCGTTGAGAAAGGTAGTAAGCGAAATGTCTAATGTGGATGTTGTGCCATTGGGTATAACAGTTGCTGCGTTTATGACTACGGATTACATCCTCAAAAATTATTCACCGGACGAAGGTGTATCGAGGGTTATCGTATCTGGTAAGTGTAAGAATGTGGATGTAGTCAGACTGAGTAAGATGTGGGATATAGATGTTCAAAAAGGGCCAGAAGATCTAAAGGACATTCCCTTGTTTCTTTCTGGTGGGGGCGTAAGAAAGATAAGGTTGAATAGCTATGATATAAAAATATTTGCAGAGATTGTAGATGCACCGTTGTTGTCCTTCGATAAGATAATGGATTATGCGGATTATTACCATAAGAGCGGTGCAGATATCATAGATATAGGATGTATTCCTGGTCACAGTTATAAAGATGTGGGTAAAGTTGTGAGTGCTTTGAAGGACAGAGGATATATGGTTAGCATAGATACATTTGACCGTGATACCATAGCTATGGCAGATAGTGCAGGTGTGGATTATGTACTCAGTTTGAACTCTTACAATATGGATTTGGCTTCATCTTTGAATGCGTGTCCGGTTATTGTGCCAGATTTTGGTAACCTTGGGATGAATTCTCTGATAGAAAATGTCAGGAATTTTAGAGCGATAAGGGGAGATAAGAAATTCATTATAGATCCGGTGATTTCGCCTTTTAATGTGGGGTTTATTGATTCTATAGTTAGATACCACCGAGCAAAGGAGCTGTTCCCTGATGTGGAGATGCTTATGGGGATAGGAAATCTTACGGAGCTTACCGATGGCGATAGTACGGGGTTAAACATGGCTCTTGTAAGTATTGCTCAGGAGTTGGGTGTTCGTTATGTACTCACCACTGAGGTTGTTAACTGGGCTAAAGGGAGTGTGCGTGAGGTAGATATAGCAAGAAGGATATCGTATTACTCTTTTGCTGAGAAACTGCCGCCCAAGAATGTCAGTGGACTTCTGGTTGCACTAAAGGATCCACCATTTAGTAGGTTTACGGTAGAGGAACTGCGTAGTATGCAACGGGAAATAAAAGACAGGAACTGGAGGATATTTGTTTCGTCTGAAGGTAAAATATGTGTATTTAATAGGGATAAGTTTCTGTTGGGTACTGATATCCACAAGATATTTACCGAAATGCAGATTACTGACCCGGATCATGCGTTCTATATTGGTAGAGAGCTTTATAAGGCGAAAATCTCGATTATCTTGAGTAAGAACTATGTTCAGGATGAGGAATTGAGGTGGGGGTATCTTTGTTGTGGGGAAGAAGATTAATGTTGCCTGGGCTATAACTGGTTCGGGTGAATTTATGCCTGAAGTTACATCTCTCCTTTGTAGGCTTCCTGTAGGTGGCATAGATTTGTTTCTTTCCAGGGCTGGTGAAGAAGTGGTGAAAATGTACGAACCTACCCTGCTTCAGAGAGAAAGCATAGCACATGTATTTTACGATAGGGGTGGGGCATATCCTATAAGTGGTAGATTTTCTGTTGGTTACTATCACCTTTTGGTAGTGGCACCCGCAACATCTAATACGGTTGCGAAAATGGTCTATGGTATAGCTGATACACTTGTTACTACTATATTTGCCCAAGCTGGAAAAGCGAGGGTTCCAATTGTAGTTCTTCCAAGTGATGTAAACGAGGTAATGATTTCAAACGCTCCCAATGGTAGGAAAATTGTATTGTACAGGCGTGAAGTAGACTTCAGAAATGTAGCTTTACTTTCCAAAATGGAAGGTGTAAGCGTAGTAAATACCGTTGGTGCTTTGATAGAATACATTTCACGCTTTGGTTTGTTTTTGCTTAAGTAGGGGGTTGCTATGCGGTTTGTGTCGTTTGCATTGGGTTGGAAGAGTTACAGTCTTAGTGGAGTGGAAGCGGAGTTGAAGCAGGACTGTATGCCTTTGGTATGTGGCTGTTTTATGGTATAATAGTCTCTACTTTTTCAGGGAGGTAAAAGACATGCGTATTGCGAGGTTTGAGGCGAATGGTGAGGTTTTTTGGGGTATTGAAGCAAACGGTACTCTGTGTGCGGTTTCCTCTAATTGGGAAGAGTTTTTGAGCTTGTTCTACAGTGGTAAAGAGCTTGATGGGGAGTGTTTCGGCGCTGATGATGTGAGATTACTCGCACCTGTCACGCCTACGAAGATAGTGGCACTTGGCCTTAATTACAGAGACCACTCTGCTGAGATGTCTGAGCGGATACCGGAAGAGCCGCTTCTGTTTATGAAGCCTTCTTCTGCTGTGATTGGTCCGGGTGAGTGGATAGTGTATCCTCCTCAGTCCTCGAGAGTGGACTATGAGGCTGAGCTGGGCGTTGTAATTGGGAAAACTGCGAGATGGGTGAGAAGAGAAAATGTGATGGATTTCATTTTGGGTTACACATGCTTTAATGATGTTACTGCAAGGGATCTTCAGAGCAAAGATGGTCAATGGACGAGGGCAAAGTCTTTCGACACCTTTGCGCCGATTGGTCCATATGTGGTAACGGACATAAATCCTTCTGACCTTTACATAAGATCTTATGTAAATGGCGAAATGAGACAGAATAGCAGAACCTCCTTGCTCATATTTGATGTGCCTTATGTATTGGAGTTTGTTAGTTCTGTTATGACACTTTATCCAGGTGATGTCATTGCTACTGGGACACCTGCTGGAGTTGGTCCTGTAAACATAGGTGATACAGTTACCGTAGAAATAGAAGGAATAGGCAAATTAACGAACAGAGTAAGAGGGGTGTCTCTACCATGATGTAATGTCTTTGTTTGCTCCTTCTCCTCCTGGTTCTCCATCTGCACCGTAGGAGATTATGTCGTATGCGCCGTGTTCGCCTGGGCATCTGTATATGTAAGGATTGCCCCATGGGTCAAGGGGTACTTTGTCCATGTACCCGTCTTTTCTGTAATGCTTGGGCTCTCTGCCGGTTGCGGGTTTCTTCACGAGTGCTTGCAGTCCCTGTTCGGTGGAGGGATAAAATCCGTTGTCCAGATAGAACATTTCAAGTGCAGTTTTGAAGTTCTTTATCTGCATCTTTGCTGCAGTTATCTTTGCTTCTTGAGCTCTTTGCATGAGTTTAGGGACGACTATCGCAGATAAAACCCCAATTATACTTACGACAATCATCAACTCTATGAGTGTGAATCCTCTTCTTTTCATCTGCACACCTTTCCTCAGATTGGCGCTATTTATTATAATTTAACTATTTAGTAGATTCAAGTCTTAATTTGCTGTTCAAACCCTATTAAGGCTTTTTTTTGCTGTGACCTTGTGATAAAGTATATAGGATATCGAAAGGAGGAGATGGGGATGAGAACGAGGATTATAAGTGTGTTAGTGGTAAGCGGTATTTTGTTTTTGAGTTCTTTGGCAATGGCTTCAACGGAGGTTCAGAATATTGATAAGTTGTTGAGTGAGCAGAAGTTCTTTGAGGCGCTTGAAGCGATACATCATTTGTTTATAGAGGTTTGGAACAAATCACCTCTCAAGATAACTAAGATCTTGTTTGTTAGTAAGGCTGCGAGGGGTGTTGGTGTGTATGAGGCAAGGAAAAACAATGTCTTTAAGCCTGGAGAAGAGATGCTTATCTACATAAGACCTGTGGGTTATACGCTGTTTAAGAGAGATAACAAGTATAGGTTTGGTTTCATTTTGGGGGCTACCCTGTTTGATGCAGATGGTAGAAAGATCTTCCAGAGAAAGGGATGGGGTAAGTTTTTGTGGTCTTCGTATGCACCCAATACGGAAATATATGTAAACTTTAGGATACGCTTTAAAGGAATTAAGCCTGGGAAGTATGTGCTTAGTATTATGCTTTCTGATCTCTTTTCCGAAAAGACTACTTCTGCAAAGTTGCCTTTTGTGGTCAGCGATTGATTTCTGTGGAAAAAAGATGTTATAGGGGGTGTGTAGATGAAAGTAGGAGTTTTGACAGGTGGTGGAGATTGTCCGGGTCTGAATGCTGCTATAAGGGCAGTGGTAAGGAAGGGAATAGTTGAGTATGGCTTTGAGATGCTTGGCATTGAGAATGGTTGGTTGGGTCTTGTTGAGGATAAGCTCAGAAAACTGACTTTGGATGACATATCTGGTATTCTTTTCAAAGGTGGTACTATCCTTGGGACTTCTCGTACCAATCCGTTTAGAGTAGAAGACGGTGTTAATAAGGTGCTTGAAACTCTTTCCAAACATGGGATAGATGCGCTTGTTGTTATTGGTGGTGATGATACACTTAGCGTGGCGGCACGGTTGTACGAAGATGGAGTGAAGTGCGTCGGGATACCGAAGACCATAGACAACGATGTTTCTGGCACAGACTATACTATAGGTTTTGACACAGCTGTATCTGTAGTCATGGAAGCCCTTGACAGGCTTCATCCAACTGCGGAGGCACACCATAGGGTAATGGTTGTGGAAGTTATGGGGAGACATGCGGGATGGATAGCAGTTGAAGGTGGAATTGCAGGGGGTGCTGATTATATAGTTATACCGGAGATCCCTTTTGATATAGACGAGTTGTGCAACAGTATAAAGAAGAGGCATCAGAGGGGTAAAGACTTTAGTATAGTTGTTGTGGCCGAGGGTAGTAAACCTAAGGAGGGTGAACTCGTTATTCAGGAGGAAAAGGTTGATGCATTTGGTCATGTGAGGTTGGGGGGGATAGGTTATGTTCTTGCAAAGGAGATAGAGAAGAGAACGGGGTATGAGACGAGAGTTACGATGCTTGGACATGTCCAGAGAGGTGGCTCTCCTACTGCATTTGATAGAATACTTGCAACGAAATATGGGATAGCTGCGATAGACCTTGTTAACAAGGGTGTGTTTGGTGTGATGGTGGGTGTGAAAGGTATGGAGATAGTAACTGTTCCACTAAAAGATGCTGTTGAAACCATGAGGACTGTGGATATGGAGCTTTATAAGATGGGAAGTGTATTCTTTGGATAGATTTGTGTTTGATGCTCACTCTGATTTACTGCTGGATGTCTTGTTGCACAGGGAAAGAGGAAAGGTTGACTTTATGGAGAAAGTAATACTTCGTGACATGAGAAGTGCTTCTATACGCTTTCGGGTGTTGGCTGTTTGGATTGAAGAGTTTTACCTACCAGAACTTGCACTCAGGCGGGCTTTAGATATGATCTCTGCATTTTATCAGGAAAGCATGAGAACAGATGATTTTATGTTGATTTCGGATTCAAGAGGGTTTGAACGGAGCTTTGAGCAGGATAAGGTGGGTTTTGTTCTTGCCCTTGAAGGTGCTGAGCCCATATATAGGGATTTAAATTTGCTTTATATCTTTTATGAACTTGGTGTTAGAGTGATTACCCTGACATGGAATAATAGAAATTATGTTGCAGATGGCATAAAGGTTGGCGGGGGAGGGGGATTAACCAGTTTTGGGAAGGAATTGATAAAGGTTATGAATGAGCTAAAGATGGTTGTGGATGTCTCTCATCTTAGTGAGAAGGGGTTCTGGGATGTGGTTGAACTTGCCGAAAATGTTATGGCATCTCACTCTAATGCTTTTTCTCTTTGTAGTCACCCCCGTAATTTGAAGGATGATCAAATAAAAGCACTCGCTGAGAAGGGTGGAATTATAGGTATTACGGCTGTTCCACACTTTTTGAGGGATGGAGGAGAGGCTTCTGTGGGAGACTATGTAAGACACATAGAGTATGTGGCTGAGATGGTTGGATTGGACAATGTAGCTGTGGGTTTTGATTTCGTTGACCACATCCCTGGTATAGAGGATAAGTTTGTCGACGGTTTGGAGGGAGATAGGAGCGTTTCGAAGCTTGGAGTGTTGCTCGAGGACTCAGGATTTGCTTCTGAAGGTGTGGATAAGATACTCGGCAAAAATCTTTTGGGCTTTTTCAGTAAAGCGTTTGAGTAGCTTCCCGGTCATGATATAATAATATAGGGGGTTGTATTTGAAAGTTGTAGCGAGAAATAGAAAGGCTTATCACGACTATTTTATAGAAGATAAGTATGAGGCAGGGATAGTTCTTCAGGGAACGGAAGTAAAGGCGATTAGGGAGGGGAGAGTGAACCTGAAGGATAGCTACGCAGAAGTAAAAGGAGGAGAGGTGTGGCTAAAAGGTGTACACATAAGTGTGTATGATCCGGCGAGCTATATGAATCATGACCCTTTAAGAAAGAGAAAACTGTTATTGCACAAGCAGGAGATAAGAAAACTTATAGGTAAAACAAAGGAGCGAGGTTATACCCTTGTGCCGTTGTCCATGTATATAAATGAGAGGGGAAAGGTAAAGGTAGAGCTTGCCTTAGCAAAGGGAAAGCATGTGTATGATAAAAGGAGAGAATTAGCTAAGAAAGAGGTTGAAAGGAGACTCCGTGAAGCCATTAAAAGGGGATAAATATGGGGGCGAAATGGTTTCGACGGGGGATGAGGTGTGAAGGTGCAGGCCGAGGTCCCATAACCTCGTTAAACAATGGGGAAAAAAGTAACTGCAGAAGAACCTGCATACGCTTTGGCTGCTTAAAGACAGCCACATCTTCTGCCTCTTAGCTGTCGAGAGGTAGAGGGTGTAACCGTTAATGGCAGCTTGTCCTTGCAGTCTTTCCCGGGATTGCAAGGAGACAAGTACTGGGATAGGCAAATGGGTATCCGGTTGGGGGGAGGCCTGTTTGCCGAATGTCAAAACCCCAACTATGCCTGTAGTATCCTTTAACACCAGGTCCCTTCGGACGCGGGTTCGATTCCCGCCGCCTCCACCATGTTTAAGGACATTTTACGATGTCCCTTGCCCAAAGGCAGTCCCCACACGATGGTGTGTTTCCCCAGCAATCCGCAGAAGTATCCTTTACATATTCACAAACATCTTTGAGTGGACAGTCTGTACAAGATGGAAAGAGGAAGTTTTTTACCATGTATCTGAATGCTATGTATGATTCTTTTGTCCAGATCTCTTGCAGACCCTCCTTCAGTGCGTTGCCAAAGGAGTAAGCCCTTACCCACTTTTCTCTGCCAAATATGTATTCGGGATAGCTATGCAAAAATCTGTAGCATGGTGCTACCTCTCCGTCCCATCTTATTACTGTTGCGTATTCTTCTATAAACTGGCATCTCCTCTCCGTTAGTAGTTCAAACTTTGGGGTCAAGATCCTGATTCGGTAGGTTCCTATGAGTCTATTTAACCTATCTACCATGCTTTGTGTATCTACAGTTCCGTCGTAAACTATCTCTCCAGATAACTCTTTACTGAATGGCATTAAGTTGGAAAACATAATGAAGTTTGCATGTAGCTCTTTGCCAGCGAGTTTCACAATCTCTTCTAAACTGTTGAGATTCTTCTTCATTACTACTACCTCTATACCTATGGTAGGTATTTGTTTCCCTTTCTTTTCCTTTGCTTCTTGCACGGCTTTTACATTCTCTATTATACTGAAGAATTCAGTTCCCCTTATATCCTTGTAGATTAAGGGATTGGGAGAATCTATGGATACGATAATGGTATCTACACCGCTATCTACTATCTCGTTTGCGTACCTCTTTAGCGTTGTGCCATTTGTTGCAAATTCCAGTCTGTAACCCTCCTCCTTTATCATCTGCATAATTTGAGTGAAGTTTGGATGTACAGTTGGTTCTCCTATTCCTCCTAAGTATATGGTTTCCAGCTCTTTGAACGCTTTTGCGCTGTTAAGTATATGTTTGAAATCCTCTAACTTCATTTCCCCTATGGGGTCTTTCCAGAATCTTCTGAAACACATCTTGCAGTTGAGGTTGCACCTGTTTGTTATTTCAATGTATAGTTTTCTGAGATTTAATTTCTTTTCAATTATGACGGTATGGTCTTTAAATGAAAGCACTATATTTTCTGTCATTTCGTACCTTCTTTCTGATGGAGGAGTGATCAAGGTGGGAGATTCTTTTAACCTCCCACCTTGGTGGTTTTACTCCAATCCCAGTTCTTTTAGTTTTTCCTCTGTAGGGATCCCTTCTTCGTTCCATCCTCTTAGCTTGTAGTATTCTGGTAGGGTCTTCTCGAGCTGCACAACCTGTCCCTTTGCTGCCCCTGAAGGCATTGGTTCTTTGAGGAACCTCTCCGGTAATGTGTCGTCTCCCTTTCCGAACCCGGCTTTCAGATTGAACAGCTTTTCCAAGTTCCAGATCTTCTCCCCTAATTTCAGCATTTCATCTGGAGAGTAGTCTGTCCCGACTACGGCGTTGTAAAGTTCTGTGTATTCTTGCAGCCCTAATGCAAAGGATGTAAATAGACACAGTCCTTCAGAGTCTATAACTGCTGTAAGGTCTTGGAATGTCTTGACCCATTTTGCCTTTCCTTCCGTTGAAAATGGGTCAAGCTTCTCTGGTACTCCAAGGATCTCAGGTGATATCATGTATCCTCTTACATGGCATCCACCCCTGTTTGATGTTGCGTATTCAAGGGCATGTCCTTGAGCTCCTCTTGGATCGTATGCTGGGAGTTCTTGTCCCTTTGCACTCATGGAGAGTTCGGGATGTCCGTAGCTCTCTGCAAACTTCAATGATCCTTCTGCCAATTTATCTCCGAGTCCTTTCCTTAGTGCTATTGCTTCCGTGTAATATGTGATTGCTTCTGCGTTCCCGAAGTTTAGTTTTGGACCGCCATTTAAGTCTTCCTCTTTCAGGTAACCTTTTTCGTACAGTTCCATTGCGGCTGCGATGGTTGCACCGGTTGAGATGGTATCTAACCCGTACTTATTGCACAGATTGTTAGCTTTTATCACAGCTATTAAGTCATTTACTCCACAGTCTGCACTGAATGCCCAGCTTGTTTCGTACTCCGGACCTTCACCCTCTTCTCCATCTGGCAATCTGCATACCCTTCCACAACCTATAGGACATGCAAAACAAGCTCTGTTTCTTACGAGATAGGTTTCTTTTAATTTTTCTCCGCTCACATCTTCTACATGTTCGAATGTCCCGTCTTGAAAGTTTCTTGTGGGATATAATCCGTGTTGGTCAATTATATTGTTTAGCACCATTGTGCCGTATGTGGGTAACCCTTGAGATGTTACACCGTTGCTCTTTATTAGATCCATTGATTTTTTCATAGCCTCTTTAAACTTTGCATCATTTGCTATCTTTACCTTTTTTGTGCCTCTAACAGCGACTGCCTTTAGAGCTTTTGATCCCATTACTGCTCCGACACCAGTTCTTCCTGCTGCTCTGTACTTGTCGTTCATTACGGCAGAGAATTTTACGAGGTTTTCTCCTGCTTGCCCTATACATGCTACTTTTACCCTTTTGTCTCCGAGCTCCTCTACTATTGTATCTGTAGTCTCGTACACGTCTTTGCCCCATAGATGGGAGGCATCTTTTATCTCGACATGGTCATCGTTTATCCATATGTATACGGGTTTATCCGCTTTACCTTCTACTATGAGTAGGTCGTATCCTGCAAGCTTTAGTTCTGCACCAAAGAATCCACCAGAGTTGCTCGCAGCTATCCTATGATTTAGTGCCCCTATTGTTACGAGGTCATATCTTCCTCCTGTGGGGGCTATTGTTCCCGTTAAAGGCCCTGTCGCAAATATCAGTTTATTCTCTGGAGATAGTGGGTCTGTTTTTGGGTCAACCTCATCGTAAAGTATCTTTTCCGCCAGCCCTCGAGCTCCTATGAACCCTTTTGCCAACTCTTCGTTTAACTCTTCTACCTTTATACTTTTTTCTGTAAGGTTAATCCTTAAAATCTTTCCCATATACCCGCTTAACATACCCTTGTTCACCTCCTGGAAGTGTTATCTCGGTTAAGTTTTAGATACTTTCCCTTATAGAACCACCTCCTTCTATGCAATGTACGAAAGGGGTACCCCTCCTACAAGGGATACCCCTTTGCAAAACGGCAGGGTAAGGGGTTTCCCCCTTACCCCTAACGCCTTATACTCCCAGAGAGGGAACTTTTGGGAGTATAAGGTCGGGGCATGTAGCTTTTGAAAATATTATAAATAATAACAATAAGTGTGTCAAGTGCAAAATGTTTGATAATGTATTCACATAATTAAACCATTGACAAATGAAGATTAAGTTTACACATACAGTCTTTATCTAATATTCTGAAGATTTCATTGTATTTTTGCTAACCTGTGAAAATCACCTTGAACAATAGGTATCTGTGTGGTAAAATATCTCCAGAGAGGCCCTGCGGTGTACGTGTGGATAAGAAAGCTTTGAGCCAACACTGAATAAAAGGGTGCTCACTTTCGGGTATGGAGTCGCAGGCCTGTGTGGCCTACGCGAAGTACTCGAGGGAGTGCCGCCTGTTCTGAGGGAACAGGTTCAAAGCCTTCGACACACGGCACGGCGGGGTTATGTGTTATGGAGGTATTTCATGTGGCGATTTTCACAGCTTAAGGCGTATTTGTTTGATTTAGACGGTGTGGTTGTGGAAAGCAACTTGGATTTATCTGCTATTAAAATGGAGCTTTTTGGTAGACAGGTCCCTATCCTGGAGAGTATGGAAAAGCTCCCTGTTGAGAAGAGATTGTGGGCTCGCAATAAGTTGAAAAAGATGGAGTTGGATGCGGTTGAAAGTAGCGTTTTGAAGGATGGTGTACTTGAGGTAATCTCTTATATAAAAAAGAGAGGGTTGAAGTGGGGTGTGGTTACGAGGAACTGTTGGGAGACGGTTGAGCGTGTAAGGGAGAAGTTTTCTCTGGATTGGGATGTGGCGGTAAGTAGAGAAATTTCAGATCCAAAACCTTCTCCGGCTGCTGTTATTTCTGCATGTGAGCTCATGGGGGTTTCACCAAGGGATGTGGTAATGATAGGAGATTTTGAGTATGATGTCCTTTCGGGTGCAAGGGCAGGCTCAAGGACTGTGTTTATTAGGAGTTTTAAGTATCCAACCTCCTGCAATGCAGATCTTATTGTGGATAATCTGCAAGAGCTCTACACCACGATTCTCGAAGACCCTGCTTTACAACAGAGGGAGTTTTCTACTTTTTTGTCTTTTGCGGAGGAGAAGGCACTAAGTAATAGTGCCGTTGCTATAGTTGAACCTGATGAGTTTGGCTTTATGGTTGCAGAGTTGTTGGTTAGAATGGGTGTTGGGAGTTTGGTGATCGTTGGAGATGGTGGTATAGTTTGCTCGGGTGACTGTGATGCATTTTCCAAAACGGTGGGACTTACAAGGAGGGATTTTCTAAAAGAGAGACTTCTTTCCATAAATCCGCTCCTCAATGTAGTGTTTATGGATGAAGGCTATATAGATCTTGTAGACTATGTCGTTGAGGGGTTTTATACTGATAGGCGTGATGCTATAGAGATCGCATCTGCGTCTGCAAGTATAACAAAAGAGATAATAGGTGAACTTTTAAAGAAGAAGGGTTTAATGTGAAGGGATATGTGCCACTCTCTTTGAGGATGATGCCGAGAAACTTCGGTGAGTTTGTTGGCCAGAGGCACATCCTTGGTGAAGGGAAACCACTTAGGACACTTATAGAGAGAGATGCCATTGGCTCTATGGTGTTTTATGGTCCCCCGGGTGTTGGAAAGAGTGCAGTTGCCAACATCATTGCCTTAGAAACTGGTTACCCTTCTGAAAGACTTAATGCTGCGGTTGCTGGTATTAAAGAGCTTAAGCCAATAGTTGCAAGAGCTGTTGCTTCCCCACCCTTGATACTCTTCATAGATGAGGTGCATAGGTTTAATAGGCTTCAGCAGGATGTATTGTTGCCTTACATGGAAGATGGTAGTGTCATTGTTATAGGAACTACCACCGAAAATCCTTTCTTTGAACTTAACCGTGCCCTGATTTCTCGTCTGAAGGTATTTGAGTTTAAGCCGCTTGCACCAGATGAATTGAAAACTATATTGGATATGGCTATAGTGGATAAAAATAGGGGTCTGGGTAGCTACAGGGTAATTTTGGAAAAGGAGGCGGAAGACTCCCTGATTGCACTCTCTGGTGGCGATGCAAGAGCTTTGCTCAATGCATTGGAGATGGTGTTTTATGCCACCTTGGATGAAAGTAGCGGAGAGGCAAAAATAGAGTCTAAGACGCTGAAAGAGGTTTTACAAGTACCACCTTTGTGGTATGATAAGGACAGGGAGAAACATTATCAGTTTATCTCTGCCTTTATAAAGAGCATGAGAGGTTCTGACCCCGATGCTACTATATACTGGCTTGTTAGGATGGCAGAGAGCGGTGAGGATGTGAGGTTTATCGCAAGACGGATTGCTATATGTGCAGCAGAGGATGTGGGTTTGGCAGATCCGATAGCGTTGGTTGTTGCCTCTGCTGCTGTGCAGGTTGCTGATATGATAGGGTGGCCAGAGGCTATTTTACCGCTGGGGGAAGCAGCACTATATGTTGCAACTTCTGCAAAGAGTAACTCTGTTTATAAGGCTGTGAATAGTGCGAAGGAAGACGTAAAGAGGGGAAGATTGTTTGAAGTTCCCGTTCATCTCAGAGGGCCGGGAATGGGAAAGGGTTATAAGTATCCCCACGATTATCCAGAGCACTGGGTAAGACAGATGTATCTTCCTGAAGCGAGAAGGTATTATGAACCCACGACTATGGGGTATGAGAGGCGTTTAAGGAGGAAGATAGACGAACTTAGGAGGAGGAACAATAGAGATGGTTTATCTTGATGTGGATAGGGTAAGAGAATTGGCTTTGAGGTCTGTTGATGTTGCTAAGTCTAAAGAGATAGATGCAGATTTTGTGTTTGGTCTTTCTTCGTCCTTTTCTGTTGAGTTTAGCGATGGTGATGTGGAGAGTTGGGAAAGCTCTGTTGAACAAGGGGTGGGTATAAGGGTTGTAAGAGGCGATAAGCAGGGTTTTGCCTATACCAACAGCTTTGAGTGGGATGCGATTATTCAAACATTAGAGGATGCTGTGCTCTTGTCTGATGTGGTTGATTTGGATCCATATAACTCTTTGGCTAAGCAGCCGGAAGGTATTGTTGAGTTGCAGATGGTTGACACCAGATTGCTTGAGATAGATGTCTCAGAAAAAGTAGGTATTGCTCGTGGAATAGAGGAGTCAGCGAGAAAGTATGACAAGCGAATTGTACATACAAGGAAGGCAAGTTATTCGGACAGTTATAGTTTCTCTTTGATTGCCAATACTAATGGGCTTTTTGTGGAAAACGAATCCACTTCTGTAGGGGTAGGCGTTGGAGTTATTGCTCAGGGCGATAAGGACATGGCTACTGGGTATTATGGTAATAGTGCTGTTTTTTTAGATGATCTACCTGAAGAGGTAGGGATGGTTGCTGCTCGTAGGGCAGTGGAGATGCTCGATGCAAAGAGCGTTAGGAGTGGAACTATTTCTGTTGTTTTTGACCCTGTTTCTGCGGTTGATCTTCTTTCCGTCCTTGCCCCCTTGTTTTCTGCTGAGGAGGGACAGAAGGGGCGTTCAGTTTTGTGGGATAAAAAGGGTGAGGCACTTTTTTCTAGCAAGATTACCATAATAGATGATGGCACGCTGCCTCGTAGGTTGGGCAGTTCGCCGACGGATGCAGAGGGCGTAAAGACTTCAAGAAAGGTTTTAGTAAAGGATGGTGTGTTGAATGGCTATCTTTATAACATATATACTGCTAACAAAGATGGCGTTCGATCAACTGGTAATGGCGTTAGATCTTACGCCACGCTACCCGGAGTTGGAATATCAAATCTATTTGTAGAGGGAAAAGATGGAGGTTTGCATGATGCCATTGCTGGTGTGAAGAGAGGAATACTCGTATATGAAATACTTGGCATGCATACAGTTAATCCGGTTTCTGGAGAGTTTTCTGTTGGCGTTTCTGGTTTGTGGATAGAGGATGGTGAGATTAGCTATCCTGTAAGAGGTGTTACTATTAGTGATAATATTTTGGACATGATGAGAAAGGTAGACTTTGTTGGTAAAGACACCACCTTCTTTGGAAACATAGGAGGTGCCACGCTGAGAGTGAGGGACATCGTTTTGGGAGGGGATTGATAAATGCCTTTGAGGAAGTTATGCGTTTTCTTGATGGTGCTTTTAATTGTCCTATTAGCCTGTGGTGTTGCGTATTCTAAGAGTGTTGTTTCTTTGAGATGGTTGAACAAGAAGGTATCCATAGGTTACTTTAAATCTGGTAAAGTAATATACCTTCCATTTCAGAAACTTACTGATCTTTATGGTGGTAAGTATAAATATAGTAAGGCCGACAAGACGCTTTTGTCATTCATAGGTAAGCACAAAATACAAGTGCAGGCAGGTAATGTGATAGTCTATGTGGATAGGAACATATACTCCTTGAATCAGAAACCAGTTTACAAGGATGGGGAATTGTGGGTTCCAATAGATATGCTAAAGATACTTGGAAGAGTCTTTTATAAGATCCAGCAGGTTACCCAGAAAGAAGAAGTGAAACCCCAACAACCAGAGAAACCGCAAGAGCAGAAAAGCCCAGAGACTCCTTCCGGATTTTGTGGTGTAGTGGGGATAAGGTCTTCTACGCACGATGCATTTACGAGAATAGTTGTGGAATTAGATAAACTACCTTCATTTAGCAGTAGTTTTGATAGGGATATAGATGCTGTTAATGTAGTTCTTTCCAATGTTCATTTGAATAAGGCTATTTCTAAGGATGTAAGTGATGGTTTTGTTAAAAGTGTGAGGATATATGTAAAGAATGATAAGGTGTATTTGAGCGTTTATCTTGTGTCGGCTCTTCCATTTAAAGTCTTTTCTCTTTCTAAGCCTCCGCGGGTTGTTGTTGATGTTCAGCACAAGCGGAGTCCTGTCGAAGTGAAGTCTGAGGTTTCGAGTGGAACGAAGCCTTCGGAGAAGAGATTTGTGCCTTCAAAGAGGCCTCTCATAGTAATAGACCCTGGTCATGGTGGTAAAGACCCGGGTGCTATAGGACCTACCGGGGTTAAGGAAAAGGATATAACCCTTAAAGTTGGGCTTTTGCTCAGAAAGTACCTCCTTTCCATGGGATATAGGGTAGCAATGACAAGAGACAAGGATGTGTTTGTTTCCCTTAGAGGTAGGACGAGGATTGCACAAAAGCTCCATGCAGACCTATTTATAAGCCTTCATTGTAACGCTGCGTTCAGCAGAAAGGCCTCTGGTGCTGAAGTATACTATATGTCTTTGCCGTCGAGCAGAAGCGCTATGGAGACGGCCATTAGAGAAAACAAGAGTTTGGGTGTGAGCGGCAAAGAAACCAAGCGCAGGATGAATCTTTTGTCTATTATTCTTGCAGATATGCGCAGGAATGCAAAGCTTAATACAAGTGCCCGTTTGGCAGAGATACTACAAAAGCAGATAAAAAGGGTGAAATGGGTATACTCGAGAAAGGTTGCACAGGCACCATTTGTAGTACTGGAAGGATTTGATGCCATACCTGCTGTACTGGTGGAGATGGCATTTATATCTAACCCGAGAGAAGAAAAATTGCTTTCTAACTATACATTTCAGAAAATGATGGCAAGAAACATTGCGATTGGGATAAAGAGGTTTTTCTCCCTGTACAGAGGTGGAAGGTAATGGCAAAGCATGTGAAGAAAAAGGGTGAAGGTAGTTTTTTG
The DNA here is from genome assembly GCA_964559865.1 of uncultured Synergistota bacterium. GTDB lineage: Bacteria > Synergistota > JAGHAJ01 > JAGHAJ01 > JAGHAJ01 > JAGHAJ01. The sequence continues at coordinate 80,306 of CAZLJD010000025.1, forward strand.
AAGACATTTTTGTTGCTTGGGGTATTGTTTGTTGTTGTGAGTCTGGTTAGCTACTACATGGTGGGGTACTTTCTCAACAAGGGGATGGTAAAAAAGGTTACTAAGGTAGTGCAAAAAACTGAAAGAAATCTTCCACCGTTTCCTGAGGTGATAAAGGAAGAATCGCCCAATATGGTGAAGGTATTTATTTACTATGGAGATGCAGATGGAAGGCACTTCGATGTGGAACAGCGTTTTGTTAAAAAGGCACCAATGGACGTAATGGTAAAGGAGGTTGTAAATAAACTTCTTGAGGGGCCATCAACAGAGGGTAGCATATCTGTGATACCTAAAGGTGTTGTGCTAAAGCATGTCTTTATTGGCAAGGATGTAGTGTATCTTGACTTTAATTCTGCTATTGTAAACAACCATCCAGGTGGAAGTAGGGCAGAACTTTTGACCATCTATTCTATCGTTGACAGTGTTGTTGCCAATTTTTTGCCAGATATAAAAGAGGTTCAGATACTGGTTGATGGGAAGATTTTGCCAACACTAAAGGGACATATAGATATAAGCAAGCCGTTGATCCCAGACAAAGATATATTTTAGTAGAGGTGATAGTGTTGCGAGTTGATGGTAGAAACAATGACCAGTTGCGTAAGGTAAGGATCATAAGAAAATATAACAAGTATGCAGAGGGTTCTGCGTTGATAGAGATGGGAGATACACGGGTGATCGCTACTGCTTCGGTGGATGATAAAGTGCCTCCTTTTCTGAAAGGTACTGGAAAGGGATGGGTTACGGCAGAGTACGCTATGTTACCGAGGGCCACACAGACGAGGAATCAGAGGGAGTCTGTGAGGGGAAAGATAAACGGTAGGAGTCAAGAGATTCAAAGGTTGATAGGGAGAGCTTTGAGAGCTGTGGTTAACCTTGATAGTTTGAATGAGCATACCATCTGGATAGATTGCGATGTCCTTCAGGCGGATGGCGGAACAAGAACGGCATCTATTACTGCTGCATTTGTTGCACTTGTTGATGCTCTGACTACGATGAGGGAAAATGGGAAAATAGATCATATCCCTATAAAGAACTATGTTGCAGCTGTTAGCGTAGGGATAGTGGATGGTGAGAAGCTTTTGGACCTGTGTTTTGAAGAGGACTCCAAGGCAGATGTGGATATGAATGTAGTGATGACAGACGATGGGAACTTCATAGAGGTTCAGGGAACTGCAGAACACAGGGTATTTTCCATGCAAGATATGAACGAGCTTTTGCAATTGGCACATAAGGGAATAAGAGAGCTAATAAACATGCAAAGAATTTCCCTTGGTAAGGTCGGAGTGAAAGAGAATTGGAGATAGTTATTGCTACAACTAATAAGGGGAAGTTCAAGGAGATCTCTTCGTTTTTTGCCAGGGAACTTCCGGAGATTGACCTACTCTCTTTGAAAGATTTTCCTTACTACCCTGTAGTGGAAGAGGACGGTAAGACGGTTGAAGAAAATGCTGTTAAAAAGGCGGTTGAGTACTCCAAGTTTTTTGGCTTGCCAGTGATAGCAGAGGATAGCGCTTTGGAGGTAGATGCGCTTGGGGGTAGGCCAGGAATATACTCTTCTCGTTATGGCAGTGATGACAGGCAGAGGATAAGCAGGGTATTGAGAGAACTTGAAGGTGTTCCTGAGGGGAGTAGAAGTGCGCAGTTTCGATGTGTTACCGTTTTTGCTGTTCCAGGTGGAAAGAGGTATATATCTACAGGGGTAGTGGAGGGTAGAATACTTACTGAGCCTGTTGGGAGTAATGGATTTGGTTATGATCCCATATTCTTTGTTGATGCCTTTGATAAGACCTTTGCTCAACTTTTGCCTGAGCAGAAGGAGGAAATTAGCCATAGGGGAAGTGCTTTAAGGGGGATCGTTAAGTTTGTCAAACTCTACCTGCTTCAAGAGGTTATAAGGCATCGTGGAAAGGTTGCAGTTGCGTTTTCCGGTGGGATGGACAGTACATTTCTTCTTGCAGTAGCAAGAGATGTGAGTAGAGATGTTGTAGCTCTCTTCGTTGATACCCCCTATATCGTTGAGGAACAGAGGATTTCTGTCCAACTACTCTCGCACGATATGGCAGTGAAACTTGTGACACTAAAGATAGACGGGATGGAGTTGGCAAGTGTTATGGAGAATACGAAGCAAAGGTGTTATCTTTGCAAGAAGGCAATGTATTCAAAGATGCTTTCCTGGTGCGAAGAGGGAGGTTATCAATTGTTGGATGGTACAAATCTTACGGATACCCACCATGATAGGCCGGGTATTGTGGCCCTAAGGGAGCTTGGAGTTTACACTCCCATGTTGGAAGTGGGATTGGAAAAGGAAGAGATAACTTCCCTATGCGAGCATCTTCGGATACCATTAGATACAGTTTACTCTAATACATGTTTGTTAACCAGATTTCCATTTGGATTTTCTCCCAGTATATGCCTTCTCAGAGGAGTGGAGAGGGTTGAAGCCTACTTGAAGCTTGTGGGTTTTTCCGTGATTAGGGTAAGGGTACATGATGGTGGGGTCTGTCGTATACAGGTAGGCAAGAATGAAATCGATGCTATTTGTGGAAGAGAGATTAGTCGTGAAATAGTGCAGCAGTGTAAAGACTCTGGATTTGAGGTTGCAACGTTGGATTTAGAAGGTTATGCGTTTGGGAGGTAAACTTCTCACTCTCCACCTTCTTAATCCGAACTCGTCTGTGTAAGGATAGTTGTTTCCCGCTTCTGTTGAAACTGCACCTAAGTAACCAGCCTTTTTTACCATCTTTTCTATCGCCTTATTATATTTCCCGTAGGGATAGGATAAGAAGTTTATCCTTGTATGTAAGTTTTGTTCTAAGTAAAGCTTTGAGTTTACTATCTGTTCCCAACATCTTTTGGGTGAATAGGAGTACAACATTACCAAATTTGGATGCGTTATAGTGTGTGAACCAATCTCTATCAAACCACTTTCCTTCATTGTCCATATCTCTGGCCAACTTAGATGTCCTTTTGCACCTATGTAAGCTGTTATAAGAAATATTGTCATCTTGGCATGATACTTCTTTAATAGTGGAAATGCAACGGTATATATATCACTGTATCCATCATCTGCTGTTAGGACTATTGGGTTTGGTGGTAGCTTGAGCTTATGGTGTTTCCATAAGTAGAGTTCCATCAGGCTTATCGTATGATAATTGTGGTTTCTTAGGTATTTTAGTTTGCTTTCAAAGGTCTGCGGGGTGGTCCAAAGAGATATGTAATTCCCTACATTAGTTTCAGGAAGTGGTGCTATATGATGAAACATGAGTATCGGTATGCCTCTGGCGTTTACAGGCAGATTGACTGCCAGCATTGTTGCTAAAAGGATTACGATAAAGGCAATCTTCTTCATCTCGCAGGTATTTTATCATGTGACCTTGACGGGGTCAATATGTAAATGATACAATGTTTTGGTAAGTTTCATGGTAGTTTGTACGGAACAAAACTCGGCTTGGGTTTTCGGGTGAGTTTACCATATTTAAATCCATATGTGATGGTGTAGTTTTGGGGTGGCTGAGGCAAAAGGTTGTAAGATTTTTGTCTGATTTTAATCTCATTAGCGGTTACTACAGAGGGATAGCAACTATATTTGTGCTCCATCATGTGCGATCCTCTCCGGTAGGCGAACTCCCTGCAAACGATGTGTTTAGAGTCTCGCCAGAGTTCTTGGAAGATTTCATAGTTTTGCTTGGGGATGCGGGCTACCACTTTATGAGTATAGATGATCTGTATGAAGCTTTGCACTCTGGGGAAGTAGTAAAAAAAGGGGTGGTTTTTACACTTGATGATGGCTATATAGATGTTTTTAAGGAGGCATATCCTATTTTTAAGAAATATAGTGTGCCTTTTACGGTCTATATAACTACTTCATTTCTTGACCGAAAGGGCATTCTTTGGTGGTATGCATTAGAAAACCTGGCCTTAAGAAGTGATGAGTTAGTAGTTGGTGGTGATAGGTTTATCTGCGATACTTATGCCCAGAAGAATAATGTTCTTTTGGAATTGGGGAAATTGGTTCGAAGTTTAAGACAAGAGGATCTTTTGTGTGAACTGAACGGGCTTTTCGGAAGGTATGATGTAAACTGGTTTTATAGAAACGAAGAGCTGTGTATGAGCTGGAAAGATGTCGAGCTATTGAGCAAGGAAAAGTTATGCACGATAGGTAATCATACTGTTAATCACCTTGTGTTTAGTAAGCTCTCCGAAGATGAGATTGTGGCTGAGGTCATGGATGCTAATAGGATAATAGAACACAGGATTGGTAGGAAGGTTAAGCACTTTGCTTATCCTTTTGGTGGTAGAGAGGAGGTGGGGGTGAGGGAAACGGAGATATTAGGAGAACTTGGTTTTAGAACTGTTGTTACTGCAAGGTGGGGGAACATTTATCCTGAGCACAAGCGTTACTGTGGTTGCTGTTTGCCGAGGATTACTCTAACTGAAGGTTTTAAGGTGGGAGACATAAGTAAGTTCCGAAGGAGGAGGATAGTTACAGTATAGATTATGAATAGTAGGCCAACCGTTAGCGTTGTGATACCAACATATAATAGATCGCATTTGTTAGGGAGGGCTATTCGTAGTGTCCTGAACCAAAGCTATCAAGACTTTGAGATAATCGTTGTGGATGACGGTTCTACTGATGATACGTGTGGTGTGGTTAGAGGATTTCAGGAATTTGATGGTAGAATTAGGTATATGAGGCGTAATTTCAGAAGGGGTCCCTCTGTAGCGAGGAATGTGGGTATTAGGGCTGCAAGAGGGGATTATATAGGCTTTTTGGACGACGATGACGAGTGGATGAAAGAGAAGTTGGAGAAGCAGATTCGGATCTTTGAGGGTTCACCCGATAGTGTAGGTGTTGTTTATACGAAAATATGGAGGCGATGGGGAAGAGAAGGAGCTTATTTTCCTTCTCTTAAGGTGAAACAGAACAGCGGTAATGTTTACCGTGAGCTTCTGAAGTGGAACTTTGTGCATACCCCAACTGTTCTTGTGAGGGCGGAATGTTTTGGTAGAGTGGGTCTTTTTGATGAGGGTTTCTTTGCATTCGAGGATTGGGAACTTTTTATTAGGCTTTCAAAGTTTTATGAGTTTAGGTATCTCGATGAGTTGCTGGTTATATCCCACTGTACACCAGGGAGTTTATCCTGTAATGAATGGGCGATTGTTGAGGGGCTTGAGAGGATTCTGCAGAAACATTTTCAAGATATTCAGGATAGTAAAAGGTGCTTGGCAAGGTTCTTTTATACTATTGGTAGTGCTTGGTATCAGATAGGAAAAACAAAGCAGGGGAGGGATTATATCTTTAAAGCAATAAAGGTGTATCCCTTCAACTTTAAGTATTTTGTGGCAGCCTTCTTGTCTCTTATGGGTAGGAAGAGTTATAAATTAGTTGCAAAGCTTAGGCGGAGCTTTAGACCTACTATGGGGTGTGGCTGTGAATGGAATCCTTAATGCTTTTGGAGAGTGTACCTTACGATGGCTTTAGATAGGTGGCCAAATGTAGCAGTTGTTGTTCTCAATTATCGTAACTGGCATGACACAATAGAGTGCTTGGAGAGTATCTTGAGGATAGACTATCCGGACTATCATCTAATCGTTTTGGATAACGACTCTCCGAATGATTCTGTGAAGTACATAAGGGCTTGGTTGGAGGGCAATTTTGTTGGTGAAGTGAAGTGTAGCGGTCTTTTGGAAGGGTTGTGCTATCCTCCTGTGCCTAAACCTATCCCCTATGTCTTTTATACCAAGGAAACTAAGGGGTATCGTGGATGCTTGGAGTTGAAGTCTACCTTCAGGGTTCCTATCCCGGATGGAGTTACGACAAAAGAGCCTGTTGTTGTTATACAAACTGGAGAAAATCTTGGTTTTGCTGGAGGTAACAATGTTGGTATTCGCTACGCTATGGAAAGCAATGGTTTTGGGTATATATGGATTTTGAACAACGATACTGTTGTGGAAAGGGACAGCTTGAGAGAGCTAGTCAAAAAGGCTGAACTTTACAGATCACAAGGCGAACGTGTAGGGATTGTTGGTTCGAAGTTGCTATGTTACGATAGGCCAGACTTGATAAATGGGGTTGGCGGTGTTTACAATAAGTGGTTTGGGAGCATTAGTGAACTTGGTAAGTTTGAAAGAGATGAGGGGCAGTACGATAATGAGGAGGTAGTCAACAGAATAGACTATGTGGTTGGTGCCTCTATGTTAGTAAGTGTGGAGTTTGTGAAGGATGTAGGCTTTCTGTGTGAAGATTACTTTCTTTACTTTGAAGAGATGGATTGGATAACCAGGGGGAGGAGAAAGGGTTGGAGTCTTGGTTACTGTTGGAGGAGCAGGGTTTACCATAAGGGAGGAGGTAGCATAGGGGGATACATAGATGTTGTGGGTAAAAAGCTGAAGATGGTTGATTATTATTGGTTGAAAAACAGAATAGCCTTTACCAAAAGGTTTTTCCCTATGTATCTGTGGAGTGTGTATCTGGGGTTCTTGGTGGTGATGTGGAGAAGGATAAAAAGAGGACAGTTCAAAAGACTGTGGATGGTGCTAAAGGTATTGTTAGGTGTAGACTGCAAGGATTATGAGGACATCCACCCATTGTAGGTGTGAGGCTGAGAGTATTTGTGCGGTTACTTGACGACTATAATAGGCCTAAGGTAGGATCCTTGAAAGTGGAGATCTGTCACTGGGTTTCCCTGTTAGGATACTGATATGCCTCAGGAAAAGGTTAAGACCTTGTATGCAGAAAGCTGCTTTCGAAGATTGGCTACGCGGAACGGAGTTATAGGGCGGTTGAGGGAGGTGAAGGATATACGCACTCCTGAATAGCTATGTGGAGGATATAGATGATTTTCGGTACTTAGGGAGTAGATGTAGAATGTTTTGGACAGAATCCTAAGGGATGGTAAGGATTTTCGTGCTTATTATACTGTAATTGAGACGGGAAAGATGGTAAGTGGGGGCCTTGTGTATGAACTTCTTAATCAATTGACATTCATTTTGGTGTTAAACTTGATTGCAAACGGCAGGAATGCTGGGAGAGGAATGATTTTATGTATGGAGATTGCAGATGGTTTGTCTAAAAGGTTAGTAAAGGCGAGAAGTTTATGCCATAAGTTGTGTGGTAGATTTAAGATGAAGAGGATATGTTGCTGAGAGGTAGATTAAATAGGTTACTTGTTTTTCTTGGGAAGAGGTTTTATACTTTTGGGTTGCAAAAGAGAAGACTTGTAGAGAACTTTCTTTCTATGTCTGTTCTTCAGGTAGCCAACTACATTTTTCCTCTGATTACTTTGCCTTACTTGGTGAGAGTCTTAGGTCCAGAAAAGTTTGGACTTATTTCCTTTGCTCAGGCATTCACTCAGTACTTTAACATTCTCACAGATTATGGCTTTAACCTTTCTGCTACCAGAGATATCTCTATTAACAGGGACGATAAGGGTAGGGTTTCGGAGGTGTTTAGCTCCGTGATGATGGTGAAACTGGGCCTGTTGGTGTTGTCATTCGTTGTTATGAGTGTTGTAGTCTTTTTCTTTGAGAGATTCGAGAAGGAGTGGTTGGTCTACTACCTGAGCTTTGGGATGGTAATTGGACGAAGTCTTTTGCCTTATTGGTTCTTTCAGGGTATGGAAAGTATGAGGTACATAATGCTTTTGAATGTAACTTCCAGGGCAATTTTCACAGTTTCTATCTTTGTTTTTGTTCATGAGGTTTCGGATTATATATATGTGCCCTTGTTAAACTCACTGGGAGTTGTGACAGTGGGTGTGATAGCATTGTGGATTGTACATAGTAAATTTAAAGTCGGATTTTTGCTCCCTAATATGGTTCAAATAGTATACAGGTTGAAAAGTGGTTGGTATGTGTTTGTTTCAGATGTTGCAATTAGTTTATATACGGTTTCTAATGCCTTCTTGTTGGGATTGTTTACGAATGATGTTATCGTTGGATACTATTCAGCATACGAGAAAATAGTGAGGTCTGTGGTTGGCCTATTTCAACCTGTGATCCAGACTGTTTACCCGTTCTTCAATAGGTTGTATGAGGAAGACTTGCCAAGATTTAAGAAGTACTATGGAAAGCTGTTTAGGGTTGTTGGATTGCTATCTGTAGTACTTACCATGATGTTGGTCCTTTTTGCTCGTGAGATTGTTGTCTTACTTTTGGGTGAGGTATATTTGCGTTATTTGGCGGCTTTCTATGTGATGTCTCTTTTAGTAACTGTTGTTCCGGTTGCTTGTCTGATTTCCGATGTGGGCCTTTTAAGTTTGAAGCTCGATAGGGAGTTTATGAAGATATATTTGCTGGGTGGAGTAGTTAATCTATTTTTGATTTTCACCATGCTTGGATACTTTAGGCTTTCTATTTTGGGTGCAGTTGCTTCACTGATATTCACCGAATTTACTGTTACTTTGGTTGCATATGTTGTCTTACGGAGGCGGTTAAGTTGGTAGTATAAAATTTGTGTTGTATAATTGATCAGATGAGGGAGGGGTGTACATGCGATGCAGGTTGCTGATCTCTTTTATGTTGTTGTTTTTTCTGCTTGTTAACTCTCCTGCAAGTGCGAGGATTTTGAAAGTTGCTGCACTCTTTACTGGTGCCGTTGGAAATGAGTGGAATTATGTGATTCATAGTGCCATCTTGAAGGGTAAAGGTGAGTTTGGTTATTTTTATACTTATAGAGATAAACTTACACCTCCCGGGCTTGTACATATGGCTCGGAAGTTTGCTGCCTCTGGGTATGACATTATCTATGCAGACGGCTTTGCCGCTGAAAGGAGTTTGAGGTTTGTTGCCAGAAGGTTTCCGAAGGTTAGGTTTGTTGTTGCCTCTGATAGTGGACCTGTTAAGCCGAATGTGTCTGTTTTTGACGATTGGATACAGGAGCCTGCTTATCTATGTGGCATGATTGCTGGTAGATTAACAAAAACGAACATGGTTGGTGCAGTTGGTAGTTATCCTGTACCGAATGTCAATAGGTTGATAAATGCGTTTATTATGGGTGCCAGGGAGGTAAACCCGAAGGTTAGGGTGAAGATAGAGTTTGTGGGTAGCTGGTATGCTCCGAAGAAAGCTGGTTCTCTTGCGGCATTCTACATTGCTGCTGGAGTGGATATGATGTTTGCTGTGACACCTGGAGTAATAGAAGTATGCAAAGACAAGGGGATCTTGGCATTTGGCTGTTTACAAGATAAGCATACGATTGCACCTGATACGGTGGTAACAAGTGCAGTTTGGGACTTTTACCCTACAGTAAGATTTGTTACGTTCTCTGTGCTGACGGGCACATGGGTTTCCACAGATCTAAGAGAGTGGTCTATGATGGCTAAAGGTGGAGCAAAGCTTGCTCCGTTTTACGCATTTGCAACTAAGTTACCTACCAGCGTGCTAAGGATGGTAGAGACGAGAAAGGAGGAAATTGTGAGTGGCAAATTTTATGTGCCTGTGGACGAAAGGTATCCTAAATCGGACTGATTTCTGATATAATACTTCAACGCTTTCTTGGTTAGGAGGTAATGTGCATGTTTCTTAAGGAGATTAGAAGGAGACTTTTTGTATTAGATGGGGCAATGGGCACAGAGCTCCAGAAAAGAGGTATTAGTAAGAGAGAATGCCCCGACTACTTAAGTATAAAGGAGCCAGAACTCATAGCTCAGATACACAGTGATTATGTGAAGGCAGGGGCAGACATTATAGAAACCAACACCTTTGGGGCAAACAGGATAAAGCTTGCGTCTTATGGGCTACAGAGTAAGGCTAAGGAGATAAACATCGCTTCTGCACACCTTGCAAGAAAGGTTGCGGGAGATGGTGTGCTTGTTGCAGGCTCTATGGGTCCTCTTGGTAAGTTGATGATTCCACTTGGAGAGCTTGATTTTGAAGAAGTTTATGAGGCTTTCAAGGAGCAGGCAATGGCGCTTGAAGAGGGTGGAGTGGACTTTCTTCTTATAGAGACGATGATAGATATACAAGAGGCGAAGATAGCTGTTATGGCAGCAAAGGAAAACACGAGCCTTCCGGTTGCCTGTTCTGTAACATATACAGATGAAATGAGAACTGTAACGGGTTCGGACCCTTTCACTGCTACTACGATACTTGATGCTGTTGGTGCTGACATCATAGGAAGCAACTGTGGTGAGGGTTTTCAGTGGTACGATAAGATAGTATCTGAGATCAAGCGGGCTACGGATAAGCCTGTCATTATATATCCAAATGCAGGGATACCTATAATGAAAGATGGCATCTCTGTTTTCCCATCTCCCCCGGAGGAATTTTTGGAGCGTATAAAAGAGTATGTATCTAAAGGAGTAAACATAGTAGGCGGGTGCTGTGGAACTACTCCCAGACATATAAAGGTTGTCTCGGATCACTTTCAGGATAGGAGATTGGTAAATATTGGGAAGGAAATTAGGAAGACTTTCTCTATTGCAAGTAGAACTGAGGTGGTCTCACTCAATAAGGGTTTTTTGGTGATAGGCGAGAGAATAAATGTAAGTGGTAGGAAGAAGCTGTTGCAGGAAGTCTCTGCTGGGAGCATGAAGACCGTTAGGATGGATGCGCTTGCACAGGTGAAAAGGGGAGCGAGAGTATTAGATGTAAACCTTGGATTACCTGCCTTGAGGAAGCCAAGACTTATGAGGGATACACTTTACCTTCTTCAGAGTTTGGTTAATGTTCCCTTTTCTATAGATGCAGATGCACCTGATGTGGTGGTAGAAGGGTTGAAGGCGTCTGCAGGGAAGAGTCTTGTAAATTCTGTGAGTGGTAAAAGGAGCGTTATGGATGCACTTTTGCCAGTTGTCAAGCGATTTGGTGTGAGTTTTATTGTGCTTCCAATAGATGAGGGTGGTATACCAGAGACGGCAGGTGGTAGGGTGAGGGTGGCAAGGAAAGTTGTAGAAAGGGCGTTAGAGGAGGGGATAAACCCGGACAAGATAATTGTGGATGGATTGGTGTTTACTGTGGCAAGTTCACAAACGCAGGCGATAGAAACTTTAAGGGCCATAAGTCAGATTAAAGAAGAGCTTGGGTTACCAACGGTGTTGGGTGTAAGCAATGTTTCTTATGGCCTTCCTAAGAGGAGCATAATAAATGCAGCCTTTCTTGCAATGGCAATATACAGTGGCCTTGATGCGGGTATAGTAAACCCACTTGACGATGGAATATTTTACACTGTAGTTGCGTCTGATGTACTCATGGGCAAAGATAAAAATGCTGAGAGATACATTACGCATGTTAAGGGTGAAGAAGTACAGGAGAAGAGAGTTATTAATAGTGAACTCTCTGTGGACGAAGGTCTGAGGAAGTGTATTTTGGAGGGAGACAAAGAGGGGATAACGCAGTTTGTATTGAAAGCAGTTGAGGAAGGGTATGCGGCGTTTGACATATTAAACGAGATTCTTATACCTGCAATGAGGGAGGTAGGGGAGCTGTATGAAAAGAAGATTTACTTTCTCCCACAACTTGTTATGTCTGCGGAGGCTATGCAGGTTGCTTTTGAAATGCTGAAGGATAAGCTACCCAAGGGTGAAGGCAAGAAGAGTAAAAAGGTGGTAATAGCTACTGTAAGCGGAGACTTGCATGATATAGGGAAGAACATAGTGGCGCTTGTGCTCAAGAACTATGGTTATGAGGTATTTGACCTCGGGAAAGATGTAGATAGCGAAAGGATAGTGCAGGAGGCGAAAGAAAAAGGTGCAGATGCCATAGCCTTAAGTGCCCTTATGACTACCACGATGTTGGAAATGGAAAAAGTGGTTAAGCTGGTTAAAGGGAGTGCTGTAGATACAAAGGTGATCGTTGGAGGTGCTGCTGTAACAAGAGACTTTGCAGAAGAGATAGGAGCAAACGGCTATGGAAAAGACGCTATCGAAGCGGTTAATTTGCTTGATAGATTATTGAGTAGGTAGAGGCTTAAAGCCCCTACCTACAGCTTTGTTTTTAGTGTTATTTCCACTGAAAATGCTGCAGGGACAACAATCCCTACTCTCACAACTGCTTTGTAGTTGTCCAGCTTTCTTACTTCCAGTATTTGCGGTTGTTTTTTTGCTGGTTTTACCTTTCCTCCCCATGTTATAACTGTGCCTTTTACAGTATACCCTTTTGCAGAGTAAGGCATGAGGAACTCTATACCTCTGAGGGTCCTTGGATAGGCTGTCCTGTTTGCTACTATTGCCCTTGACTCTGCAGATATACCATTGTTTCCTGCAGTATAATCTACCTCTATGCTATGTGGGACGAGGAGTTCGTAGGATACTTTGTTGCCGTTTACTTTTACGAGCATGTAGGAGAATATGCTAAGTGCACCTGCGGGAAAATGGAGATTATAATGGTATCCTGCTGCCCATCCACCATGGTCGAACTCGCTGCAACTCGTAACTCCCTTATAGTTTGGTCCTTTTCCTGTGTTTATCCCATATCCTCCCGTTGTAGGACCATATAAGGGAGCACCGCCTCCTCCTATAGTGAAAAACTTTGTGTTTCCAACTACTCTCGCATAGAATACATGCTCATGTCCTGCAAAGACTGCATCTACCTTGTGCCTCAAGAGTAAGTACAGCTCTTCATCTCTGTTTTTCCTGCTTGTAAAAGACTTAGGATGTTTGCCAAAGTTGGGTGTGAGTGCCGAGAATAAGGGTACATGCTGTGCCACAAATGTGTGGGCTGCTTTCACTTTTAGAACTTTCTTAGTCCAATCTACCATAGGGAGTTTGTGGTATCCGTCGTTTAAATTGTAGAAACCGTATTTTTGGCCCTTTTTAAGCCACTTTCTTGGGAATGTGGTATCAAGCATGATAAAATGAGCATTTCCGTACATGAAGTTGTAATACAACTTTTTGCCAAAGAATTTCCTGTAAAGTTGTGCTATTTGAGCATTTGGTGCTTCATGGTTCCCTGGAACTAACAGCATGTTGACATCCCCAGCATACTTGTTTACCCTCCTTATGAATTCCGTTAACTCTGCTTTTGCTTTCGCTATGGTGTCCGTATAACCAACCTCAATGTCTCCTGTGTTTATTGCAAAGTCTGGATGTATGTAGCCAATTTCCCGCAGTATGACGTTGAGTACATCGGGTAGAGGTCTTCCTGGAGATGTGCCTCTGTTGTCTCCAAACACTATGAAAGAGAAGCTCTTTTTGCCGATTCCGTATTTTGCTGCCCACTTTGCGACGTCGTCTGATTTGATGATCCCAGCAGAAGCTACAGCAGATAGTAGTGCAATGACCAAACCTGCTATAAGGATAACTTTTGGTAACCTTTTCATTGGCTTTCACCTCCTCGCTGGTAGTGTCTTTACTTTCAATTATAACTCTAAGGTAGGTAGATATCTATACTTTATGGTATAATTTTGAGGGGGGATGGTGGATGAGGTGTAAATTCTTTTTCTGTTTGTCTCTTTGTGTTTTTGTTGCTTTTGTTTTTTTGACCCCTCGAGTGACTTTAGCTGGACGAAATTCTCTTATAGATACTGTTGTACAGGCTAACAGTGAGTTTGCTATAGAGCTCTACAAGAAGATTTGTGTTTCACGAGAAAATGTGTTTATGTCTCCATTTGGTGTATCGGAGGCACTTGCTATGGCGTATGCTGGTGCTAAAGGTGATACAGAGAAGCAGATGAGAGATGTCCTGCATTTTGCCAGTTTGAAAGAGGATGTGCACCTTGCATTTTCCCTGCTTGAAAAGAGATTATTAGCCTCTGGGAGTAAAGACTATAAGATGTACATAGCTAATGCTATGTGGATGCAGAAGGGATATAGGTTTCTTCCTTCGTTTAAGAGAGTTATAAGTAGTTATTACAATGGAGCGCTTTTTACAGTAGATTATATGGAGCATCTCTCTAATGCTGTAAGGAGTATAAATAGGTGGGTTGAGGAGAAAACAAACGGAAAGATAAAGGGGATAATCAAAAAGGGAGACCTTGATTGCCTTGTCCGTCTTGTGTTAACGAATGCCATATACTTTAGAGGAGAGTGGTTGTTGAAGTTCAATAAGAGGTTTACGAGAAAAGGAGATTTTTACACCATTGGGGGTAAGGTAGTGGAAGTTCCAATGATGTTTCAGGAGGCAAGATTTCCGTATTATGAAAACAGCAGATTGCAGGCATTGAACCTCCCTTACGAAGGAAAGGATTTTTTAATGCTCGTTGTTTTGCCTAAAAGAGGCGTTGATTTGAGGAGAATAGAGAAGGGTTTTTCGGTGAAGTGGCTTCGTGAGCTTAGAGATAATATGCAAAACGAGAGAGTTAAACTGTATATGCCTCGGTTTACGCTTGATACGAGGTATTACTTGAAAGATATCCTTTCTTCAATGGGAATGCCTGATGCATTTTCAGATAGAGCAGACTTCTCTGGGATGACAGGTAATAAGAAGTTGAAAATTTCGAAGGTGATACACCAGGCACATGTGAGTGTGAATGAATGTGGCACAGAGGCTACTGCAGCCACTGCTGTGGTGCTGAAACTCAAATCTGCAGTACCCGTTGGAAGAGTTCTTGTCTTCAAAGCAGATCATCCATTTATCTTTGTGATTTTTAACAGGTCCACGGGTAGTATCCTTTTTGTGGGCAGGTTAGGGAGGCCGATGTGAGAAACTTAGCGAAGAAGGGTATCCTTTTGTTTACGGTGCTTTTGCTGGTGAGTGAGGGAGCATTTGCTCGCTATCATCCTGTGAAAAAGATATCGTTAAAGGGGGCTTACTATTTTAGTCCTGCTGTTGCAGGTGGAAAGGTGTGTGCATTTGGATATATGAGCAAGATAGTACCCTCTGTAGAGGAGATCAGAGCCGAGAAGGAGCGGATTAGGAGGATAATAGATAACGCTATTAGGGAAGGCTATGGGGAGTGGAAGAATTTCAACAGGGTAGCAAAGGAAGTAGGTAAGAAGGTGTCAAAAGTGAAGGCACCTTGCTGGGTGAAGGGACTTTTACCACCTCTTTTAGTGAAGCGGGCTATCCCCTTGTTGTTGAAGGGTGCGCTTCTTTATGCCGTAAGGCACCCTGAATCCTTAAGGGAACCTATTGGGAGAGTTGGAGAAACAGGTGTGGTTGTTGTGGATGAGAATGGTAATGTCTATAAGATACCTCTTGGAATAAATGCTCCTGTAGCCTCTATGGCGTTTTCTTCTGACCATCGGTGGCTTGCAGTTCTCACGGACATGAGTTTTGAGGATGCAACGGGTAAATTTTACCCCCTTGGAGAAATAAGTTTGATAGAGATACCAAAGAGAAAGGTTGTGCGGAGATGGATATTTGGCAACCTTGCCTCTACGGTAGCTTTTTCTCCGGACTCCAGATTTCTGGCATTTGATGCCTATGCGAACCCCAGAAACCTTGGCAATGTGGGAGTCTACTTTATCTCTACTATTGATTGGAAGCTTGTGGACTTATCTTTCCCTTCTGAAAGGGGTCGCAGTGGTTGTGTGTTTGGCAAAACTGTTCATTACCCATCATTTAGATTCTCTTACGATGGTTTGGTTGCTACACAAGGGCACGGTAGGATTGTACTGTTTTCACTAAGGAGAGGTAAGAAGGTTTGGGATGTGCCGGGTACAATAGGAGACATGGCGTTTGCACATTCGCATCCGTGGATGTTTACCGCACCGGGGATAGTTTGGAACTACAGAGCGAAGAAGAAATTACTTCGGATAAGACTTAGGTTTAAGCACTACTTTGTAGAAGAATCAGTTTTTAGTAAAGATGATAACTATCTCTATTATTTGGAGGGGGCGTTTTTAACTAAGTATAGTACCAATGGGCGGAGAGTTGTTGCAGTTACGCCCAATAGGGAGAGCTTGGGTGGTTTGTTCTTTTTAGGTCCTATGGAACGATATGCTTTCTCATTTTATTCTGGTAAGGGGATGGTTACTTATAAGGGTAGGTATTTGAGGAGGAGGAAGTTGTGTTTGAAGGTCATAAGGTTGGCAGATTTGAGGGTTCTCCAGAAGATATGTATACCTGCTTCCACCGTCTTAGATGCCTCTGTTGCTGGAGAAACACTATTTGTTTCTGATTTTGAACGGATACACATGTATGAGTAGACCTTCATTTTGTTGATTAGGGAAGGGGGAGAAAGAGGTGAAAAAGCTGCTTTTGTCCATCTTTCTGGTGGTATTTTTGTGTGGTGTCGTGTATGCGAGAGTTACGCTGAGGGACGCTAACATAGTTGCTGAAAACTGGCTTTATTATAACCGTACCGATGTGTCAGTGGATAGTGTTCAGGAGATAGTTTACAAGGGATTAAAGGTTGGATATGTGGCGAGACTTAGACCAGTGGGGTTTATAATAATACCTGCTACTGATACACTCTCTCCTGTGAAGCTATGGTCCAGACGTGGTAAGTTTGTTGCTAAGGGTCCAATATTAGATGTGTTGAATGAACTTTATTTTGCAAGGAGCTTACAGTTAAAGGCCAAAGAGAACGGTAAGGTGCTTAAAGGGATGAAGAGAGTTGCTGCTTGGGACTGGATTATGCGATTAGGAGAAAGGTTGATGAATGCATCTGATATGAAGGATGTTGAGGCAAGTCCTTTAATAACTTCAAGGTGGGATCAAGGGCCGCCTTATAATAACTATGTCCCGAGTGTGAGTGGTAGCCCTTACGGTAATGGTAGGGCACCTGCTGGTTGTGTTGCTATAGCTACGGCACAGATAATGAGGTTTTACAAGTGTCCTATAAATGGAGTTGGTAGCCATGCTTATAAATGGCATGGGCAGACCCTTTCTGCTAATTTTGAACACAGCTATGATTGGTTGTCTATGCCGGATTCCTTGAGTGGTGCATCTTCGTACCAGATAGATATAGTGGCAAGGGCGATATCTGATGTTGGTATAGCTGTGAACATGGATTACAATGCATCTGGTTCGGCTGCAAACTTTTTAGATACGGTATATGCCTTGACTACTTACTTTAAGTACAGCATAGATTCCATAGACATTATCTCGGTTTTAAGGGATTTTGGTGGCGATGTTGACGCCTACTTTGATGCTCTTAGAGATGAAAGGGATGCAGGCAGAGTAGTGGACCTGGGTATCTTTGGTACAAGTGGTGGTCATGCTGTAGTAATGGATGGTTATAGGATTATCTCACTCGGTGATGTGATACTACTTAGGCAGGTGCATCTAAACATGGGTTGGGGTGGAAACTACGATGATTACTATTCTCTGGATTTTATACACCCAGACGGTATGGATTTCTCTAATGCCGCCGCATCTTATGCAGTTGTGGGAATTATCCCGACTGAACAGCAAGGTGGTGGCGGCGGTGGTGGATGTTCTATGAGTACAACTACAAGATCTGGTAATGGACTTCTGCTCGTGCTTGTCTTTATCGCTGCTATTTTTGGTTTTAGAGTTGTAATGTCGAGAAGGTAATTTTTTAACTCAAGGGCAAGGATGCAAGATCCTTGCCCTTATGCTTGTTTGAGAAGTTTTCTGAATTATTCACCCTCTTTTAACACTCTCTTAAAACCTTCTTAATACGGGTTTAAAGCTGCTGTCGTATAATCGGGGCCGGAGTTAAAAATCTTTGTTAAAGGGGTGGTTATATGTTTAGGAAGTGTTTGTGGTTGTATGTGGGGTTGTTTTTGTCTTTGGTGGTACTGGGTGGCGTGGCCTTTCCGAAGGGAAAGAGTTTGGTGGTCAAGGGTTCTACGACGGTATTGCCAATTGCTCAGGGGCTTTCAGGTGTGTTTGAGAAGATGTATCCGGGTGTTGACCTTTCAGTTTCTGGTGGTGGCTCTGGTAATGGGATAAGGGCGTTGATAGAGGGTTTTGCAGATGTTGCTGATAGTTCGAGGTTCATAAAGTTTTCTGAGGTAAAGAGAGCTGTGGCTAAAGAGGTATATCCGGTGCCTTTCAGGGTTGCAATGGATGGTATAGTTCC
The DNA here is from genome assembly GCA_964559865.1 of uncultured Synergistota bacterium. Lineage (GTDB taxonomy): Bacteria > Synergistota > JAGHAJ01 > JAGHAJ01 > JAGHAJ01 > JAGHAJ01. Next base: position 98,217 of record CAZLJD010000025.1, read on the forward strand.
AGTGGTAAATGTCCGTAACGGTGTGAAGCGTGTTACATTAAAGCAGTTGCGTGATATATATGTGGGTAAGATAAAGAACTGGAAAGAGCTTGGTGGAAAAGATATGAAGATCGTTGTTCTTTCAAGAGATTCCTCATCAGGAACGTATGAAGTGTTTGAACATCTGGTTCTTAAGGGTGC
>CAZLJD010000026.1:0-3405 GCA_964559865.1 uncultured Synergistota bacterium
TTTGAAAACTTTGCGAGTTGACAGAAGGATATGTTAATGTTAGAATATGGGTTGTTTTTGTGTTGAGGTATAGGGTGCTGTGGTGATTGCTGAACTGAATAGGAAGAAAAAAGTGGTAGGCTTGAATCAGGTAAAAAGGGCAGTTAATAAAGGAGAGGCGGAGTTGGTAATAGTGGCTAAGGATATAGATCGAAGGATATTTAAAGAGTTGATGGATGTAGTTGGTAGAAGTGGTGTAAAGGTAGAATTTGTCGATTCTAAAGAAATGTTAGGAAGGGCTGCAGGTATAAAGCGTCCTGCTTCTTCTGTTGCACTGCTTAAATAAAGGAGGAGATGCGATGCCGACTGTAAATCAGTTGTGTAGGCATGGAAGGAAGATAGTGAAAGGTAGGTCTTCTGCACCTGCGTTGGGTGGATGTCCTCAGAAGAGGGGTGTATGTACAAGGGTTTGGACGGTTACACCTAAGAAGCCTAACTCTGCTTTGAGAAAGGTTGCGAGGGTTAGGTTGACCAATGGGATAGAGGTTACTGCCTATATTCCGGGCATAGGTCATACTTTACAAGAACATGCTGTTGTGCTTGTTAGGGGTGGTCGTGTGAAGGATCTACCGGGCGTTAGGTATCATATTATAAGAGGTACATTGGATGCTACCGGGGTTGAAAACAGGAAGCAAGCAAGGTCTAAATATGGCGTTAAGAAGCCTAAGAAGTAGAAAGGGGTGCTGATATGGCAAGGAGAAATAGGGCTGTTAGAAGAGATGTAGCTCCTGATCCTGTATATGGAAGCAAGGTGGTGGCGAAGTTCATAAATTCTATGATGTGGGATGGAAAGAAGGGTGTTGCAGAAAGACAGTTTTATAAGGCGATGGAGATAATAAAGGAAAAAACAGGTGAGGATCCGTTTGATGTTTTTAACAGGGCTATAGAAAATGTTAAGCCGCTTATAGAGGTTAGGCCACGGAGAGTTGGTGGAGCAACCTATCAGGTGCCAGTTGAAGTTTCACCTCACCGCCAACAGGCACTATCGATCCGTTGGATCATTCAATATGCAAGGTCTCGTGGTGGAAGAACAATGGCAGAAAGATTGGCTGCTGAGCTTATAGAGGCCTCTAAGGGTGAAGGTGGAGCAATGAAGAAGAGAGAAGATACTCACAGGATGGCAGAGGCTAATAGGGCCTTTGCGCATTATAGATGGTAAAGGAGAGTGTTTATGGGTAGGCCGTTTCCACTTCACACAGTTAGAAATATTGGCATTATGGCTCATATAGATGCAGGTAAGACTACAACGACAGAGAGGATGTTGTACTATACCGGTAGAACACATCGTATAGGTGAGGTTGATGAGGGAACGGCTACAATGGATTGGATGGAACAGGAACAGGAGAGGGGTATCACTATTACTTCAGCTGCTACGACATGCGAATGGCGAGGTCATCACATTAACATCATAGATACACCGGGGCATGTTGATTTTACTGTTGAAGTGGAGCGGAGCCTCAGAGTGTTAGATGGGGCTATTGCTATATTTTGTTCTGTTGGCGGTGTGGAGCCACAATCTGAGACGGTGTGGAGACAGGCGGACAAGTATGCCATACCAAGGATAGCCTATGTAAATAAACTTGATAGAGTGGGTGCAGATTTCGACTGGGTTGTAGACTCTATCAGGGAAAAGTTGGGTGCAAATGCCGTACCTGTTCAAATTCCCATAGGAATAGAAGATAACTTTAAAGGTATGGTTGATCTTGTAAAGATGAAAGCTATTGTCTATCTCGATGAAACAGGTGAGAAGTATAGCTACTTCGATATACCACCTGAGCTTAAGGATATATCCATGGAGAAGAGGGAAAACCTTGTTGCTGCTGCAGGTGAAGTAGATGACGAAGTGATGGAGTTGTACCTTGAAGGCAAAGAGATTTCGGAGGATCTCTTGAAGAGAGCTATAAGAAAAGGCTGTTTGAGTTTTTCCATTGTGCCTGTGTTTTGTGGGTCCTCGTTTAAGAATAAGGGTGTTCAGCCACTTTTGGATGGTATCGTTGATTATCTCCCATCTCCGTTAGATGTACCACCCATTAAGGGTATAGACCCGAACACTGGTGAAGAGGTTGTGAGAAAAGCAGATGACAATGAGCCGTTTTCAGCACTTGCGTTTAAGGTCGTTACTGACCCTTACATGGGGAAACTTGTGTATTACAGGGTGTATTCAGGATCTATAAAGAGTGGTTCGTATGTATACAATTCTACGAAGGGGAAAAAGGAAAGGGTAAGTAGGATATTGCGTATGCACGCAAATAAGCGTGAGGAGATAAAGGAGGCTTATACGGGTAGTATCGTAGCTACTCCGGGGTTTAAACTGACTGTAACTGGTGATACACTCTGTGATGAAAAGCATCCCATCTTGCTTGAAGTGATGAAGTTTCCCGAACCAGTTATATCTGTTTCTATAGAGCCTAAGAGCAAAGGTGATCAGGATAAGTTGGATGGTGCACTTGCCAGTCTGATGGAAGAAGACCCTACCTTTAGAGTAAGGGTAGATAAAGAGACAGGTCAAACTATTGTGTCTGGAATGGGAGAGCTGCACCTTGAAATCATTACTGATAGATTACAAAGGGAATTTAAAGTCAATACGAGGGTGGGTAAGCCAAAAGTTGCTTACAAGGAAAGTATTAAGAAAGTAGGGGAAGCTGAAGGTAAGTTTGTTAGGCAGAGCGGTGGTAGAGGGCAATATGGCGATGTCTATCTCCGTTTGGAGCCGCTGGGGATAGATAAGGACTTTGAGTTTGTTTCTGAGATAAGGAGTGGGGCTATTCCCAAAGAATATATGCCTGCAATAGAGAAAGGTATAAAGGATGCAATGACTAGTGGAGTTTTGAGGGGTTATCCTGTCACTGGGGTAAGGGCTGTTGTGTACGATGGTTCTTTTCATGAGGTAGATTCTTCGGATATTGCTTTTGAGATAGCTGCTTCTATAGCATTTAAAGAAGCAATGAAGAAGGCAAATCCGATTATAATAGAACCTATTATGCTGTTGGAGATAGTTGTTCCTGGACAGTATTTGGGGGATGTTACTGGTGATGTAAACTCACGTAGGGGTAAGGTGATAGAGATATCTCATAGGCAGAATGTGATGGTAATAAGGGCGGAGGTCCCTTTATCTGAGATGTTTGGATATGCCACTGCGCTGAGATCTTTGACGCAGGGGCGTGGAAACTATACCATGCAATTTTCTCATTATAGTGAGGTCCCAAGGGATCTTCTCGAAAAAATAAAATAAAGAGGGGGTAAAGATAGGAGATGGCAAAGGAGAAGTTTGAGAGGACGAAGCCGCATTTGAATGTGGGGACGATAGGGCATATTGATCATGGTAAGACGACGTTGACGGCGGCGATAACGAGGGTGTTATCGTTG
>CAZLJD010000027.1:0-10933 GCA_964559865.1 uncultured Synergistota bacterium
GTGAACATATTAAAGAGAGTAACCCTGAATCCGAGGTTGGATAGGGGTAGAGGGTTTGGCAACCCCAGGCGAATAAGGGTAGCATAGACTATCAACCTTCGCCTAAAGAACCTCTCCACTTTAGTGGAGAGAGTGTGTCAGGAGAAACCAAGAGCGCCCAAATACCGCCAACTGGGTCATGGGCACTCCAAAAAGGCGGGATACAAGTAACCCAGTAGCAGAACCTGTGTTCAGTTCTGCTAATCCCAAAAAGCTGTGAACGAAAAAAAACTTCCCCTAAAAGACCGACACATTAGGGAAATACTTTACCTACTCAGTCTTTCGCAACCTATTTCAACATCCAAGATGGGAACAGATATAGGAATCAACTTCAGAACACTAAAGTCTGACCTAAATATAGTGTCAAGATACTTAGCGTCAAGGGGCATCAAGCTGATCAAAAAGCGAAGGGTGGGGGTCTTCACAAAATACAATCCCAACGTTGACATAGAGGATATAAGAAAGGAGCTCTACTCCACGAGAGACGAAATAGAGTGGGGAAGAGAAAGAAGGTTCAAACAGATATTTGTTGATTGCGTAACCAACCAGAAAATACCCACTATAGAAGACTGGTGCTTCAAGATGGGAGTTTCAAGACCCACAGTCCTCAGAGACCTAAAACGAGTAAAAAACTACTTATTGACCGCGAGTATATCCCTCAAAGGTAAGCCAGGAGTTGGTTATAGACTCGAAGGCGATGAAAAAGATCTGCGAAGTGCAATAGTAAAATTCTTACTTACGATTAACAAGGACAAAATAGGCAAACTTATGGAAATAGTATACGGAGACACCGGCTATAGAGGTGTTGATCCATACACCCGCCTACTGCTACAGGGACTCAAATTTCCACCCGTAAAGTCCTTCCTAGATGCTCTTCAAGAAGGTACGAGGACCTTCATCGTTGACGATGATTACCTCAACCTAGCCTTAGAAGTCGCCATCTCCATACTGAGAGTAAAAATGGGACATTCCGTTACTATCGAACCTCATAATCTCATCGAAATCATGAAGGATCCCGCATATCACATAGCCTATGAGAACAAACACAAGATTGAAAACGCATACACCGTACGCCTCTCCCCCGAGGAAGTTGCATACATTACCTCTTGTTTTGTAAGTTCCGAGAAACAGGACACCACTCTCGTCAGCGCGGAAGAAAAGCAATCCCAACCAGATGAGAAGTACATAGGGTATGCCACCAAAGTAGTCGAAATCGCAAACGATGTGTTTGGCGTTCCCCTGCTTGGGGGAGACGAATTCATCCAGACACTTGCTTCGCACCTCAAGGCTGCCATGACAAAGATAAAGTATGGTATGAAGATAGAAAACCCCTTAGTAGAAGAAATAAAGGAACAGTACCCATTAGCGTTCCATATTGCCGAAAAGGCTACCTCCATTCTGAGCAGAAAAATCCACGCAAATATCCCTCCAGAAGAAGCAGGATGCATTGCCATTCATATAGTAGTGGCACTCGAAAGGTCCCGCCACCAGGAAAAGAAAATCGCAGTAATCTGCGCGATGGGAATGGGGACATCTAGATTGCTATTCTGGAGATTAGTTAATGAAATTCCCAACATAAGCATAGTACAAGTGGGCTCCTACCGAGATGCTATCGAAGGCAGAATATCTAAGCATGTAGATCTAATCGTATCCACAGTTCCCCTACCGGGGGTAGATACCCCCTATGTCGTAGTCTCACCATTCCTAACAGAGTACGAAGTGGACAGGATCAAGGAAGCACTGGGGCTCAGAAGCTACAGGAAAGATAAATGGTACACCAAAGGAACAAAAGATGTAATAGAGGAAGATCTCTTATTCATAGGACTAAATGCAAAAGACCCCAAAGAGATAATACAATCCATAGGAGATATCCTAATAAAGAAAGGATATGTAAAACCAGGGTTTGTGGAAGCCGTCATAGATCGCGAAAGGAAGTTCCCCACCGGTTTGGATATTCCAATTCCCGTCTCCATCCCACACACTGAAGCAACATTTTCCCTTCAAAGGTGCTTCGCAATAGCTACACTCGAATCTCCTGTCAGGTTCAAAAGCATGGGAGATCACAATAAATCTCTCCCGGTCAGGATCGTATTCATCCCCGTTCTTACAGTCAACCCAGAAGACAGTATCGTATTTCAAGAACTCCTAAAGACACTTGTGAACAGCAAAATCGCGTGTAAACTCCTAAAATGCAAATCCCCCTCCGAAGCAAAAACGCTATTAGTAAAGGCTTCTGCCGGCAAAATTACATAACTCAACAGATACAGTTAACTATATCCTCAAAGACAAATCATGTCCCCAGCCCAATACATCCAAATAGAAAGGCAACCCCACTACCTAGTAACAATCTGAACATACAGAATACAACACTTGTACTATTAATAGTAACTTATATGTCCTATTTAAGGGTACACATCATGTAATTCGCTTTGTTGACAATAGATTCACAATGCTTATACTACACTATGGTAGCGTAGAAAACGCAGGAGGTTAGCTGAGCTTGAAAGAAATGCTTAGGAAAGACCTGATATTTTTACAGAAACACTTTACAGAAAACGAAGAAGTCATTCGCTTTCTTTGCAAACATCTACTTCAGACGGGATTTGTTAAGAAGAAATTCTGTGAAGCAGTGCTGAACCGCGAACGTAAGTTCCCAACAGGTATACTACTGGGAGAACTTAACATCGCTATCCCCCACGCAGATTTCAATTATGTCAACAAGTCTGCTGCTGCCTTAGCTACCCTTGCGAATCCAGTTCTATTCCATAGAATGGATAAACCAGAAGAGTCTATCCCCGTACACATAGTGATTCTCATAGCAATCTCTTGGTCCCAGAGAGATAGATATGTAGAACTCCTTTCAACGTTCATGAGGCGGATGGGAGACAAAACTCAGATATCCACTATCTACTCCTCCACATCTAAGGAGAGGATAATAGAAATCATGGAGGGAGCAAATGCATAAAGGAACAATAACCTCAGTGAGAAAAAAGAAGATCTTGGTAGTTTGTGGAGCTGGGACAGTTACATCACTTCTAATAGTGCAAAAACTACGGAAAGCATTAGCCAAAGTACCTGTGAAAGTCGAAGTAATACAATGTAAAGTTGAAGAGATTCCCCATCCGCCCGTGGGAATAGACTTAATCATCACCACCGTGCCTGTGCCGAGCAACCTGAGAGTACCAGTCTTAAGTGGCATGGCTTTCCTCACAGGAGTAAATGAGGAAAATCTAGTAAAGGAGGTGATAAAAAATATAGGTGAGTAAGGAAATGTCCACCAAATACGGAGTAAAACTACGGAGGAGGGGGTAAGCGATGGAAAAAGAATCGGTTAAAACCATTTGGGATGAAATGCGAGCAGAGTTCGTAGGAACATTTATAATGGTTTTCTTCGGCGTAGGCTCTGTAGTAGTGGGTGTCTCTACAGGTGGGTACGGCTTGTGGGCAATATCCCTAATGTGGGCTTTAGGTGTAATGCTTGGAATATACGCAGCTGGGCAAGTCACAGGAGCACATCTCAATCCTGCAGTTACAATATCTCTAGCTATCTACGGAGGATTTCCATGGAAAAAAGTCATTCCATACATAATCGCCCAAACTGTAGCCGCGTTCATGGTAGCAGTGGTAATCCATTCGGTTTTCGGGGGCGTTATAGCTCATTTTGAAGCTGTAAAGCACATTGTCAGAGGTGCACCAGGAAGCCAATTAAGTGCAATGGTCTATGCAACGTACGCTCCAAATCCAGCTTTCTGGGGAACTACCGCAAAAGCGTTTGCCATGATACCTCACTGGAGATGGTTTTTATCTGAGCTCATCGTAACTGCTATCTTACTCTTCGGCATTTACTACCTAGTCGACCCACAAAACAAGGTAAAACCCCAGGTAGCTCCCATAATGATCGCACTTTTAGTTGGCGCTCTAGTCGCCTACGAAGCTCCCATATCTCAAACTGCATTAAACCCAGCAAGAGACATCGGTCCAAGAATATTCTTATGGCTAGCCGGCTGGGGCAAAATAGCTTTCCCTGGCCCAACTGGGGGATGGTGGATACCAGCTGTCAGTACTACAGTCGGAGGAATAGTAGGAGGCGCACTCTACCACGGCCTATACAAAGGTGTATTCAAGAGGACCTAGTTGGTAACCCACAATATTTGCAAGAAAAGGGGGGATCTTCATGAAAAAGCTAATCAACAAACCAGAAAGTGTAGTGAAAGAGGAATTAGAGGGTATAGCTGTTGCTTACCCATCTTTAGTGGAAGTTCACTTTGACCCTAACTACATATACAGAGCCGATGCACCAGTTAAAGGTAAAGTAGCACTAATTTCAGGAGGTGGTAGTGGACACGAACCTTTACACGGTGGATTTGTTGGACACGGTATGTTGGACGCGGCGTGCCCAGGCAACGTCTTCACATCTCCAACACCTGACCAAATGCTAGAAGCAACAAAGACTGTCAATTCAGGTGAAGGAGTGTTATACATCATCAAAAACTACAGCGGGGATGTTATGAACTTCAAAATGGCCGCAGACCTAGCCCGAGATGAGGGAATAAAAGTGGACACGGTAATAATAGATGACGATGTAGCAGTTAAAGACAGTTTGTACACAGAAGGAAGAAGGGGAGTAGGTACTACAGTAATAGCTGAACATATTCTTGGTGCAGCAGCTGAAAAAGGATATGACCTCCACAGACTAGCAGAACTAGGGCGGAAAGTAAACATAAACGGGAGAAGCATGGGAATGGCACTTACTTCTTGCATTGTTCCAGAGCATGGGAAACCAACGTTTGAATTAGGAGAGACAGAAATGGAAATAGGCATAGGCATCCACGGCGAACCTGGGCGCGAACGAGTTGAAATCAAGTCTGCAGACGAAATTACAGAGATACTAGCCCTATCCATTATAGAAGATGGTCCATACACCAGAAAGTTAACCCAATGGAACGAAGAAAGAGAGGAGTGGGAAGATGTAGAGGTAACCTCCCCACCCCTTAAGAAAGGTGATAATGTGTTAGCGTTTGTGAATAGCATGGGTGGTACCCCGGACATTGAGTTGTTTATAATCTACCGTAAATTATACAGCATATGTGAAGAGAAAGGAATCAAAATCGTTCGTAACCTTATAGGTAGATACATCACTTCCTTGGAAATGCAGGGCTGCTCCATCACGCTGGTCAAAATGGACGACGAAATGATAGAGCTCTGGGATGCACCCGTTAAAACAGCAGCATTAAGATGGGGAATATAACTGAATTACTCACAGGGAAGCGCTTAAGCGCTTCCCTGTTGGGCTCGCAAGATTGGGGAGGTGCTACTAATGAGTGAAATTACCAGCTCAGATGTTGTAAAATGGCTAAGACTGGTAGCCACAACATTAAAGGAGAACAGCGACTACTTAACAGAATTGGATTCTGCTATTGGTGATGCAGATCACGGTATCAACATGAAGCGAGGTTTCGAAAAAGTAGAGAGTAAACTAGATGCCATGGTAGATAAAGACATAGGTACAATCCTAAAGACAGCAGGTATGAGCCTCATTGGAAGCGTGGGAGGCGCAAGCGGTCCTCTCTATGGAACATTCTTCATAGAAGCAGGAAAAGAAGTAGCTGGGAAAGACTCTATTGGGATCAATGAATTTGCTGCACTTATTAAAAGAGGGCTACAAGGTATACTGAAGATAGGAAAAGCACAGCGCGGAGACAAAACAATGGTCGATGCTCTCATTCCCGCTATAGAGGCACTCGAAACAGCTATCAAAGGAGGAAGCAAAATCCACGATGCACTCAAATCCATGGTCGAAGCCGCACATACCGGGATGAAGAACACCATTCCTATGCTAGCTAAGAAGGGCAGAGCCAGTTACTTAGGCGACCGTAGCATAGGACATCAAGATCCCGGTGCCACTTCTCTATACTTAATACTCAAATCAGCATATGATGCATGGCATGACAAAGAGTAATATTAACCAATCTTAGCGGAAGGGGAATAACATGGTTGGTATTGTTGTGGTATCCCATAGTCATAAGCTAGCCGAGGGTATAAGGGAAGTTGCAACTCAAATGGCCCAAAACAAGGTTGTTATAGCTACAGCTGGTGGATTAGACGAAAGCACAATTGGCACAAATGTTGAACGAATACTAAACGCCATTAACAAAGCATACAGCCCAGATGGAGTATTAGTACTAATGGATCTAGGAAGTGCAGTACTAAGCACGAAAATGGCAATAGAAATGCTACCACCTGAAAAACAGAGAAAGATACTCCTAAGCGAAGCTCCCATAGTAGAGGGAACTATTTCTGCTGCAGTAGAAGCCTCCATTGGAAGCCCTTTAGAAAAGGTAGATACTGCAGCTCGACAAGTCGTAACCAAAGCAAAAGTCGAGGAAAACGCCCCATTAGTGGAAACAGAACAACAGAGACCAGAACCCCAAGTAGGAGAGGGTAACACAAGATCTATAGAAATCACGCTTACTAACGAGCTCGGCTTGCATGCACGCCCTGCAGCTATGCTAGTTCAGCAAGCCAGCAAATTTAAGTCAAGGATACAGATAGAAAAGGACGATAGAAAGGCAAATGCAAAGAGTATAGTAGAAGTCCTCTCCCTCGGAGCAGAAAGAGGAGATAAAATAAAAATCATAGCCGAGGGCGAGGACAGCGCAGAGGCCTTAAAGTCTCTGGAAGAACTTGTAAAAAGCAACTTTGGGGAAGATGCATCATGAAGAAGTTTAAGGGTATAGGTTTATCGAGTGGTATCGCTATAGGGAAAGTCGTCTTATACACAACAGCATCTGCAGATGTTAACATAGAAGAAAAAGACAGCCTGCCATTAGAGGAAAAAAAGAATGAATTCCACAAAGCAATAGAGCAGGTAGAAAGGGAAATGGAGGATTTCCATGACAAGCTCGTAGCTAAAGGTGCAAAGAAAGAAGCAGAAATTTTTCAAGCACACATTCTTTTCCTAAAAGACCCTTTTATAAGTACCAAGGTGGAAAACTACTTAGCTGAAGGATACACACTCGTTGCCTCATTAAAGCGAGCATTCGAAGAAATGGCCAAAATGCTAAGCCAAACAAAAAGTGAATACTTCAGAGAAAGGATAAAAGATGTGGAAGATGTTGCAAGGAGAGTTATCAACTGCGTGTTACAAAAAAAAGACTTCTCCTCACCGCAGTTACTCAACTCAGCCATTGTGATAGCAAAAGATTTGGCACCATCAGAGGTGGTAATACTCGCTGAGAAAGGCATAAAAGGATTTGTCACAGAAGCTGGGGGACTCACATCACACATGGCAATTATCACTGAAGCACTTGGTATTCCTGCTGTCATTGGCGTTAAAGGTATCTACAAATATGCAGAAAACTCCACTTTCTGCATAATCGATGGAAAAAGTGGAACAGTTATAATAGACCCCTCTGAAAACACCATCGAAGAATTCGAGAGTATAAAGGAGAAAATCAAAATAGAGGAAAAAGAATTGGATAGAGCAAAATTCATGAAAGCTGTTACAACCTTTGGCAAAAAGGTGGACGTCTACGCAAATATAGCAAAAGTAGAAGATGCCGACATTGCTCTTAAAGAAGGTGCTGAAGGAGTAGGGCTCTTCCGAACGGAATTTTTATTCCTTGATAGAGATACAGCACCTACGGAGGAGGAACAATTTGGTATATACAGAGCAGTGGCAGAAAGATTCGGCGGTAAGCCCGTCATTATACGCACAATTGACATAGGTGGGGACAAACAAGTACCATACTTAAAGCGAAATAAAGAGCTTAATCCCTCATTAGGAGTTCGAGGCATAAGAATGTGCTTATCAGACAAAGAGCTATTCAAAACGCAGCTTCGGGCCCTTCTACGAGCAAGTGCCTATGGAAGGGTTAAAATTATGTACCCTATGATAGCAGTAGAAGAAGAGGTAGAAATGGCAAACAAAATATTAAACGAGGTAAAAAAGGATCTATCCCGGAACAAAACTCCTTTCGATACACAACTAGAAGTGGGTATAATGATAGAGATTCCCTCCGCTGCATTAAATGCCGAAAGACTCGCAGAAATGGTAGATTTTTTCAGCATAGGTACAAATGATCTCATCCAATACACGTTCGCCTCGGACAGAACAAATGAAAATCTAACTTACTTGTACCAACCACTACATCCAGCCATTACCAAACTCATAGAGATGACAGTGAAAGCTGCCCACAAAGTAGGCAAACGAGTAGGAGTATGTGGTGAAATCGCAGGCGAACCCACAATCATTCCCAGGTTAGTAAAGATGGACATAGATGAACTAAGCGTTTCACCTCTAAAGATACCCCGTGTAAAAGGTGCCGTGCGGAATACCTAAGGAATAACAGCATGCTGCCTCCCGCGCGGGAGGCAGCATGCTGAACCTTTCTCACCTAACAACAGGCACTCCCACACCACAAATTACCCACCCTAACCCCTTTCACAGACCTATCCCCTTAATTGCTTCTTGAGTTCTTCTATCTCCATTCTGAGCCTCGTAATTTCATCAACCATACGGTCAAATGTAACTCTCGCCCTTCCATCCATCGGCTCAGCAGAAACTACAAAACCAGAAAATCTAGGATACAAGAACTTGAAAGCTGTAAAGATAATGAGCAAAACCACAACCAGCAAAAATGCCCCCACTATCCAATCTAGTACTCCCGGTGGTAAAGGTGGCATCTCCAAACACCCCCTTTGTTATATAGGTAAATTATATTTTACCCAATAAATCAAATTTGTCAAGAATAAATTTTCGGCTACCGACACATAAAGACCTTTAAATTAACACACCAAAGACTCCTGAGGTCCTCAAAACAGCGACTATCAAACAACTGCCCCCCTCTCAAAACTACATACTAACCTACACCTACTATACCCACCACACTCGAACCCACCTCTCCACCGCAACACTACATAGAAACCCAAGGAGATACCCGGTTAGAGCCCTCAAACCATCACATCTGACAGGATTCTTATAAACATCAAGGCCTACAGCTTCAGCACCTACAAGAAAAACCTCATTGTCGGGACCATTCCCAATTGACTTGCTCTAATTTCTTCCCACATAGTCTACAACACCCTACAACCCCGAAGGTAAGTTCCTCTCAGACCACAAAACAGAGTATACTCCCCCAAGCTTATCATGTCTCCACAAGGATCACCAACCAAATAGTGTCTGCTACTCTTCACTCTCACCACACTAACCACACTCATTAGCTCCAACATTGTCAAGACCCTTCTCATCACCACCCTACTTACTTTCCATTCCCACAGCAACTTTCTGGTAAAAGGAAACCAACTCCCACTCGGAATTCCCTATAGCAATAAGCATTTCTAACCCAGACACAACTTCCCCCTCCCCGTACCCTGTACCCCAAAAGCTGCCTCAGTTGTAAAGTATAGCCCACTGTAGTATAATTACAATCATCCAATCCACACAAAAAGGAGGAAAGATCAATGAGTAAGACAAGAAGAATTGTCACAGATGGTATACTTATAGCCTTATCAATAGTACTAACAAGATTCTTCTCCATAAGACTGACCATATTTGGTGTAGAAGGCGTGAGGATCGGAGTAGGTCCACTTCCACTCATATTAGCAGGATTCATATTCGAGCCAACAGACGCGCTTCTCGCAGGAGCAATTTCCGACATAATCGGTTATTCCATAAGCCCTATGGGGCCATACATTCCTTACTTCACCGTGACAACCGCACTGGGAGGTTGGATACCGCCTGCAGTCCACAAGTACATATTCAAGAAGAGCTTCAAGTTCTGGCATATATTTATATCCAACGCCGTAGGGGTTAGTGTAATATCAATGGCAATGGTCCCATATCTGCTGCACACAATATTCCACATGCCTTACACATTTCTCCTGATACCTCGTACCGTGGCTCTTCCAATCTATCTGTTCTTGTACCCATTCCTGATCTCCCTTATCATCAAGAAGGCCTGGCATTACAACACAAGCAATCACTCCATAAAAGCATAGACCAACCAAAAGCTAACAACTCCCGCCGGAAGAGGGAAATAAACACAGCTAGTGATGAGTGGCACCAGCTACATCACAACACCAACCAATAATACCCCAAATCAAAAGTCACTGTAGGGGAATCATCAAGAGAGAAGAGTAAAAGGTCAACCACCCCAATTACTAGGAGAAGTTCCGGCACAAGGCTCACCTCACGCTGGTGCCTTAGATCTAAGGCGAGGACACTTCTTCTAAGAGCTTCTCTACCTAGCTTGAAGACCTCCTTATACGCCTCCTAACCAGTCTTTCCACCACCCTCGTTTCGCCTTCAATCATAGCACGGAGAATTTTTTTATGTTCATCTTTAATCTTCTCCAGTCTATCCGGAACCCTCAGTGCAATGATCCTAACCCTCATGGTTAAAAGTAAGAACTCCTCCAGCATTTCCTTGAGCCGTACATTCCCGCTTAGCTTGTACATGTAGTAATCAAACTCAACATTCACATCATGCAAGGCAGCCACATCTTTCTGTAGCGTTCTTTTCTTCCATCATCCTCACGAATTCCTCAAGAACACGCCTATTTTCCTCTTTTAGCTTAACGTTCTTGTCAATAGGGAAACAGAGCTTCTTCCTGAGACAGGTAAAGTAGTAGCAATAGATGTAGGACTCACACACTTTTGCACACTATCGCCAGAGAAGAGATAGAAAAACCTGAGACATCTATTACAAATGGAAAAGAAATTAAAAAAGCTCTAGAGGAAACTATCAAGAAAACTGACACACTCTCTCCACTAAAGTGGAGAGGTTCTTTAGGCGAAGGTTGATAGTCTATGCTACCCTTATTCGCCTGGGGTTGCCAAACCCTCTACCCCTATCCAACCTCGGATTCAGGGTTACTCTCTTTAATATGTTCAC
>CAZLJD010000028.1:0-57863 GCA_964559865.1 uncultured Synergistota bacterium
AGTTTTCAAAGCACAAAATTAGCCCTCCACCCCATCTCCTCCGAAGATATCGTGCTGTTGAGGTGTCTGCTCCTCTTCTTCCCCTTTAGCTTTCACTACAACCTTTCTATACTTACGCAAGCCTGTACCAGCAGGTATGTAGTGCCCTATTATAACATTCTCTTTGAGTCCTTTCAAGTCGTCATACATCCCATTCACAGCAGCCTTGGTAAGCACATGTGTCGTCTGCTGGAAGGATGCAGCAGAAAGGAAGCTATCAGTGGAAAGAGATGCCTTTGAAATACCATGAAGCAACGGTTTTGCCCTCGCCTTTCTCTTTTTCCGCCTAAGGAGTCCTATATTCTCCTGAATCTTCACAACCTCCACTGCTTCCTGGATAGGTCTAATGGTAATCTCATCCACATTAGCGTTTGCAAGCTGCCTTATAGCCTTCTGATTAAGTTCCTGCCCTGCTGGGAGAACTACTTCGCCAGAAACGGTATCAAAAGCTGGGAGTGTCAAAACATTCCCATAGACAATATCCGAGAGTATCTCAAATCTAAGCTCATTAAGGACAAGTTCCGAGTCTTCCAATACAACCCTATCAACCCTGTTTTCTAATATTTCATCAACTGTTACCGGCTCCAATACTGCCCCCTGCTTAGCAATCACCTTGTCATTAACAACTATATCCTGAGCTATCTCTTTTCCCCATGCCCTATCCAAAATAGCCTTGTGCAGCAAGTCCGGTATATACAAGGATTCCACTTTCCGCCACACCTTGATATTCGGTACATTACTTTTGGCCACTTTGTCAACTATCGTCCTCTCTAAGACAGTGTCTGCACTCGCTATCAACTCCCCACTATCCTCGTCAACTATGTCCTCTGCCAGTACACTCCCTACAAAAGACTTAAGTACTCTAACATCCTTGGTTACTATCCACTCTGCACCATTTATCTTGGAGATAATTTCATCTGCAACTTGCGAGTTAATATTTCTTCTACCACTCACATCCAACCCATCCACCCATGTCTTTTCCAAGATATAAGACTTAAACTCTGTCTCCCCAACTATGTACTTAATCTCTAAACCATCTACATCAAGCTCTATTTCGCTAATGGGACTATCTACAGAGATAATCTTAGCAAACGCCTCCGGAGACAACTCTTCTCCTCTCTTAAGAAATTCAATCTCCCCACTCCTGTCCTTCACAAAACTGAGAACCTTTCTGCCAACTATCTCTTTGTACTCCTCCTCTTCTATCCTTTCATTCATCTCATCTATAAGGGCATTCTGCCTGTTAAACTCATCTATACGCACTACATAACCAGGTAACAGCTCCGTGTCACCTTCATCTATAATCTTGACCTTATCAGGTGGTGCTATCTTACGAGTAATAACCTCTATGTGCTTATCAGAGATGGTAACCCCCTGAGATAAATAGACCTTCTGCACCTCATCTACTATGTACTTTTGCACAGCTTTCAATCCCTTTATATCAAGTAGCTTATTAGGGTCAATATAGCCTGTAGTCAACTGCTGACCAGCTTCTACCTCATCTCCAACATCTACCAGAATTCTCACATTAGGCGAAACATTATAGACCTTGGACAACTCTTCATCTTCCAACGAAGTTATCACCAATTTCTTCCCCTTCTCTGCATCTTTTATCTGAGAGACTATACCGTCTATTTCCGAAATAATAGCTTCCCTCTTCGGTTTCCTCAGTTCAAACAACTGCTCCACCCTCGGGAGACCCTGCGTAATATCTTCTCCCTTTATCCTTATACCACCAGTGTGGAATGTCCTCAGGGTAAGCTGCGTCCCCGGTTCTCCTATGGACTGCGCAGAGACGATTCCAACTGCCTCCCCTATGTTTACGGGCCTACCTAAAGCAAGATCTCTACCGTAGCACTTGGCACATATACCACGCTTAGATCGGCATGTCAGAGGTGAACGAACTTTTACTCTTTTTATACCTACCTGTTCTATTCTCTTAGCAAGTTCCTTGGTTATCTCCTCGTTAGCCCGGACAATAATCTCCCCATCAGATGTCTTCACATCCTCTGCTGCATATCTACCAGTTATCCTATCCGCAAGAGACATCAGTTCTCCACCAAATTCATCTTTTATAGCCTCAAAGTATATACCATCTGTAGTGCCGCAATCCTCTTCGGTAATCATTATGTCTTGAGCCACATCTATAAGCCTCCTCGTAAGGTACCCAGACTTTGATGTCCTCAGAGCCGTATCCGCAAGACCCTTCCTTGCACCATGGGTAGAGATAAAGTACTCTAACACACTTAAACCTTCTCTAAAGTTGGAAAGTATAGGATACTCTATAATCTTACCAGATGGGTTTGCCATTAATCCTCTCATACCTGCCATCTGTGTCAACTGTCTTACACTACCTCTTGCACCAGACTTCACCATGACCTTAAGAGGGTTCAGCTCATCCAAATTTCTTAGAATCACATCTGCAACGGTATCTGCAGCCTTCGTCCATATGGACTCTATTTTCTCCTCTCTTTCGTCATCAGTAATAATCCCCTTATCGTATTGCTCCGCAACGACTTTCTCACTCTCATGAGCTTCATCTATGACGTCCCACTTCTCTTTAGGCACCTTTACATCCGTTATGGATATAGTCAAACCAAACTTCGTTGCCATATGAAACCCCAGTTCCTTCAGGGCATCCAGAGTGCCAACCATAACATCGGGACCAAATCTTTCATACCCTTCCCTTAATATCTTCAACAACTTTTTCTTGTCTACTACATCATTAACAAAATCAAATCCTTCCGGTAGTGCCTCATTGAAAAGTATTCTTCCAACAGTGGTTTCAAAAAATCCCTCATCAGTACGCACCTTTATACGCGCGTGCAACCCCAGTTTGCCATATTCATACGCTACAAGGGCATCGTCAAAACTATAGAAATAGGAACCTTCACCCTTTTCTCCATCAACTATCAGTGTCATATAATACATACCAAGCACCATATCCTGGGTCGGCGTAACAATAGGCCCACCATGAGCAGGAGAGAGTAAATTTCGTGCAGAAAGCATAATCAACCTACTCTCAGCCTGTGCATCTATAGATAGAGGAACATGAACTGCCATCTGGTCACCATCAAAGTCTGCATTAAAAGCCGTACAAACAAGCGGATGAATCTGTATAGCTTTACCCTCTATTAACACTGGTTCAAACGCCTGAATTCCAAGCCTGTGAAGTGTAGGTGCTCTATTCAAAAGTACTGGATGCTCCTTTATCACCTCTTCCAAGACATCCCAAACTTCAGGCCTCCCCTTCTCTATCATCTTTCTGGCACTTTTTATATTGCTAACAAAACCTTTTTCCGTTAACCTATTCATAACAAATGGTTTAAAGAGCTCCAGTGCCATCTGCCGTGGAAGACCGCACTGATGTAGTTTCAGTTTTGGCCCTACCACTATAACAGACCTACCGGAATAATCAACCCTCTTACCCAACAGATTTTGTCTAAACCTACCTTTTTTACCACTCAACATGTCACTCAAGGACTTAAGTGGTCTGCCAGATGCATTAACAACCATCTTCCCTCTTCTACCATTATCTATCAAGGCATCAACAGACTCCTGCAACATCCTCTTCTCACTCTTCACGATGATATCCGGAGCCCTAAGGTCTATAAGTTTCTTCAATCTCGCATTCCTATTTATAACCCTTCTATAGAGATCATTGAGGTCTGAACTTGCAAACCTACCCCCATCCAACTGAACCATTGGCCTTAAGTCTGGTGGTATCACAGGCAAAACCTCTAACACCATCCACTCAGGTCTATTTCCAGATTTTATAAACGCATTAACCACCTCAAGCCTCTTTATGAGCTTACTCCTCTTTTGTTTAGACGCATTCTTAAGAGCCCCTCGAATCTCGCTCGCAAGTGCTTCCAAATCAACATCCTCAAGGAGTCTCTTTATTGCTTCTGCCCCCATACCTGCCTCAAAGGACCTATCATAAAGTTTATAGGTTTCAACTTCTCTCTCCAACAGTATCTGCCCTTTATGTGTAGGAGTATTACCCGGGTTTATTACTATGTAGCACGGATCCTCTATATTCACATTCTCTTTCTCCACCTCAAATCTGCCCGGATATCTGTAGCTATACATCTTAAGTTCCCTTGAGGAAAGTATATCGTCCTTCTTAAACGGGAGCTTTGCCACATAGTTAACTATAAACATCTCTTTGTCATTGTGAGTGAATCTTTCTACTTTAACATAATCCTTAGTTTGCTTGCTCATATTGGCCAACTCGGTAGCAGAAATGATATCCCCAACTTTGTAAGGAATATCTGCACCCAAAACTACATCCACAACCTTAAAACATGGTTCAACCTCTATGGAATTCTCACCATATCTCTGCCTGTACCTACCAACCTCTTCCTCACTTATGTAACTTCCTGCTTCTATCAGAATATCATCTGTCCACTTAACCCTGTATGCCTCCTCTGCGATAAACTTCTTGTTAAAATACCTGTGTATCTCAAATTCTGACTGCGATATGAGGTCACCCTTATAGAGGTTTATCCCTTTTCTGCTACCCGGGTTTATCACCTTATACAGTGGTTCCAACCTACGCAAGGAGGCAAAGTACACTACTCTTTCCAGATCCCTTGTAGGCACATCCAATATCTGGCTTATCATACTGGGAATGCCTTTCAAATACCATATATGGACAACAGGAGCTGCAAGCTCTATATGTCCCATCCTCTCTCTTCTAACCTTAGATTCAGTAACCTCAACTCCACACTTCTCACACACTACCCCTTTGTATTTTGCCTTCTTGTACTTACCACAATTACACTCATAATCTTTGGTAGGACCAAATATGCGTTCACAGAAAAGACCGTCCCTTTCAGGTTTTAAAGTTCTATAGTTGATAGTTTCTGCCTTTTTTACCTCTCCCCGGGACCAATCTCTTATCTTTTCTGGCGACGCCAACGATATCCTTATACCTTTTATACCCATTACCTATCCTTCCTCCCCTGATTTAAGGATAACCTCCGTCAAAGAGTCCCTCTTCTCCTCCTTAGCCTCATCCTCATCCGGTTCTTCTTCAACCTCCACATCAAGAGCAAGTCCCTGCATCTCCTTCACAAGGACCTTAAACGACTCCGGAACACCCACGCTACTTATCTGATTGCCTTTTACAACGGACTCGTAAGCCTTAACCCTTCCATCTATATCATCGGACTTTATTGTAAGCATTTCCTGCAGAGTACTTGCCGCACCATAGCCTTCTAATGCCCACACCTCCATCTCCCCAAATCTCTGCCCACCAAATTGCGCCTTTCCTCCGAGTGGCTGCTGGGTTATCAAAGAGTAAGGCCCTATCGAACGTGCATGTATCTTATCGTCAACAAGATGTATAAGCTTCATCATGTAAATATAGCCAACCACCACAGGGTGATCGAACGGTTCACCCGTCCTGCCATCATACAACACACTCTTACCTTCAGGAGACATCCACCCATACTTCTCCGAAAGCTCCTTGAGTCCCTCCAACACCCTATCCACTTCAACACCATCGAAAACAGGTGTAGCTATATACACGCCCTTATCCTTTGCAATGAAGCCAAGGTGAGTCTCTAAAACCTGTCCAAGGTTCATTCTCGATGGAACCCCAAGCGGATTCAAAACTATGTCAACAGGGGTACCATCAGGTAAAAATGGCATGTCTTCTTCTGGCATAATCTTAGAAATAACACCCTTATTCCCATGCCTACCCGATAACTTGTCACCAACAGACACTTTCCTCATCTGCGCTACATACACCTTTACCATCTTATTTACCCCTGGTGGGAGGCTGTCGCTGTTCTCTTTAGAAAATACCTTCACATAGACAACCTTTCCACCTTCACCATAAGGAACCCTCAACGATGTGTCTCTTACCTCCCTCGCCTTATCCCCAAATATCGCCCTCAACAACTTCTCCTCCGGACTAAGGTCACTTTCTCCCTTCGGTGTAATCTTACCTACCAGTATACTACCAGACTTTACTTCGGCACCTACCCTGACAATGCCATTCTCATCAAGATCTTTCAAAGCATCTTCACCAACATTTGGTATATCTCTTGTTATCTCTTCTGGACCAAGCTTCGTATCTCTTGCCTCTACCTCATATTCTTCTATATGGATAGAACTAAAAACATCTTCCTTTACCAACCTCTCGTTGATCAAGATGGCATCCTCGTAGTTATAACCCTCCCAAGGCATAAACGCTACCAGCAGGTTTCTGCCAAGTGCAAGCTCCCCACCATCCATGGAAGGACCATCTGCAATAACCTGCCCCTTATGGACTTTATCGCCTTTTTCCACTATAGGCTTCTGATCTATACATGTCCCCTGATTCGACCTCCTAAAACGTAGGAGGTGATACTCGTCTTTTGTGCCATCTTCTCTATCCACGACGATCTTACTTCCAGAAACATAACTTACAATACCGTCTGCCTTGGCTACTACAAGCATACCAGAGTCATATGCCGCCTTACGCTCCATACCTGTTCCAACCAATGGAGCCTCCGGTTTTATCAATGGAACGGATTGCCTCTGCATGTTAGAACCCATCAAAGCCCTATTTGCATCGTCATGTTCTAAAAACGGGATCAAAGATGTAGAAACACTAACAACCTGCTTTGGAGAAACATCCATGTAGTTGATCTTCTCCGTCGGGACCATTATGAGCTCCCCTCTATGCCTGGCTACAACCGTTTCATTAGCAAGCCTACCGTTTTCTATCTTTTCATTCGCCTGTGCAATATAGTATTCATCTTCCTCATCAGCAGAGAGATAGACAACTTCATCTGTAACAACTCCATTTACCACTTTACGGTAAGGTGTCCTTATAAAACCAAGTTCATCAACCTTAGAATATGTGGTCAGAGAAACCACCAGACCTATATTTGGACCCTCCGGTGTCTCTATAGGGCATATCCTACCGTAATGAGTATAGTGAACATCTCTTGCCTCAAAACCTGCCCTCTCTCTGCTCAATCCACCAGGACCAAGTGCGCTTAATCTTCTCTTGTTTGTAAGCTCTGCCAACGGGTTTGTCTGATCCATAAATTGAGAGAGCTGACTGCTACCAAAGAACTCCCTAACAGATGCGACAACGGGTCTCACATTGAGCAAATTCTGAGGCGTTGCCGTAGCAAGGTCAGGAAACGTGGACATTCTGTCCCTGACATTCTTACTCATCCTGAGGAACCCAACCCTCAAATGTCCTTCGAGTAGTTCTCCCACAGCGCGTACTCTTCTATTACCAAGGTGATCTATATCGTCCACATCTTCGTAGCCATTTTTAAGTTTTATAAGGTGCAGTAGAATGGCATCAAGATCATCCAATGTTATAATATGGACATCCATAGGAACCCGGATCTTGAGTTTCTTGTTCATCTTAAATCTTCCTACCACACCAAGGCTATATCTCCTATCGTTAAAGAACATCTCCCTTATAAGCTCTCGTGCATTTTCTATCCTAAGTGGGTCTGTTGGACGCAGCCTCGAAAACAGCTCGAGATATGCATCTTCCTGCGTCTGGGTAGGATCCAAGTGCAAAGTGTTTGCTACCACGGGGTCCACATCATACACCTTTATAGTGGATACATTATTATCAAACAACATAGAGACTTCATCTGTCCCGAGGTACCTTCCTCGTTCAACTACAACTGCCCCTGTGGAAGGGTTGTACACATTTTCAGCCACAATCTTGCCTTTTACCTCATCTGCTATTACGGATACCTCTTCTATACCACCAGAGAATCTTTCTAATATTTCAATGTTGTCCTTTCTACCAAAAACCTTTAACAGTATAGTGTAAGGTATCCTCTTTCTTCTATCTATCTTCGCATACAGGACATCATTGCTCAATTCAAACTCTATCCACGACCCATGTTGGGGGATAATCTTTCCGGTATATACGGTGCTTCCAGATGTAGATTTTTCCTCCAAAAAGTATATCCCGTAAGACCGTGTTAACTGACTCACAACCACCCTCTCAACACCATTAATAATGAAAGTGCCTCTATCCGTCATCAAAGGGATCTCTCCAAAGAAGACCTCTTCTTCCTTTATTTCTCCCGTCTCCCTATCCTCCAACCGCATTCTGGCATACAAAGGAGCTTGATAATTGACATCTTGCTCCAGCGCATCCCACTCACTCATACGGGGTTCACCTATCCTATATTCAACAAAATCCAACGAGAACCTACCATTGAAGCTGTCAATGGGAAATGTATGCCTAAACAACCACTGAAGACCAACATTCTCGCGCTTGGAGGGTTCTACATCCTTTTGAAGAAACTTTTTGAAGGAAGTAAGCTGAAGCTCAATAAGATTAGGAATCTCCAACACTTCCTTGATCCTATTAAAAAATTGTCTTTCTCTCATTTCAGCCAAAAGACTCACCTCACCCATGGGTATTAAAAATCTGGAATAAGACAATTTTTAATGATACGACATATCTTATGAAATGTCAATAAAAAAATATTTGTGGAATTTTGTGCAGCGTTCAATTTAGAAGAGTCTTCATCACGGGGGAACATCACCTGTTCAAGAGATCCACCACTTCCTCATAGAGATTTTGTACCGTAAATCCAAACTTTTCAAACAATACACTTCCCGGTGCTGATGCACCAAATCTGTTTATCCCTATCACTTTGCCGTCCATACCAACATATTTGTACCATCCATCAGGTACCCCCGCTTCTATAACCACCCGCCTCCTTACACCCTTCGGCAACACACTCTCTTTGTAATCTTCGTCCTGCTCCTCAAACAACTCTACACACGGCATACTAACAACTCTCACATTTACAGGCTCTCTGACCAACCTTTCGTAAACTGAGAGTGCTATCTGTACTTCCGAACCGGTAGCAATTATTATAACATCCGGGTTACCATCCGAATCTGCCAAAATGTACCCACCCCTATGCACACCGTCTGCAGGTGCATACTTATTCCTATCTATCAAAGGCAGTTTTTGTCTTGTAAGAACCAACGCAACAGGCCCCTCACTCCTCTTAAGGGCAATCTTCCACGCCTCCAAGACCTCCAAAGCATCAGCCGGTCTTATCACCCAAAGGTTAGGTATAGCTCTCAACGCAAAGAGATGTTCCACCGGTTGGTGAGTTGGGCCATCTTCTCCTATACCTATAGAATCATGGGTAAAAATGTATATAACATGGACCCCCATGAGTGCAGCCAACCTAATAGCAGGCCTCATATAGTCCGAAAAGACCAAAAATGTCGCCCCATAAGGTATTATCATATTGCTCAACGCCATGCCATTCAATATAGCTCCCATTGCATGCTCCCTGACACCAAAGTGTATATTCCTACCACACTTATCCACACCAAAATCCCCAAAGCCCTTAAGGTAAGTGTTATTAGAAGGCGCTAAGTCTGCAGAGCCACCCACCAACATCGGTAGCGAACTCGATATTCTGTTCAAGACCTCCCCTGATGCCTTACGAGTAGCAACTGCCCCTCCCTTTCCAAAATCCGTAAAAAGTTCCTCCCAATTCACACTCAGCTCATTTTTACTCCAATGGTCCCATTCTTCTGCAAGTTTCGGGTACTCCTTCCTGTATGCCAAAAACAGCTCATTCCACCTTCTCTCAACATCCTTGCCTCTCTCAACTGCAACTCTCATATAACTAAGAACTTCATCAGGGACATAAAACGGTTCGGCCGGCCAGTTAAAGCGCTCTTTTACCAGCTTAACCTCATCTTCACCCAAAGGTGCACCATGAGCAGCAGCTTTATCCTGTTTGTTAGGACTACCATATCCTATGTGCGTCCTTGCTATTATCAAGGAGGGTTTATCCCTTTGCTCAATAGCGGCAGCGATAGTCTTCTCCACTGCATTTAAGTCGTATCCATCTACCTTTCTAACATCCCAGCCATAAGCCAAAAACCTGCCCGCAACATCTTCGGAAAAGGCAAGGTCGGTACTACCTTCTATCGTAATCCTGTTATCAGAATATATGTATACTATATTACCAAGTTTAAGGTGCCCAGCTATAGATGCAGCCTCAGATGAAACACCCTCCATTATATCACCGTCGCTCAAAATAGCAAATACACGGTAATCTACAATTGGAAACCCGTCTCTGTTAAAGTATTCAGCGAGGTATCTTTCTGCCATAGCCATACCTACCCCGGTAGCAAACCCCTGTCCAAGAGGCCCTGTTGTCATCTCCACACCTACCGATGGGTCGTACTCAGGGTGGCCAGGTGTCTTAGAACCCCACTGTCTAAACTGCTTCAGGTCCTCCAAAGTAAGATTATATCCAGTCAGGTAAAGTAATGAATAAAGGAGTGCAGAGCCGTGCCCTGCAGAGAGAACGAATCTATCTCTATTAGCCCACTTCGGGTTAGCAGGATTATGCTTCAGAAACCTGCTCCAGAGTACATAAGCTATCGGGGCATCTCCCATAGGCATACCTGGATGCCCCGATTTCGCCTTTTCAACCATATCTATGCTAAGCATCCTTATAGTATTAATACACAGCTCATCTATGTTCAAAGCAACACCCCCCAACAGGACCTAAGTAGCCCTGATCTCCTGTCTCATAAATTTCACATAAGAGATGGCAAAGCATACAAGCATCAACGCTATAAGGCTAACAAACTGTGGCCATACCACCATGATACTCTGCCCCAAGGGAAGTGGTGTTGGAAGCAGACCTTTGAGTTGGCTCTGAAAAACCACTCCAAACACCCTAACAGACGGATTGAGTATAGCGATAGAAATCTCTTCAAAGAGAACCGCAGGAGAAATCCTCATAATCATGCTCTTCACGGTTTCATGCTTCGCAACGACGGCTGCCGTAGCCGTTTTGGTAATAGGCACCGCTTTGTCTGCAATAACACCTGCTATCATGTACATAAAGAATGTAAAAAATATCCACACCATTATGGAGACCAATGCTGACGTTGAGGTTCTTTCGAATAGTATTGAAAACAGGATACCAAGACTCAACCAGAACGATATGTATATAGTACTTGCAACGAAGAATACAAACACTCTTCCAATCTCCTCTGCATTAGGAACAACCCCAAGAGCATACATGCTTACCCCTGCTATTATCACTATAATGCTGGCTATTGTAATTGCAACCGTGGCTACACCAGCCCAAAACTTACCGTTTATCACCGCATCTCTATATATAGGCTGAGACATAAGGAGACTCAATGTGCCCCTTGCTCTTTCACCGCTTATAGCGTCAAAACCCAGAATTATCCCGATTAAAGGCCCAAAAAAGCTTATAAAGAAAACAAAGGATGGCACGGCACCTGCAGAAGAGGAAAGCAATGTTAAAAATAGATACTTCTTGTCAGCAGTAGCTGATATACCTTGACTCGCCATGTAAGAAACGGAAAGACTCGTAACAAATATAATAAGAAACAGTATCAAAAACCTCTTACTTCCAAAGTAATCTGCTAACTCCTTCCAAAATACAACTCTCACGCCAGACATTGCCATCACCCTTCCTGGAAGTATCTCATGTATATCTCTTCAAGGCTGTACTCTTTACCCCTGACTTCTACAGGTAACAACCCTTTCTCCACGATAGTCTTTATAATTTCATGTTTCTTATCATCCTCATATCTCAGCACAAACACCTCTCCTAAAGTATTAACTTCTGCAACACCCTCTATTTTTTGCAACTCTGACACATAGCCCGGATCAAACCTATCCATTTGCACCTTCATTATACCCGTCCTACCACCAAACAGCTTTTGACCTATCTCCTCTATGCGTCCCTGCGCAACCATCTTACCATGGAAGAGTATTCCCACTCTGTCGCATATTCTCTGCACCTGATAAAGTAAGTGAGAAGACAACATAAATGTTATACCTTCCTCTTTACTCATTCTAACTATCAGATTAAGAATATGCTCTACCCCCTCAGGGTCTATACCCGTAGTAGGCTCATCAAGTATGATAAGTTTCGGGTCTTTTACAAGCACCCCTGCAATCCCTAACCTTTGCTTCATACCTTTCGAGAATGTACCAACCTCCCTATTCATCACATCCTTCAAACCAACTTCCTCCAAAAATCTCTCTATCCTCGGGAGGGCATCTTTATCCGATATCCCATTCAACCTCGTAAGGTACAACAGGTTTTCCTTTGCCGTAAGCTCTTCGTAAAAACCTACATTCTCAGGCAGATACCCCGTAACCCTTTTCACCTTCATTGGCTCGAGTGTAGAATTATACCCGTATATTTTCACATACCCAGAGGTTGGTTCCGTAAGTCCAAGCATCATTAGTACCGTCGTGGTTTTGCCAGCACCGTTGGGGCCGAGGAGACCAAATATCTCCCCGGCTCTTATATTAAAACTAAGATTATCAACTGCCTTAAAGTTGTTGTAAACCTTCGTCAATTCGGAAGCTTCAACTACCCACTCCATTTTTATCGCCTCTTTAGTCTGATAAATATACCAATAAGTATCAGAAGCACTATTATAATAACCGCAACGCCTACCCATCCCCATGTAGTTGGAACATTTACTGTAACTCTCAAGTCCAAAGAAGTTCTGCTTTGTTTACCAACCGCACTCACACTAACCATGTAATCACCGGGTATCGTCCTTTCTGGAGCCTTAAATGTTATATCTACCTTTGTGGGTTTTTGCACCTTGGCGTAAGGCTCTATCACAGCTATTTTATCCGGTTTAAACTTTACCTCCCAGCCATTTGGCTTACTCGCAAAGAGAGAGACATTGGTAATAGACGCAGAACCCTCATTCCAAAGATAGAGTATAAGGTGCTTTTCCTTGCCTGCAACGATGTCAAAGTTCAACCTTCTTGTCTCCGGTATCATCCTCAACTTATATGTACCCGTCACAACAGCAGTAAGCTTTATTTCTGCCTTCTGCTTACCTGCACGAGCTATAAGCTTAACAGGATACGAGCCCTTCTTCACCAGCTCTGGGGGTATCACGGTAAACATAACCGTTTCTGAACCATCGGCATCCATCTTCATAGAGTCTATCTTTTTCTCCTCTTCCCACTTTGGAGTGATATAGCTACTCCACCCTTCAGGCACTATCATACTAAACTCTACCACTCTACTCTTGGTAGATTTATTCTTAACGCTTACTTCAAACGAAAACTTACTACCCGCAGGATTCTGCATTGTAGGATATTTGGATGTAAGTTTGATACTTTCCTTTGTCTTCTTCTCCTTTGCAACTTTTCCACCTCTCAGTTTTACCGTAAACGGAAGCTCTTCCGAAACACTTCCATCTGATGTAACTCCCTTTATCACAAATTTATAGATACCGGGAGTGGCATCTTTGGCAGGTTTGATATGGAACTTAAAGGAGACCACATTGTTCGGCTTCTTGGTACCAAGATGTATGCTATTAACGCCAAAACCATCCCACTCCGAGCTCAAAAGCATAACATCCCAATTTTTTGCCTTTGGATCCTTAACTAATGTGAGCTTTACATTTTCAGGGACTTTTCCTGTGTTAATCAGCTTTACATCGAGGTCCACTTTGTCTTCCGTCCCTATAACAAGTCCAGTAAACTGCGCATAAATAGAAAACCCTTTCTCACCTTGGGCATAAACGGAGAAGGGCAATGCAACAAGAGCTACCACAAGCAGCAAGAACACAGCCTTCTTCATCGGTACCTACCTCCTCAACAAAGATTTCTCAAAGAAAATTTACACTTACAGTATTATACTCCCACCAAAAGATATGTCAATACCTCTGCCAGCTTAAAAAACGGTCACCTCACGTTCCTCTTTACTTAGAAAAGCCAGCCTCACACGGGCATCACAATACCTCTGTAAAAGCCCTGCAATCTCGTCCCGAGCTTCTATAATAGTATCATCTGGGACAGGTCCTATGCCATCTATATTTATTACTACCCTTTTACTACTATCAAGTATCTTGGAAAAGTCACCATTTCTCCAATTCCACCTTCTACACATCACATTAAGCGTAACGTCATCAAAGTAGATAACCTCTCCCTCATCTGGGTGCTCCTCTTCTTTTCCACCCAAGGGGACAAACTTCTCCTTCCCGGTAGCAAAACCGAGATGCAAATTACCCTCCACAGTATCAACATCATCACCACCGCATGGAATAAGATACTTTATAGAGACATAATTAAAAAGAGCAACTGCACTGTTAATAAACGGAATCCTTCCACCCTTCTGAACGCGCTTTATAAGAGATTTTATAGATGGAGGGTATTTATTAGGGTTCACCTTAAGCTTTCTATAGACTTCCTCCCATGCCTTTACGAACTCGTGCTCAAGCCAGTTACCCCCCTCTTTCCGCATACCTATCGCCTCTTGCAACAATTCCGCTATCGCAGGGTTTTCTATCTTGTTATCCATACCATCAACAATTACAATACCACGCCTGAAGTCTGGAAACATCTCAAACACTTCAGTATCTATAATCACACTCTTTTGCCCCATCTTGAATACCTCCCATTACAAGTTATGAGCTGGCTAATCACCTTTCTGCAACACACCAGATTTACACACCTGCTCCGCTTCCACTCCGCTCCTCCGCATACCCTTTAAGAGAGCAAGATTTTTGGCATCCATATTTCCATCCTTGGGTGTTTCTAATATCATCGGAATATCTTCAAATCTCCGGTCTTTAACCAAGAGAGAAAAGGCAGTTAAACCTATATACCCCTGCCCTATGTGGGCATGCCTATCTTTTCTACTCCCAAGAGGAAACACAGAGTCATTAAGGTGGATCGCCTTTAACCTGTCTTTACCTATCACTCTGTCAAATTCATCCCATACCTGATAGTATCCGTCGCATGTAGATATATCGTAACCTGCGGCAAAGACATGACAGGTATCAAAGCACACACCAATTCTCTCCGGGGAATCTACCTTCTGCAATATGTAGGCTATGTGTTCAAACAAATAACCCAGATTGCTCCCCTGACCTGCCGTGGTCTCAAGGAGTATCCCCGCAGATATCCCAGAAGTTTTATCAAGCACAGCTTTTATACCATCTGCAATTCTGTTTAAACCAAAATTCTCCCCCCTTCCCATGTGAGAACCAGGATGCAAAACTACATAAGGGATACCAAGTGCATCTGCCCTTCTTAATTCCTCTATCATAGAGGTCACAGACCGCTCGTACTTTTCCTTTTCCGGACTACCAAGATTTATGAGGTAGGAGCTGTGTGCTATGATCTTACGGATATGACTCTTACTCCACTTGATTTTAAACTCACTTACATCAGACAAAGAAAGCAGAGGGGCTTTCCACTGAAGCTGATTCTTTGTAAATATCTGAATGGCCTCACATCCCAAGGATTCTCCCCTGTCAATACAAAAAGAAAGGGCACCTGCAATGGACATATGTGCCCCTAAAAGCCCCATAAATCAAAGAAGTAGGACACCAAGAGGTGTCCTACTTTTCCTCCTCTACTTCGATTTTAACGCTCTTTTCTTTTTCCTCTTCCACCTTCGGAAGAGTGAGCTTCAAAATACCTTTCTTATAACTTGCCTTCACCTTTGCAGTATCAATATTCACAGGAAGAGGGATTGTTCTCGTGAAAGTTCCATAGAATCTCTCACAACGGTAATAATCCTCATCCTTTACCTCTTCTTCCCTCTTGGTCTCACCTCTAATAGTTACTGCGTCAGATGTCACCTTAATATCCACATCCTTCGGGTCAACGCCAGGCAACTCGGCATTTATAACTATGCTGTCACCTTTATCGAACATCTCCACCCTCGGAGACCATGTCGTTGTAGTAGGTGTAAGTCCCCAATCGCTGAAGAAACCTTCTATAAAGTTGTCAAACCACCTATCAAGTTCGCCCCTCATCCTCTCAATAGAACTCTTCCTTTCAGGCAGTCTCTCTGCAAGCCAACGTGCCATCCTACATCCCCCCTTCTAATAGATTTGATGTTATCTCACCTTTTGACCTTTCCTGACTTTCACTTGAAATTTTATTCACGAAAACACATATTGTAAAGTTAAATTAAGACCAAATAACGCAAGTTAGAGTGGGTAATTGGGAAATAATGCGGAAAAACCCATTTGTATCTTACTTTTTAGCTCTATTTCATCGATAATTTTTATGCCATTTACACTAAGCAAATACGCAGATACCCCCATACCTTTAACCAGTCTGCCAGAAAAACTCCCATCGTATATCTCATGTACCCCACAAGAGGGGCTTTTAGACTTTAGTACGGCAAATCTAATACCTTCTTTTATGGCAATAAGAAGTGTTCTAACCGCACCTATCATGAAAGCATCGGTTACATCCTTGCCCTCTTTATTTACAACCACCGAATCAAACGACCAGACTCCCTTCCCACCCCCTCCTTTAATCTCAGAAGGTAAGCGAGGTACCGAGAGTCCTCCTAACACTTCGGGACAAACTCCAACAGGTGTTATCCCCATCGCTTGAAGGTAAGGAAATATACTCTCCCTTACAACTCCATCGTATCTACAGTTCTCCCCAAGTAAACAGGCACTAACCAACAACCTCATAACAAAAAGAGCCCCTTTACGGGGCCCCCTCGAGCATCCTCCTTACCATCTCACTAACTGCTCTACCATCTGCCCTTCCCTTAACCCTATCCATCACAATCCTCATCACTCTTCCCATATCTTTCACACCATTTGCACCAACTTCAGTAATTGCCCCCTGAATAATGGCTTTTAATTCCTCATCAGACAAAGAAGGTGGAAGGTAGATCTCTATATACTTTATCTCTTTCTCCTCTCTTTCAGCCATTTCCTGCCTATTACCCTGCCTAAACTGTTCGGCAGCTTCCCTTCTCCTCTTCACAGCCCTCTTCAGAACAGAGATGACCTCTTCATCCGTAAGATCCCTCCGCTCGCTCCCACTCACCTCTTCATTCTTAATATCAGACAACAACATCCGTAGTACAGATAGACGCACATCATCCTTCACCCTCATTGCCTCTTTCATATCCGAGATTATCCGTTCCTTAAGTCCCACACCTATCACCTCTTCCTGTGAGACTTCCTACGAGCTGCCGCCATCTTCCTTTTACGCCTATCACTGGGTTTCTCATAAAAGGATCTCTTTCTAACCTCTTTCAAAACACCGGTACGCTGACACTCCCGCTTAAAACGCCTAAGAGCATCATCTATACTTTCATCTTCATTTACTCTTACCTTTGCCATCTAATTTCCCCCCCTTCCTCCATTCATTAAAATCCCTCTAACCAGGGGGCCAATGCATCTGCCTACCGCCTAACAGATGAAGGTGAAGGTGATACACTGCCTGCCCTCCACCTCTATTGCAGTTAAACACCAACCTAAATCCATCTTCTGCAATACCCATCTCCTTTGCAAGCATGTTCGCTACCTCAAACATTCTACCTACCAAACCGTAGTCCTTTACATCAAGAATAGTAGGTATGTGTTCCCTGGGTATGATAAGGAGATGAATGGGTGCTTGAGGCCTTATATCTTTTATAGCTATAATCTTCTCGTCTTTATAAACTATATCTGCCGGTGCTTTGCCCTCAACAATATCACAGAATATACATCTGCTCACTACAGCACACTCTCTCTTTCTACATATCTTCTTATGTAATCTATTATAACCTCATCCCGCTCATACTGCAAATGCTCCTTCAACCTTCTAATGGTATCTCTACTACCCCTACTAACCAATATCTTAACAACTTCCCGCCTCAAATACACATTATCAGACTTAAGCCTCTCAAGTAGCAAACTATCGGGATACTTTACACTATCGTACTTACCCATAGACATCTTCAGCGAAAGGTATTCCTGAAAGAGCTCATCTATACTTTTGCTGATCGAACGCCACCCCTTGGCATAATTCCCCTTATTCAAAGCTTTATTAAGCGTATGGTACGCACGCACAATCCTCGCGAAACGCAAAGATGCATCCTTCTTGTCTGGGTGCTTATCAGGATGATACTTCAAAGCAAGTCTTCTAAAAGCATTCTTTACTTCCTTCATGCCCACCCCGTTAGGGAGACCAAGCTCTCGATAGCACCACTCAAGCCCATCCATCACCTTATCCTGCTCCACCACCTCTTAATAAGCTCTGCCATCTTCTTAAATTCATCTAATCTATTATTATACAACATACTTCTTGCGTCTTCCAGTACCTCCTTTAACTTCTGCCTGTCTTCAGCTGAGAGGCTATCACCATGTTCATCAAGCCACTCATAGATCTCCCTTATGTAAAACTCTATCTCCTGCTTATAATCCTGCGGCTTCTCTTCAAAAACAACCCTTGGAAGGATCTCCCTTGAATACTTTATCCTTACTTCCTGTTTTCGTCCCGTATCCCTATCTCTTGCAGACACATTTACAATACCATCAACATCTATAAAGAAACTCACCTCTATCCTCGGTATCCCTTTAGGCAATGGAGGAATACCAGCAAGCTCAAACCTACCAAGAGAGACATTCTCAGCTGCAACATCACTCTCACCCTGAAGCACATGTATTTCCACACTTCTCTGGTTATCAGAAACGGTAGAAAAAACTTTTTTTGCCTCAACAGGTATTGGCGTTCCACGCTCCACAATCTTTGTAAACTTCCCGCCTACCGTCTCAACCCCAAGGCTAAAGGGCGTAACATCTACAAGCACTATGTCTCTAACTTCACCTGCAATAACTGCTCCCTGTATTGCCGCTCCTAAAGCAACGCACTCATCTGGATTAACGCCTGCATAGTAAGGTTCTTTCAGAATGTCCTCAACATGCTTCCTCACCAACGGAACCCTCGTGGATCCACCCACAAGTATCACCCTGTCTATATCCTCGGGAGATACACCGGCATCTTCCAAAACTGATATTATCGGACCATTCACCTTATCTACTAAGTCAGATATAATGGACTCAAACTCCTTTCTCGTAATACTCATATCCAGATGTATAGGTCCAGTCTCATCTGCAGCTATAAAAGGTATCGTTATGGCAGTGGAAGTAAGTTCCGAGAGGGCTATTTTGGCCTTCTCACACTCTTCAAACAACTTTTGAAGTGCAAGCCTATCTGCAGAGAGATCTATTCCATGTTTTGACTTGAAGTCTTCAATTACATACTTAACAAGCGCAGAATCGAAGTCGTTGCCACCAAGATGATTATTACCACTGGTTGATATGACTTCAAACACGCCATTCCCCACAT
The DNA here is from genome assembly GCA_964559865.1 of uncultured Synergistota bacterium. GTDB lineage: Bacteria > Synergistota > JAGHAJ01 > JAGHAJ01 > JAGHAJ01 > JAGHAJ01. Next base: position 19,178 of record CAZLJD010000028.1, read on the forward strand.
CGAGTAAGGAGACATCAAATGTCCCACCGCCCAAATCAAATACCAGAATCATCTGTTCCTCATCTTTGTCTATACCGTAAGCAAGTGCTGCAGCTGTAGGCTCATTCAAAATTCTCACAATCTCCATTCCTGCCATCTCACCGGCTACCATAGTAGCCTGTCTCTGTGAATCTGTAAAGTACGCAGGAACCGTTATGACAGCCTTTCTGACACGCTCACCAAGGTAATCCTCTGCATATCCCTTTAGCTCCTTCAGTATGATTGCAGCTATCTCTTCAGGTAGGTACTCCCTACCACGAACACTGAAGCGGTGATCAGAACCCATAAACCTCTTCACGGAAAGAATTGTGGTATCCGGATGTAAAACCGCCTGATTCTTAGCAACTTCACCAACAACTGTTGTGCCATCTTCCATAAATGCCACAACTGAAGGCGTAGCATTCTTACCAACCTTATTAGGAATAATAGAGGGTTTTCCACCTTCTACAACCGCAATTTCAGAGTAAGTAGTGCCAAAATCTATCCCAATTATCTTGTCCAACACCAACACCTACCCAAGGATGCTATTCTCTTTATCCTGATACACTATTCCTCTATTCTGCTTTCTCTCTCCCGTCCTGGCCAAAAGCTCTATCCTATAAAGGTAGGAGTAAAACCAATTAGTATCCGGTTTCTTCCTTAGCGGGGGTATATCTTGACGCTCGTAACCGTATCCCCAAGCAACATATTCACTAAAGTTCTTTATGATATCCGTTATAACCACATCATACGCTTCAAGAAGTCTCTTCTGAACCCTCCTCCACTTGAACAACGAAGATTCCTGCCTCGTTATACCAAAGTACCCTGCACTCCCCTCACCCTTGAGAGTATCTATTCCACACCCCACAAAAGCAACGAGTGCATCCTCTGTCTCCGGAGGATCAGTAAAAAATGTATCAAAATTTCCCCTCATTTCCTCAGGGACCCCATTAGAAAGGTCAAACTGTATTACATCCAAAGAAAGTCCAAGGTCCCTCTTCACACTTTGAATAAACTCCACCAACCTCTCGTCCACTTCAACCACTACAACCTCTTCTGCAACCCCAAGCATAGAGATAGCAACACCCACAAGGTCATCATCACCAAGCACAGTAACCCTTCTACCAGCAATGTCTCCTCTATAAAGAGCCATTCCTACCCTATATACTGTGGTATCCGGCGTAACATAAGCCTGATCGTATTCCTTCACAGCTTCTGGTCTACCAGAGGAGACTTCAACAAACCTCTTATACAGATCCCTCAACTCACCATTAAGTTCAATACTCCTACCACCGCAATTACTACAGGGATTCTCAGGGTGTAAGATACCACCTACTCTGCAAAGTTCGTAGCCACTTTGGGTCAATTTAACAGTATCCTTTATCTCTAACACTCCTATCTCCTCGAAACCCTTCAGTGCCTCAACCACATAGGAAATAGGCACTTCAGAGATACCAACACCCTGCCAAAAATCTTCTGTGATGGAATACGCACGCAATATCCGTTGCAGATCTCTCCGGGTAACATCGAAACCTCTTGACCTTAGCCGTCTCAACACGACTTCTATGCCCTGCATAAACTACCCTCCCAGATAAGCCCGCTTAACATCTTCAAGTGCGGATAACTCCGAAGGAGATCCCTCATGAACCACCCTCCCAAGCTCCACAACATAACCATATGTAGCGATTTCCAAAGACTTGCTTGCATTCTGTTCAGACATGAGTATGGTTAACCCTTTGTCACTAAGGTACTTTATGACCTCAAACACCTTATCAACCAGTTTAGGCATCAAACCAAGAGATATTTCATCTACCATGAGTATAGACGGTCTGCTCATAAGAGCCCTACCTATAGCAAGCATCTGCCTTTCTCCTCCACTCAAAGTACCTGCCATCTGCTGTAGCCTCTCCTTGAGTCTTGGGAAGATCCCACATACCTCCTCAAAGGTCTCTTCTACAACAGATTTATCCTTAACCAGATACGCACCAAGCATAAGGTTATCCTTAACAGACAAACGAGGAAACACTCTACCTCCCTCAGGAACAAGTACTATTCCTAATGCCGCTCTCTGGTGCGCCTTTAAATCAGTTATATCCTTTCCCTTAAAAAACACTCTCCCAGAAGAAGGTGCCTTCAAGCCCATTACCGTTCTCAACAACGTTGTTTTTCCAGCACCATTCGCCCCTACGATCACAACCAAACTGCCGTCGTTTACCTCAAAAGATATACCCCTAACAGCTTTGATCTCACCATAAGAGACCTCAAGGTCAGTCACCTTCAGCATTGCTTAACCCCACCTGTTCCAAGATATGCGTCTATTACCTCTTGATTAGATATTACTTCTTCTGGCGTACCTTCAGCTATCTTTCTGCCATAGTTCAAAACAGAAACCCTCTTGCACAACTCCATAACAACAGGCATATTATGTTCTATTATTATAATTGTTAATCCTCCTCTATTTAATTTGCGAACAAGAGCTTTTAGCTCATCCATCTCATCAAAGTTCAACCCGGAAAAGGACTCATCCATCAACAATACAGAAGGTGAAAGTGCCAATACCCTTGCTATCTCAAGCCTTCGCTGATAACCAAGCGGCAAAGTCTTTGCTTTCCTATCCCGAAACTCCCATAAAGATGTCTCCTCAAGAAACTCCCTGACCTCCTCAACATACGACTCTTTTCTCCACAGAGATAAAGACGAAAAGAAGCTACCATGTTGCTTACTTCCATAAGCAACAAGTACATTCTCTAAAACTGTAAGCTCTGAAAAGGGTCTCACCACTTGAAATGTTCTACCAATACCAAGGATCGCAATATCAAACGCACTCAACCCCGTAATATCTCTTTCCTCAAAAAAAATCCTCCCACTACTTGGTGGGAAGATCCCACTTATCATATTAAATAAAGTCGTCTTGCCTGCACCATTCGGACCAACTACACCGATAACAGAACCTTTCTCAACAGTCAAATCAACGCCGTCAACCGCCCTTAAACCGCTAAAATCCTTCGTTATGCCTTCCAGTCTCAGGATCACTTCTCCCATACAAATATCCTCCTAAGTATTCCACCTTCTCCAAGTAGTCCCTGTGGTTGATACCTCATCATGAAGACAAGCAACCCCCCATAAAGCAACATACGATAGTTTTGAATAGGCCTAAAGAACTCTGGCAGAAGAACAAGCATAGCTGCACCAAGTATTGGTCCCGATATAGTATCCATACCCCCAACAACCACCATTGAGAGTATAGTTATAGAAACAGGAAAACCAAAATCCCCAGAACTGATAAAACCCATAAAATGCGCATAGAGTACGCCCGCCACACCAGCATATGCACTACCAAGAGCAAATGCAAACAGTTTAAACCTACGTGGATCTATACCAACAGTTGTAGAGGCAAGTTCGTCTTCCCTCATAGCAGCAGAAAACAAACCTACCCACGATGCCTTAAACCACCTACTAACCAAAATCAAAGCTACAACGATAATATATACCATTACCATGTAGCCAAAGTTTGACATATATCCACCAGCCCACCGCGGGAAGGGTATATTACCTATACCAAGCGCCCCCCCAAAGAAAGGGACATACAAAAATACAGCCTGAACAATAAAGTTTATACCCATGGTCGTAATCGCAAGAAAGTCATCTCTCACCCTCAGACTCGGCATACCGAGTACTATTCCTACACCTGTGGTTATAAGGACAGCCAACACACCAGCTGCCCACACAGGCAACCCAAACTTTACTGAAAGTATTGCAGAAGCATAAGCACCTATCGCCCAGAACGCCGCATGCCCAAGTGATATCTGTCCTGCATAACCAACTATAATATTCAATCCTAACGCCAGTATTATATATATACCTACCGTAATAGCTAATGTTACAAGATATCCACCCATGACTATCTACCCTTTCTAAATAGGAAACTTAATCCCTCTGGTCTAAAGAGTATCACAGCTATCATCGCAATGAAAGCAATGGAATCCCTTGGTAGAGGGACACTGAAGAACCCTATTATAATGGTCTCGGTAAGTCCTATAATAATGGAAGCAAGGAGTGTTCCCCAGATATTGCCAAGCCCACCTACAACAATGATAGCAAGTGCCTTATACGCAGGAACATCTCCCATAGCAGGATAAACAGAGTTAAAATACACCCCAACAAGCAAACCTGCAGCACCTGCCAGTGCGGAACTTAAAGCAAAGGTCAACATCGTAGCCCTTTGAACATCTATACCTACCACAGAAGACATATCCATATCCTGAGATACAGCCTTCATGGAGAGCCCAAACTTTGTTTTTTCAACTACAATCCACAGGAAGACAATCAGCAGTACAGAAACAAAGAGTACAAGCAACTGTGTAGCACTTATAGATACGCTACCCCACCTATACTCACCTGACATGATGGTAGAAGGGAAAGAACGAATGTAAGGACCTGCAACTATTCTGCACGCCTCTTCTATGGATATGAACAAGCCTATGCTTGCTATTAGGGGAACCACTGGTGGAAAGGAAAGAAGGTGATAATAGACATAGTTTTGTATAAGGATGCCCACCCCTGCACACACCAACATCGACAACGCCATAGCAACGATGAAGCTACCAGTATACGTATAGGTAACCAGCCCTACGTATGCACCTATCACATACACACCCGCATGGGCAACATGCAGGATCCTCAGAACCCCATAAACCATCGTTAAACCAACCGCTATAAGAGCATAAACACTGCCTATTGTCAGTCCGTTTATAAGCTGCTGTTCCCACAAGTTAGAGCTCACCCACCTTTTCCTCTACCTGCCGTATAAAATCCCCTTCTATCATATCTCTGATAGACTCTATGTCTCCCTTCATCTGTCTATCCTTGTCAAGCGCTCCCACTCGGGACCTAACCAACCTATAAGCAAAATTCGTACCCAAACCTATCTGCCTCTTTCTAAACTCAAGCCCTTGGGCAGCAACCATCAGTTCTATAGCAAGGATATAAGAGACATTCACACTAACGCTCCGTGCCTTCCTCGCAGATATGGTCCCCATACTCACATGATCCTCTTGGTTAGCAGACGTTGGTATAGAATCCACGACAGCAGGCATACAAAGTGTCTTATTCTCACTTACCAAAGCAGCTGCAACATACTGTGGTATCATCATTCCAGAGTTTAAACCGCTTTTCATCACCAAAAACGCTGGCAATCCACTAAGATTGTTGTCAACAAGTCTCGCAATACGCCTCTCAGATATGTTTCCGAGTTCAGAAAGAGCGATAGAAAGGAAGTCCATAGCCATACCTACTGGTTCTCCATGAAAATTTCCCCCGGATATCACACTTGGCTCATCTTCAAAAAAGACGGGGTTATCCGTAACAGCATTTATCTCCACACTCAACACATCTCCTACATACCTCAATGCATCCCTAACTGCACCATGAACCTGTGGCACACACCTTAAAGAGTAAGCATCCTGAACACGCATGTGCCCATTATCGTAAATTATACTGCTACCATCTATCAGCTTAAGGATATTAGACGCCACAACCTTTTGTCCATCAAAGCCCCTTATCTCCTGCAATCTCGGGTCAAAGGCATAAGGCACACCTTCCATCGCCTCCAGCGACATTGCAGCAGAGATGTCAGCTACCTTCACGAGCTTTCTACCTCTCATGAAGGCATCAACACCCACAGCAGCCATTACAGGAGTCCCATTTATAATAGCTATACCCTCTTTTGCTTCCAGCTCAAAATAAGGTGGCAATCCCACCCTTTGGAAGGCATCAGCAGCCCTAACCACACTACCTCCAAAAAAGACATCTCCCTCACCTATTACAGCAAGCCCCATGTGTGCAAGAGGAGCAAGATCTCCACTTGCACCAACAGAACCCTTCTCCGGTATAACAGGGACTATACCCTCATTAAACATAGATACCATACGGTCAAGGAGTTCGTATCTCACACCCGAAAAACCCTTTGCAAGAGTGTTTATTCTCAGTAACATAGCCAACCTGGATACAGCCTTAGGCAAAGGCTCTCCGACACCACAGCTGTGACTGAGCAAGAGATTTCTTTGAAGTGTCTTTACATCTTCCTTCGGTATCAGCACCTCACTCAACCTTCCAAAACCAGTTGTAACCCCATAAACTGTTCTACCCTCTGCTATGAGAGATTCGAGGTGTCTGCGATTCCTCTTCACCTTCTCTACCACTTCAGCAGAGAGTTCCAACCGTAGATCTTCTTCCAGAAGTACCGACTCGAGTTCCTCCAAAGAAAGCCCTTCAACGGATATGGTTATTCTTTTCAACTTCAGGATTCCCCCTCGCTAACAAAGTAAAAACCGCACTGATAGTCCACATCCTTTAGATCTCTTTCGTCTATAGGGAAAAGCTTGCACTGTAGTGGTCTCTTGCCATTGTATATACTGCATCTGTTGTCATCTGTCAAATACGGACACCTTATTGCAAGCGTACAACAACGACCACACTGCAAACATCTACCCCTTCTCAGCTCAAGCTGTCTCCTTACATAAGTCTTCTTGAACTTGCCCAAATACCATCTTCTCAGTTTCCCCCACCAAAGCCGATAAAACCTCGCACTAAAGAGATCTCCACGCCTGCTATAGAGCTCCCCCACAATGGCAAAAGCAACTCCCCTACCTTTTAACGCTACCTTAGAAGCATCCAAATAAATACACCCTCTCTAATCGATATGACAATATTATACCTCACCCGCAAAGTGACACGCAACTTGATGCCCTTTACCCGCATCTCTTAATGGGGGCTCGGTGGTCTTGCATACCTCCTTTGCATAAGGGCAGCGTGGATGGAATCTGCAACCTGATGGGGGGGATATGGGGTTAGGGATTTCACCCTTGGGGATAAACTCCTCTTTCTCTCTAAATGGGTCCGGCACAGGTATAACACTCATCAGGGAACGCGTATAGGGATGCAAAGGAGATGTGAATATATCCCTGAGAGGACCTATTTCTACTATCTTGCCAAGATACATCACAGCAATCCTATCACATATATACTTGGTAACAGCAAGATCATGCGTGATGAAAAGGTAGGTAAGGCCAAACTCCTCGGCAAGCTCTATCATCAACTCTATAAGCTGAGACCTTATGGATACATCCAGCATAGCTACCGCTTCATCTGCAACTATGAATTCCGGATTTAACACCAACGCCCTTGCAATAACTACCCTCTGCCTCTGCCCACCGGATATATCCTTCGGATAGCTGTTGTATATCCTCTCAGGCGGCGTGAGTCCCATCTTCTTGAGCATATCCATGACCATGTCTCTTCTTTCCCTTGGAGAACCTATATTGTGAATATCCAGTGCATCTTTTACAGCATCTCCTATCTTCATGTATGGATTTAAAGAAGCCATTGGGTCTTGGAATATTACCTGCATCTTCTTTCTCAATGGTATTAGCTCCTTATCCTGCATGTGAGTGATATCCTTACCATTAAAAACTATGCGACCTGATGTAGGGTCCAAGAGTCTCAAAACAAGTCTTCCAGTTGTAGTTTTCCCACTTCCAGACTCTCCCACAAGCCCAAGGCTCTTTCTCCTCTGTATATCAAAGCTGACATCATCAACAGCATGAACAAACCTCTTCTCTCTTCCCAATATGGAAGAAAGCAAGCCACCCTTTACTGGAAAGTACTTAACAAGATTTTCTACCTGAAGGATAATATCTTCACTCATTCACTCGTTCCCCTTCGTAAAGCCAGCATTTCACCTTCCTGCCATTTACACGAAACTCCGGTGGAGTTTCCTTCCTGCACTTATCCGTAGCGTAAGGACACCTATCGTGGAACCTACATCCCGGAGGTGGAGAAGAAAGATCTGGCGGATAGCCTGGAATAAAACTTATCTGTCTGTCATCTATATCTATGTTGGGTATCGCCTTCATGAGAAGTTTCGTATAAGGGTGCAGAGGGTCTTTGTATAGCTCCTTTACAGGTGCAAACTCAACCACATGCCCAGCGTAAAACACGGCTATATAGTGAGCCATCTCCGCTACAACTCCGAGATCATGTGTAATAAGCACCAAGGTCATCCCGAACTTCTTCTGCAAGTCTCTGAGTAGGTTAAGTATCTGGGCTTGTATTATAACATCCAAAGAAGTAGTAGGTTCATCGGCAATAACGAGTTCTGGGTGTAATACCAAAGAGAGTGCTATCATCATCCTCTGTCGCATACCACCGCTGAACTGAAATGGATAATCGTTGAGCCTCGACAAAGATATACCAACAGCATCCATAACCTCTTTTATCATACTCATAGATTCCTCTTCTGCTATTTTACCTTTATGGGTATGGATTGTCTCAATAAAGTGGTCTTTTACCTTCATAACAGGGTTTAAACTCGTCATCGGATCTTGGAATATCATCGATATATGAGCTCCCCTTATCCTCCTCATACCTTCTGGATCTTCGCTAAGGAGGTCCTTCCCCCTAAAGAAAATATTACCCTTCACCTCAGCAGAGTGTGGGAGTATCCTCATAATAGCAGAACCAAAAGTGGACTTTCCACAACCAGACTCACCAACCACACCCACAACCTTACCCTCTTCTACATCCAAGGAGACCCTGTCAAGTGCAAGCACCGTCCTTGTATAACTCTTATAGTAGACACTGACATCCCTAACACTAAGCACTACACCCATGCTATCCCCTATCCCCAGAACTGGTATTCATGTACTCGTTCAACCCCTCCCCAAACATGCTGAATCCCAAAACGATCAAGACTATAGCAAGCCCTGGGAAAAAGACCATCCACCAATAGTTTTGGAGAAGGAATCTCTGCCCGTTATTCAGGTCATATCCCCAATCAGGAGTTGGTGGAGTTATACCAAGACCCAAAAAGCTAAGTCCCGCCTCTGTCATTATAGCATCTGCTATATTCATAGAGAATATGACAGCTATCGAAGGCATAACATTAGGCAGTATGTATTTAGTAAGAATTCTTTTGTTATCAGCTCCAAGTGCTCTTGCTGCTTCCACAAAGAGATGGGACTTTACCGATGTAACTTGATTCCTCACCACCCTGAAGTAGGTTGGAGCATAAACCACGGCTATTGAAACCGCTATATTCACTATACCCGGCCCAAGCATGGCAGCTATCGCAATTGCAAGTATAAGGCCGGGAAAGGAATATATAGAATCCATTATCATCGTAATAACCCTATCAAACAGTCCCCCAACATAACCCGATATAAGTCCAAGAGGAACACCCACAGCAAACGCTATAACAACAGATATAATGGCTATTGCAAGTGCAATCCTCGCCCCATATATAACCCTGCTAAGCATATCTCTCCCCAAGTTATCAGTTCCCATCCAGAAGTGTCCACTGGGCGGTAAGAACGCTTTCCCAACACTCTTTATAGGATTATACGGTGCTATAAAGGGGGAAAATAGTGCAAACACTATAAAAACCAGGAGTATGATACCCCCTACAACCATCATCCTACCAGCTACTGTTCGTGAGCTACCCTTCAAAAACTTAAACAGAGAGTAAGAGATAAACTTCTTTTCTACACCTGTAGTCATATCAATACCTCACCCTTGGGTCTACCAACGCATCTATTACATCTATAAGAATACTCACAGTTACCACCAATAAAGCATAAAAAACTATCGCACCCTGAATACCTGCAAAGTCCCTATACCTTATCCTCATAATCAGATAGCTACCTATCCCGGGCCAAGAGAATGTGGTCTCAGTTAAAACTGCACCTGCAAGCAAGAGTGCAAACTGCAATCCCATGATAGTAAGTATAGGAACAAGCGCATTCTTCAATGCATGTCTATAAACAACTGCTTTCTCTCTTATACCTCTTGCCCTTGCAGCCCTAACAAAATCCATGTTCAGCGTCAATACCATATTGCCCCTTACCATCCTGACAAATATACTGGAAATCACAAGACCCAGAGTAACAGCAGGCAAAACGAGGTGAGCCACTACATCTTTAAAAGATTCCCAATCCCCTGTTAAAAGTGCATCTATCGTGTATAAGGATGTGATCTTATGCGGGTCCATCATAGGAGAAACCCTACCAGATATAGGCAACCAGTGCAAATTAACCCCAAATATTACCTGAAAGAGCATACCCAACCAGAACACAGGCACGGAATAAATGATTATGGTATACATCCTACCGAAGATATCTCCGAAGCTATCCTGTCGTCGGGCAGACTCTGTCCCCATAAATATACCTATCAACACGGCAAACAGCATGGCGTATAGTGTAAGCTCAAGTGTAGCAGGAAATCTCTCCATAACCTCCTGAAAGACAGGCCTTTCAGTGAGCATCGATGTACCCATATTTCCGTGAAGCAGCTGCCACAAGTAAGACGCATACTGAACGATCAACGGCTTGTCTAATCCAAGGTGGTGTCTCATACTGGCAACTACCGAAGGAGGTGCCTTTGGGCCGAGGAGGGCAATTACTGGGTCTCCCGGCATTATCCTCATAATAAAAAAGACCATTGTCAAAAGGATAAGCACCATTGGTATCGCTAATAGCAGCCTCACAACTACATAGCGCCTCAATGAACTCATTAAAAAGGTAGCCCCCCACTTTGAACTTAAAGATATATGCAGGAAGAAACAAAAATTCTTTTATAGAATATCACAATAGGATACAAATTGCAACATAGAAAACACCTGTATCCCACTCAACAAGAAAAACTTAAGTGAATTTTTAATCAAACAATAATTGTGATAGAATAATATATGAAGTGAATCTCCAAGAAGGGAGTGTTTACCTTATGAAGATGCGTCGGGTAACAAAGGTAAGGGTGTTCATGCTCATCACCGGTATTATCCCACTCCTCGTAGTTGGGTGGGTAAGCTACAACAATTCCTCTCAAGCCGTGTCAAGCATAGCAAAAGATGGTATGCGCCACGCAATACTTCCAATCTATAACCAGGCAGTGTGGGTCACCAAAGAGGCCAAAAGGTCCATGGAAATGGCGCTAAAGTCTTTAGAAAGCGAGCTGAAGGGTGTAGGAGATATATTCGTGGACCCCCAGAAGAAAATCAAAGCAAAGATTACCAACCAGTTCACAGGAAAGACCATAGAGGCATCCATCCCGGTGATGACGCTCTCCGGCGTAAATGTGCAGTACCTACCAAATGTCCTGGATAAGACATCAAGAAATCTCGGAGTAATCTCTGCTTTTTTTGAGGTAATCCCACAGGGATTATTGGTGGTCATAACCAATGTAAAGAAGAAGGACGGCTCAAAGGCAACGATGTTTTACATACCAAAAGACAATCCTATATGCAGAGCGATCCTATCTGGGAAAGACTACATCGCAACTGCAAGCGTTATGGGAAAGAAGTTTTACGGCATATACGAACCTTACAGAGACAACAAGGGGAGAATTATAGGTGCACTATACGCAGGGAAGCTCTTAAGGGACATCCAAAACACCGTAATAGAGACGGTAAAGAGCACAAGGTTTGGAAGAAAGGGCTATGTACTCCTGATAGAGGCAGATACAAAAAAGACTATCTACCATCCCGACAAAAGACTCATAGGAAACACCACACTCTACAAGAAATACAAGTTTGTAAGAGACGCTATTTCATTCGTAGAAAAGAGGGGAGAGGGATCATTTGAGTACGAATACAAGGGCATAAAGAAGATAGGTTACCTGTTTTACTTCAAGCCGTGGAAGTGGGTCATATGGTTGACAGTGCCAGAAAACGAAATCATGGGAGCAGTATGGCACATCAAGAATGTTAGCTTCATCACAATCGGAGTGGCTGCAGCTATCATCTTGCTCATCGGGATATTTCTCAGCAAGTCCATCAGCAGAAACACGGAGAGTGTAAAAGAGGTAATGAGTGAAGCTGCCAGCGGAGACTTCACAAAAGAGGCCGTTGTATCCACATCTGACGAAATAGGTGAGATTGCAACTGCATTCAATAAACTTGTAGGGAAGACTCGAGAGGCACTCTTAAAGGTATCGGAAGCCACAAGCAGGATAGCAGACATATCTCAATCCCTGGCTGCAGCAGCACAGGAATCCAATGCTAATACTGAAGAGATAAAAGCAAACATGGACCAGTCATCAAAGGAGATAGAAGATGTAGCTGCAAATGTAGAAGAAACAAATGCCGGTATAGAAGAGATCGCATCTTCTGCACAGACATCAGCACAAAGCGCTCAAAACATAGCATCACAGGCACAAGAGATCACCGATTCAGCAGAAAAGGGTCTGCAATCTTTGGGAGAGACATTCAACATGATAGAACATGTATCAAAGAGCTCTAAGGCATCTGGTGAAGCTATAAGCGCCGTTGTAAATGTATCCAAAGATATAGGAAAGATAGTAGAGACGATAACCAACATAGCTGACCAGACAAACCTTCTTGCGCTGAACGCTGCAATAGAGGCAGCACGAGCAGGTGAAGCGGGCAGGGGCTTTGCAGTAGTTGCAGAAGAAGTAAGGAAGCTGGCAGAGGAATCCAACAATGCAGCAGCAGAGATAGGAAACCTCATACTGAAGATCCAAGAGATGGTAAACGATGTCGCAGACAGGGCTGCAAAGGAACAAGAAGACATAAACAAACTCACAGAGCAGGCACAAAGCACCTACACAGAGATAGAAAAGATAATAAAAGCCGTTGAAAAGATCTCAACATCTATCGAAGATATTGCCTCTATCACGGAAGAGCAGTCTGCATCTACCCAAGAGATGGCAGCAGGAATGGACGGTGTAGTAAAAGCAGTAGGTGAAGTAAAGAGCAGAATAGAAGCAATCGTTATCTCACTTGACGAACAGACAAAGGTCGCAGAGAACCTTGGAACTGCCGCACAGGAGCTCAGCGAAATGGTTACAGAACTCACTCAAGAAATGGAGTACTTTAAGCTTAAAACTAATGGAGGAGAATCAAGTAAGGCTATTCAAGAGGTAAACGATTAACCAATATAGTATAGGGTCACCTCTTAGGAGGCGACCCTATACTAAAAGTCATGAGTATGTGGTATTCCCTTCCTGTGAAGCTCAAGGTGTTTGTTACCTTCAGCCCACCCATCGTTCGCATCTGATTTGGCATCAAGAGATGCAACATAGGGTTTTATGTCAACTACCTGCGTTCCGTCGAATGCATCCATAGGGGAAATCCTTATCGTAGAACTACTTATTCCCAAGAGTTTAACCACAGAAAGCCCTATTTTAGTCGGTCTATTAGGGCTCCTACTTGCAAAGAGCCCGACTTCTCCTGTGATCCATGGGGGGTGTGCCGTATTGGATCTATACCTCGCCCTGTCAAGCCAAAACAGGACTATTATGTAATTAAATGTCTCGAGCCCTCTAAGTGCATTTTCGTACTCAGGGTAAAGTTCTATCTTAAACTCCGCATCTTCGCATTCAACAGGTTGATACGGCGCTGCATCTTTATATGGCGTTCTTATAACACCTATAGGTTTAACCGCATACTCTCCTGCAACCTTTACAATCTCAACTTCCTCCCTCTGTTTGCCTTCGAGTTCAAAGAGATAAGCAGAATTATGTCCCTCTACCTGTTTACCAATAGTCCTTAAAACTGCAACACTCGAAGGGGTAGCCAACTCCTTTTGTACATCACTCTTATACCATAAAAGCCCCTCCAATAATTTCTTGGTTGCCGGAGCAGGTACATCAAGCAAACCGTGTGAAGTCATTACCTTCCCAGAGCCTACATTTATTGGAGAAAAGTACACCATATCAGCTCCAATATGGTAAACCCCATAACATATCCCTACTATCATGGTTATAGCCCAATCACTCCCAACTTCGTGGAAGTGCACACTCTCCAAGCTCTCACCATGCACACAAGCCTCTGCTTCTGCAAGCAGTTTGTAAGTCTCCGCCACCTTATTCCTAACATCAACAGGAAGTATCATCCTCGAAACGATCCCAAGCACATCAGCAAGGTGTCTGTGGCTACTAGGATTATCCTTAGGCAAAAGCATTTCGCTTAGTTCAACTTCAGGAAAGCCAACCGGTCTTATTGCAGCGTTCAGTTTCTCCAAAGGGAAACCCATACTCACAATGCTGTGGAATATCGCTTCTTTCCTCGCACCATTAGAAAGGTCGAAAAACAAAATCTTCATCAGCAGATCCTCACATACTTCGGTAGGCCATCTTCTATAGGAATATCTACCTCACCAGCTATAAGGGGCTTAACATACTCTTTATAAGAGCCCTCACTCTCTATGTACTCTGAAGGAAGTGTCCTTTCTGCATTCGCAACAACAGACAGAGCAACTGTACCCGTTTTACCCTCCACCTCCTCTAATGTTACCATCACGCCGGTTAATCCTTCCAAAGCAAGCTCTACTGCCCTCTTTCCAACCAATACAGCATCATCTCTATCCCTCAAGGACGCAAAGTGCATTGCACTCTGCTGACATATATCAAGTTTTATAGTCCTCGTCTTCAGCTTTAGTCTACTCTCTATCATGGACTTCAAATACTCCCCCACACTTCCGAGCATGGGATGACCAAAGGCATCTGTAGATACACCATCACTTTCAACCCCTATGTAGCTACCAGAAGCATCCTTAACTCCTTCACCTGTAACCACAAATACCCAGCCAACTTCTCTGTAAACACGCTCAACATCAGATAAAATCTTTTCCTCAGAGACACGCACCTCCGGTATGTATACCAAGTGCGGTGCACTGTTATCTCTATCCCTCGCAAGTATAGTAGCCATAGGTAACCAACCGGTATTTCTGCCAACCGTTGTTAGCACAGTAACAGGTTCAGAGGTAGACATGCTTTCTGCATGTAAGCCCGCTTCCCTTACAGAGGCTATAACATACTTCGCTGCACTCCCAAACCCAGGGCAATGATGAGTCTCGACAAGGTCGTTGTCTATAGTCTTGGGAATGCCTACAACCCTGAGATCATACCCAACTTTGTTAGCTGCCTCCTGGATCTTATTTGCCGTATCCATAGAGTCATTTCCACCAATGTAAAAGAAGTAACCTACATCATGCATGTCAAAGAAGTCAAATATACTCTTGGTCTCCCCATTGCCACCCTTGAGCATATACCTGCAACCCCCAAGTGCCGCTCCCGGTGTAAACTTCAATCCCTCTATAAGAGAGTTGTCTAATTCAGTCAAATCAACCATTTCTCCCTTCAATACCCCCTCAATTCCATGAACAGCTCCAAATAGTTTTCCGCTACTCCTCCGCTTCCACTCCGCAATTACACCATACAGGCTACTATTTATAACTGCCGTGGGGCCTCCAGATTGACCAACTATGGCACTCTTCCTAACCACGATAACTTCCCCCTTCAATATATCTTAAGTAGCTCACTTAAACTCTCCACCACAGGCACTCTAAACCTCTCCTTAAAGAGTTCAGCACTAAACATGCCCAACTTCCCAATGAACTTGATACCACAACTTAGTGCCCTCTCTGCATCCTTCAGAGAATCACCAACAAAGACCAACTCATCATCTTTGACTCCAAATCTTGCCATCGTATACTCAAAGTGAGGTCGCCCTTTCCCAAAACCATTCCTAAAACCAAGGATCAAGTCAAACTCAACTCCATGCTTTCTAAAATAGTCCTCTACATTCTCCTGAAAATTGCTGGAAGAGACAACAACTTTGTACTCCCTCGCTCTCAAGGTCTCAACGGTAGAAATTGTATCTTTATAGAGGGGATATGTAAATAGTTCGTCTCTCTTTCTCGACTCAAATCTGTCCACTACCACGCCGTTCTTCTCGCCTCCAGGGAACAGTAACTCCATCTGTTCGGAAAAAGGAAGTCCAGAAGACTGCCTGTAAAAAGAAACCGCTTTGTCCCTTGGTATATCGTATTCTTTAGTGATCTCGTCTGCCGCTATCTCCGTAAGCCTTTCCATTGAATCCACCAGCGTGCCATCAAAGTCAAACATTATAACCCTTATCATCCAAACACCTGCCTGATCGTCTGAATTGCTCTCCTTGCCGCAGTATCTGGATCCGGTTTTGGCAATATCTCAGCAGAGATATAGCCGCTATAACCTATCTCTTCAAGCGCACCCTTAACAGAAGCAAAATCTATATGGCCAAGGCCCGGTGCCCATCTGTTACTGTCTGCCACATGCACATGGCCAACCCTTTTACCTGCCATTTTTATGCTATCCTCTATGCTCCGTTCCTCAATATTCATGTGGAACGTATCAACAAGGACATACACATTCTGCATCCCCACCGCATCTATGAGCTCTAAAGCCTCAGCTACCGTATTGATATAGTTTACTTCATACCTATTTATAGGTTCTATGAGCACTGTTAATCCTGCTCCAAGGGCGTATTCTGCACACATCCTCACACCCTCAGTAAGCCACCCAAACGCATCTTCTCTTTTAATACCTCTCTCTACATTACCCCTTATGAGGCCCAGTATAACCGCTGCAGCAAAGTTAGAAGCAAACTCCACTTGCAACTTCAACCTATCTACAGTTCTCTTTCTCACACTGTTATCCGGAGAGGATAGGGACAGGCCCTCAACAAGAAAGGCCTGTCCTGTGCCTACAGCAGGGACCTCCAACTCCCATGTATCCACTACATGCTTTATCTCCTCAACATTCACTCTCGAAGGGTCCCTCACAGCGATTTCAACACCATCGTAACCAAGTCTTGCTACCCTCTCTACATTACGGGAGAGCTCACCCTTAAATGCCAGAGCATCAAACTCTGCATCCGGCGTGGAAACTACTATTGCCGCTCTCAAAGGTAACACCACCTTAAAACCCTATCTTGGGCAATCCATACACCGACTTCCATCCCTCGCTCTCAGGCTCCCTGAGGTAAGGCTCCATCTCCTTTGCAGACCTAAGGGTGACCTCCTCAACTGGTGGCACCTTTCCAGGTGGAAATGCCTCTAAAATCTGATCATTAACGAGTGTAAGATACTTCAGTATTGCAGCCATGGGTCTCTTAGCCTTTTTAGGATCACCCAGCGTGGCCTTACCCACTACACCAACAGGCTGAGCTACAATCTCTATCGGGGCGTGCCCTTCACCTTCAGACCATCTGTGCGGTCTTCCAAACGGTTCGACTGAGGTATCAAAGTGACCTCCCGGGAGATAGCTCTTTGTCTCCGTATCTCTTGCATAGTTCATGTCCACCATCTCTGGCGGAAACATAAGCAAGGCTATTGAAGTTTCCGCCTCAGCTGCATGTATAAATTCAGTCTCCATCGCATTCGGCTTTCCATTTGGCCCGAAGAACTCCCTCACAGCTCTATGCCAATCCAGAACCTGATATATACCGGGAAGCTGATACCTATACATGAATTCATGAAGGGCAGACTCAAGCACCCACAGTTGACCATGATTGTTAAGTATGATCTGCTTTCTGAAACCGTCATTCCACAAGCCCAGCATCACATTAACAAGCATCTCTCTAACAACATCCTGCGGAATATTCACAGTACCTGCCATACCTATATGATGGTAAGGATGTGCACCATAGTTTATCGGGGGCCATGCAAGATTCACAGCCCTGCCTTGCTTCGCTGTATACCTGCGAACTGCCTCTGCGATCATACAAACAGCAATCGTATCCATACCAGAACTCATGTGAAGGCCGTGCCTCTCCGTGCTCCCCACAGGAATAATAACTATGTCATTCTTCTTCCTGTTTTCGACCACCTGCTGACGCACCGTAGTTTGGATATAGCTACCCGGTTTCGCCAATTCAGGTGGTGAAGGGACTTCATACTCCTTCAATATCTCATCTATTTCTTCTTCAGAAGCATCCCATATCTGCTTCTTCAGTCTCCCAACTTCACTATCCTCAAAGACTATTGCAGGATTTTCCGTAGTAATCCACATTCTTCCCATAACTCCTATACCTCCTTTAAGGCCTCAGTATAACCTCTATAGCCTCTTTTCGCCTCATAGCATCAAGTCCAATCTCAAACTCCTGAAGTTTAAGGTCATGAGTAATAAGCTTCCTCAACGGTAACACCTTTAAAGCTTTTATTGCATCAGGAAATGTATGATCAGCTATGTACGTACCCATAATATTTACCTCATATCTCGTTATGTCATACTGGTATATGTGTTGTTCAACCGACCTATTCATCCCAAATAGGAGTACTCTTCCTCCCCTCCTAACCACCTTAAGTGCATCTCCAAAAAGCACACCAACTGCATCTACCACAATGTCTGCACCTATACCAGTCTTATCCATAACAACATCTTCCAAAGGTGTCTCCTGAGGATCTACTACCAAATCAGCTCCCATCTCCCTTGCAAACTTCCTCCTGTAGTCAGAGGGCTCCGAAACCAGCACATAAAGGCCAGAAGCCTTAAATATTGCAATGTAGTAAAGCCCTATAGGTCCTGCACCAAGAACCACTGCTGTTTCACCAACCATAGGCTTCAACTTCTTTATGCCACTCATCACACAAGAAAGTGGCTCTGTGAAAACGGCAATCTCTGGTGGGATCTCATCTGGTATCTTGTGAAGAGAGTATTGAGGTGCAACATTGTACTTTGCAAAACCTCCATCGATGAATATACCAAGCGTCGTCATATTCAAACAGAGGTTTGGTTTGCCAATCTTACAATAAGCACAGCTACCACACGGTATATTTGGATCTATAACGACCCTATCTCCTACCTCAAACCCCCTAACAGCCTTGCCCTTTTCCACAATTCTACCAGTGTACTCATGTCCAAGAATGGTATCAGGGTTAGCAGGATGTCCAGGTGGCACATTCAGTATCTGAATATCAGTTCCACATATACTCGCCGCCTCAACCTCAAGCAAGACCTCGTCATCTTTCTTTATCCTTGGAATCTCTCTCTCCTCAAGAGAAAAATTCCCTCCTCCTTTAAAGACAACAGCCAACATCTTCTCCATAACAAACACCTTCTTTACATGACAGCCGTTATCTTCACATTTGTCTTGTCTGTCTGAAGTAACTTTATGTGTTCAGGCACCTCATCTATGCTTATCCTTTTAGTAATTATAGGGGTCTGATCCATTCCACTTGCCATAAGACTTATGACATTGGGGAACGTTCCATGTCCCGAGTGCCCCTGGGAACCAACTATCTGTGCCCTTCTTACTTGGAATACCTCAGCTGTAACGGGTATCTTCACATCTGCACGGGCAACAATGACGACCGTACTATTCAATCCCCTACCATTCCATATTGCCTTCTCTATACCAGGGAAGACCTTATCAGGTACACCACTTGCCTCAAGATATATCTTTGCACCCATTCCGCGAGTGTATTCAAGCACCGCCTCAGCAAAGTCTTCCTTCAGGGGGTTTATCACATGATCAGCCCCCATCTTCCTTCCCAATTCTGCACGGACCTCAGAAGGCTCAGAGAGTATCACATTATCTGCACCCGCATGCTTCAAGATGTTCACAGCTGCAAGCCCTATGGGTCCACCACCTATGACGACCACACTCTCTCCCGGTTTTATTCCCCCACCTCTCACTATAACGGCATTATATGCAACTGATGTCGGCTCAACAAGACTACCTGCCAAGAATAGCTTATCGTCAGAATACCTACCTTTCAGCTCTTCAAGACTCCATACAAACTTGGCATCTACCTTAACATACTTTGCAAAAGCACCATTTACACTAAAGCCCAGCTCCTGAAGGTTTTCACAATGATTGGGAAAACCGTCCGAACACGCTCTACAATGCCCGCACCAAAACATCTCCTCTGCCGTGACTACTTCTCCTACCTCAAAACGCCTTCTCGTCCTTTTGTTTATTGCTTCTTCGCCAGCTTCCACAACTACTCCTGAAAATTCGTGTCCAAGCACAACAGGGAAAGCTGTCAAACCAGGGTAAAATATGTAACCATCTTCCTTCGCCTGGGCCATGTGAACATCACTACCACATATCCCACACGCCTTTACCTCTATTATCACATCCGTAGGTTTCTCCACCTTAGGGACATCTACCTCTTCTACTCTAACCTCAGGGTATCTCCAAACCTTACTACCAAGATAGGTCAAACGGCCATCAATATCCTTATCACCTAGAACGAATTCCGGCTTTGGGTCCCACCTTGCATGTAACACAACTGCCTTCATCTTCTCTCCCATAACTTAATATCCCTCCTTAAAATCTCCTTCTTAAAAAGTCTTCAAACTCCCCTCCAAACAGAGCTCTAACACCACTTTCCACATCCAACTTGGATAGGCGCCACCCGCTGCGTATTATAGCAGAATATCTACGAGATAGAAGTGGTAAAATCACATCCTTAGAGTGTTTCCACTTGTATATAAGCTGATCTAAAACCCGAGCATCAGAGTGCTGAAATGTGAAGCTGAAACCGAGCATGTCCAATCTCTCCGCCGTTATACCTTCCACTATAGAAGGGTTGTTTAAGAACCACCAGCACCCGAATATGTGCAAGTTTCTGAACTTCCTCGCTGCAACAATAAGCTCATGCTGGTTCTCTTTGGAAAGCATGAGCACAAAAAACTTGTTATGCGGATAACCCCTACACAGGTACTCAATCACACCTATATCTGCTTTACCAACAGAATCTCCTGCAAGACCAAGCAAAGGGTTGGTATGCTTTTTAACACCCACCATCATAGCAAACGGCAAATCAAACTCTCCCGCAACAGGCAAAACTGCCTCCTGAATGATCACAGACGCAAGATTGCTGTAGGAAACGGTGAAATCAGGGGGCAGAGAAACCGCTATATACACAGGGTCCATCCGCTCTATCCACTCCCTCAAAAATCTCCTCACCTCACTTAGGGTGTCGCTATCTACCACCTCCTTCACCTTATACCCCCATGCATTCAACCTACCCCAAACACTATGCCATCCATTGACGAGTTGATCCAACCGCAGCGCTGGTTTGAATCTCTCATCTTTCACATAACTACCCGACCACACCTCTCTTTCAGTATCGTCAAAAGGGTCATTGGTCATAATCAAATAGTCTATATGTGCCTTTTGAAGTACAATGTCTATATATTCATCTACATCGTATTTCGCAAAGTAATCTCTGTAAACATCAAGTTTCTTTGAGGAAAGATCCATCCCAAATGCCGAAAGTACTGTTACTACTCCCCTCGCAGCTTCACTAACTGGCACTCTCTTAACAAATAGCTCGTCCCACACGAAATCTGCCTGCTGCCTCTTAGTCATCTTCCAAAAATGTTCGTAAGGCATATCCGTATACCTCATTACTTCTGCAATAAGATAGTGATAGGTCAAAAGTTCATCTATCCCCCACAACAAAAGTTTGCCAAAACTCCTGCTGAAAAGATGTGTGTGAACATCCACAATACGAACCCTGTTTAAAGCTTCAAGGACCCACTCCCCAACATCCATCAAACTCCACACCCCTTCCATCACTTATAAAACAAAGATGGCACAAACATCGTGATCTGTGGTATAAATGTAACCAGCATCAAGATAACTACCATCGCTACATAAAACGGTACAGATGCTCTCGTTGCCCTCTCTATTGTAGTATTACCCACGCTACATCCAACAAAAAGCGTGTTCCCAACCGGGGGCGTACATAAACCTATAGCAAGGTTTATCATAAGCACTATGCCAAACTGTACTGGCGTCATGCCAAGCTTCATAACTATCGGCAAGAGTATAGGCGTGAGTATCACAACGAGTGGTGCAAAGTCCATGATCATGCCCAAAAAGAGCACCATAACATTGATAAGTACAAGAAGCACATATCTGTTATGAGTCAGTGACAGAAGTGTATTCGTAACCAATGCCGGCACCTGCATATACGCAAGTAAATACCCAAACACGGAGGCACTTGCTATAAGAAACATCACCATAGAAACCATCTTTACTGCATCAACAAGGATTCTCCCAAACATCTTAAGCTTCAATGTCCGGTAAGCAAAAAAACCTATAGCCATTGCATAAACCACTGCAATAACAGAGGCTTCTGTTGCAGTAAACACACCACTTACAATCCCTCCTATTATAATGACAGCAACAAACAAACCAAGTATTGCATCTGCCGTTATCTTAACAGCTTCTCTCAATGAATATTTTGGAGCCTTTGGATAATTCTTCTTAACTGCTATCACATAGGAAGCTATCATAAGACTCACACCTATCATTATCCCAGGAATATATCCTGCCAAGAAGAGTTGTCCTACAGAAACTCCACCAGCAGCCAGAGAGTAAATAATCATGTTGTGGCTTGGGGGTATTATTATCCCCTCAGTAGAAGATGTAATAGTAACTGCAACAGCAAAATCCTTATCATACCCCTGTTTCTCCATCATCGGTATGAGTATAGGACCTATGGAGGCTACATCTGCCACAGACGAGCCAGATATACCACCAAAGAGCATACTTGCAACGATGTTTACCATAGCAAGTCCCCCTCGTATCCTTCCCACGAGGACATTTGCAAAGGCAACGATCTTTTCTGCTATTCCACCATCTGCCATTATCTTACCTGCCAAGATAAAAAAAGGAATAGCAATGAATGCAAATGCATTTATACCAGCAGCAAGCCGCTGCGTAATAACCATTAGCGGTAAACCAAGGTAATAACCTGTGATAAATGCTGCAATACCAAGAGAGAACGAGATTGGAACCCCATTTAGAAGCAACAGAAAAAACAGAGATATCAAAAGTATCGTCCCCGACTCCGTGTTGCCCATATTACCAAACGGAGCTATCCTCACAAAATCCAACAAAATAATGCAAAGAAGCGTCAGAGAGACAACCAAAGGCACAATCTCCCTAAGGGTACGCCTCTCACTTCTTGTCAGGGAGCCACTTTTAACTTCTCTCCACGCATCCCTTAATATATCCCTACCAAAAAGCAGTATTAGAGCAGCACCACCTGCAACCGTTAGGTACATCCACGCTACCGGTATACCTGTTGCAGGCATCACATTTGTCAAGAAGGTAGAGAGTTTATAACTGTAAAAAAGCATATACACAGAGAATATCAATACAACAACAAACCCAAAGAAAAGGATCATACTTCTATCCCTTCTGTTCATCAGCTCTACAAAGAAGTTTACCCTTATATGTATGTGCCTTCTTACCCCCACAGCTGCACCAATAAAAGTAATCCACAACATAATAACAAGTGCAATTTCCTCCGACCAAGAGGGAGGCCTATCTAATACAAACCTGGCAAATACCTGCCAAAAGACTATTGAAACCATAACAAGCAGAAGCGCCCCACCAAGATAGTTTATTGCCTCCTCAACCCTGTCAAGAAAGGTATCAAACCTGCTCATAAACTCCCTCCTCACAAGTAGGACAGAGGGAATCCCTCTGTCCTACTTCACAGACTGTATCTCCTTTATCAACTTCTTGTAGTTTTTACCATACTTTTCGTAGACTGGTTTCACCTTCTCCTGGAACAGCTTTACATTGGGGTGGTAGAATTTGCATCCAGCCGCCTTCACAGCCTTTATAGCCTTTTTAACCATCTGTGCCCACAGATACCTTTCATAGTAGGAAGAAGCTATTGCAGCAGTTCTTATAATTAGCTTCTGGTTAGGTGTAAGCTTATTCCATGTAACCTTGCTCATCAGCACTATTTCAGGTATTCTCGTGTGGCCGTCATACGAGTAGTATTTTGCAACCTCATAGTGGCTTGTTTCCCAGTAGCTTGGCTCGTTGTTTTCAGCACCATCTATAACGCCACTCTGCAATGCGCTGTAAACCTCTTCAAATGCCATCGGAACAGGAGATGCACCCAAAGCCTTCATAACATCGATCATAACCGGATTCTTCTGCACCCTTATCTTCAAACCTTTCAGATCAGAGGGTTTTAATATTGGTTTCTTGACCGTGTAAAAGTTCCTTGCACCAGAGTCGTAATAAGCAAGCCCTATAAAGCCCTTTGAATCAAGAGAATTGAGCAGACTCCTACCTATAGGCCCGTCTAAAACCTTCCACATGTGTTTGCCACTCCGGAATATATAAGGCAAACTCAAGACAGCCAATTTCGGCACAAATGCAACTACAGGAGAAACAGAAACTCTGTTGATGTCAATTGCACCAAGCTGAGTCTGTTCTATTGTTTCTTTTTCAGAACCAAGTTGTGCACTGGGGTATATCTTAATCTTAATCTGGCCATTCGTCATGTAATCTACAACCTTTGCCATCAACTTGAGTGCCTCCACAGTAGGATAACCATTTGCATGATCATCTGCCGCCTTTAGGATCATTGTGGAAGCCAAAGCAGAAAAACTAAACACAAACACCATCAAAACAACTACTACACCCACAAACCACTTCTTCATAAAGCATCCCTCCCTTAAAAGATTTTTTCAAAACTACACACACTCTCTCACCTGTTTCCTGCTATCACCTCCCTCTGTCAAAGTATTTCTCATGAACATCTTTTATGCAGGAAACAAGATACGAAAATGCCTCGTATCTATCCCTATAGAGCTCGGCATCTTTATCCGGAACAATTTCCTCTCCAAGCTTCACCATATAATCAGTGGCACCCTGTATATCCCTATAAAGTCCCATAGCTACATAACCAAGCATTGCTTCACCTACAAAGGATACATAATCACACTTGGACTTCCTCACAGGCACACCAGTTATATTAGATATGATCTTCAGCCACAGGTTAGACCTTGCACCACTTCCCCCTACCCTTATCTCTTCCACAGTTATACCATTATCCTGTATGGCATCCTTTACCATTCTCAGAGTGTAACCAACACCTTCAAGTATAGCTCTCACAATGTGAGCAGCAGTGTGATACTCTCTCAGTCCAAATAAAACGCCAGAAGATGAACTACCTATCCTGCAGTCCCTCTCACCTGTAAAGTAGGGCAGGAAAACAAGGCCATCAGCTCCAGAGTTCACACCCTCTGCCATAGATGTGAGCTGATCGTACCCGAGATTTACAAGATTATCCCTAAACCACCTCAATACTACTCCTGCATTGTTTATCCCTTCACCTGTAAGCCACACATCCGAAAAAAAATGATACGTCTGAAGTCTCTTGTCCCTATCGAGCACAGGCATACCAACAGCAACCCTCAACATAGAAGTGGTTCCGAGATTTACGCTACCAACCCCCCTCTGGAGTCCACCAAGCCCAACAACAAGACCCCCACCATCGTAGACACCGGGTAAGAGGTAAAGTCTCCCCTTTACTCCCATTTCATCTTTAACACAAGAAGATACCTCGCCAATCACCGCATTTCCATCTACAATTTCAGGCAACATATCCCTATCTATACCGATCACAGAAAGTGCATAATCATCCCAATCCTTTTCATGAATATTAAACATCTGCGTCGCAGAAGATATACTTGGTTCGGTAGCTAACCTACCCGTAAGTCGGTATATCAAATAATCCTTAGAACCGAGAAAATATCTCACTTTTTCAAATATTTCCCTCTTGTAGTGCTTCATCCAAAGCACCTTGGCAAACGGATAAAGATAAGATGGAGGGCACCCCGTTCTTCTATACAACTCATCAGTATCCACACCACCTATCAGTTTATCAAAGCTCATCTGTGCCCTCGTATCAAGGAGTGTCATTACTCCTGTAAGTGGATTCTTGTCCTTATCAACGGGCAAAAGTCCTAACTGGTAAGAAGACAGCACCATAAATTCTACATCGGTAGAATAGCTCTTCACTGCATCCTTGGAGACCTCTACAACAGTATTAAAAAGCTCCTCTGGATCATGCTCAGATGCACCAAGTTCAGGTGAATGTATCCTATTTTCCATTTCAGCAGAAGATAAGAGTTCTCCTCTCTCGTTAACCACACCCGCCTTTATATTAGTGGTACCGACATCAACCACCAATACCAAACTCATTTAGCCTATTCCTCCTTTTTAATACATCCACATTTACAACTACATCAGGCACTTCACCGTGCAAAACCCTCTTCACATCTTCAACGACCTTATCCCCCATACCCTTAAGGCACTCTTCTGTATAAGCCCCAATGTGAGGAACAATCACAACATTCTCGAAACCAAGCAGAGGGTGATTTTCATCTATGGGCTCACCTTCCACTACATCCATACCAACACCAAAAACCTTTCCATCTTCCAAGCTCTCAATCAAAGCCCTCGTATCTATCAGCTCACCCCTTGCTGTATCCACTATAACAACTCCCCTCTTCATCTTCTCAAACTCACTCTTACCTATCATATGATATGTTTTCTCCGTAAGTGGTGCATGAAGAGTGATAATATCCGATCGACTAAGAAGTTCATCAAAGCTGGTCGGGGTTGCCCCTCTTAAAGTAATCTCGTCTGGATGTAAGTTTGGGTCGTAGGCAAAGACTTGCGCACCAAATCCATCTGACAGGATCTTCGCAACCCTGCTTCCAATATTACCTATCCCAACAATTCCAACTTTCCTTCCTTTAAGCTCCATACCAACAAATCTCGCTCTATTTTTCCATCCACCCATCTTCACTTCATTGTAAGCTGGAGTCAACTTCCTTAATACCGACAACATGAGTGCAATGGTATGCTCTGCCATTGCTTCTCTCTCAATCTCTCCTGAAACCTTTGTGACCAGCACACCAAACTCCGTTGCAGCAACAATATCAACATTGTTCACACCTATACCGTGCCTTGCTATCAGAAACACATCTCTTTGACTCTCAAAAAAATCTCTATCATAACTCGGCATAACACTGGCAATAATAATATGCACACCACTTAGCTCCTGTGCAAGCGTTTTCCCATCTACATCGGTTGGAAAATCGTATCTAACCACATCTCCAAGTGACGAAAGTACATCTATATGTTCCGGGAAAATCCTCCCAAAGCTACTCGAGTTAACTATTGCTATCTTCACATTATTCCCATTCTTCATGGAATATCCCCTCTTTATCTATCCTCTGGAATGTGTGTGCACCAAAAAAGTCTCTCTGTGCCTGAATAATATTTGCCGGAAGCCTTTCTCTAAGAAAAGTATATGTATACAAGAGTGACTCACTCATGGCAGGTAGAGGTATCCCCGCACGAACACCAGTAACAACTACATCTCTCAGAGAATCTATACCACTCTTAACCTCCCTCATGAACTCCGGATAAAAGAAGAGGTGTTCCAGAGATGGGTCCGAAAGATAGGCTTTCTTTAAAAGGTTCAACATCGCTGACCTTATTATACACCCTCCCTTCCATATCCTTACCACTTCTGATATTTCTATATTGTAGCCAAACTCAGCTGATGCAACTGATATAAGGTGCAACCCTTGAGCATAAGCCAAAAGGATAGAGACATATACTGCCTCCTCAAGTACATTTCTAAATATATAATTCTCCATACTAACTTTCCTCAAAAGTTCCCCATACTTCCTCACAAGCTCAACCCTTTGCTTCTTATAATCAGACAGAATACGCGCATTAACTGCAGCCGATATAGAAGGGACTGCCACTCCAAGATCCAGCGCAGATTGAACAGTCCACTTTCCCGTACCCTTGCTACCTGCCTTATCCAAGATGAGATCAACAAGCGGCTCTTTCTTTTCCACATCTACCTTTCTGAGAAGTTTTGCGGTTATCTCCACAAGGAAAGAGCTGAGCCTACCTCTATTCCACTCTTCGAATATCTGCCTAATCTCCGAAACATCCATCCCAGCGGCAGTTTTTAGAAGATCATAAGCCTCAGATATCACCTGCATAATAGCATATTCTATCCCGTTATGTACCATCTTTACAAAATGCCCTGCTCCTCCCCTTCCAAGATAGGCACAGCATCTACCATCGTCAGTCAAAGCAGAAATACTGGTCAATAATTCTCCTACCTCATCGTAAGCCTCCCGCATACCACCAACCATTATAGAAGGCCCATACAGAGCACCCTTCTCTCCACCAGATATTCCGGTACCAAGGAAAAACATCCCCTTGCTCCTTAAAAAACTCTCTCTCCTCTCCGTGTCAAGATAGTGTGAATTACCACCATCTATGATAACACTGCCCTCAGGTAGCAAAGGTAGAAGCATCTGAATGAAGTCATCCACAGGTTTACCAGCTTTTACCATAAGAAGAATCTTCTTAGGTTCCCTTAGATGTTCAACGAACTCTTCAAGGGAGTAAGCAGGTATAATATTCTTACCCCTCGCACGAGTCTCAACAAACTGCTTCGTCTTCTGTGAGGTTCTGTTAAATACAACAACCGTATAGCCATTCCTCTCCATATTTAGGGCAAGATTGCTGCCCATCGTACTCATACCAACTACGCCAATATCTCCATTAGCCACGGTTACACCCCCGAAAATGCATTAAATCCACCATCTATGGGAACAACTACACCAGTAACGAACCTGGAGGCATCGGATGTTAACCATATACACGTGCCTATAAGGTCTTCAGGCTCACCAAATCTCCCCATAGGTGTATGCGCTATTATGGTTTTCCCACGCTCAGTCAGGTTGTTATTCTCGTCCCACAAAAGGTATCTATTCTGCTTTGTAGAGAAAAAGCCTGGTGCTATCGCATTAACTCGGAGCTTTTTATTGTACTCCTGTGCAAAGTGGACAGCAAGCCACTGAGTAAAGTTGCTCACAGCCGCCTTAGCAGCCGAGTAACCAGGTATCCGAGTAAGGGGCCTGAAGGCATTCATAGAAG
Organism: uncultured Synergistota bacterium; assembly: GCA_964559865.1. Lineage (GTDB taxonomy): Bacteria > Synergistota > JAGHAJ01 > JAGHAJ01 > JAGHAJ01 > JAGHAJ01. The sequence continues at coordinate 47,775 of CAZLJD010000028.1, forward strand.
ATATATTGAGAATTACCCCTCCTTCCGGGTTCTTCACCATCTCTCTACCAAATACCTGTGAAGGCAGTATAGCACCACCGAAGAGATTTAGTGCTACTACCCTCTCCAATGCAGATAGAGGTATATCAAAAAACTTTAACTTATCAGATGTAGTAGCATCTTCCCTGTTTCCACCAGCACAGTTCACAAGGATATCCACTCTCCCAAAATCTTCTAAAATCTTATCTGCTGCCTCCTTCAGTTTCTCAGCATCCATCACATTCATGTAATACCCTTTGGCATTTATTCCCTCCCGCTTCGCTCTGTCGATCACATCATCAGTAGGAGCAATATCGCCAATGGCTATATCTGCACCAGCCTTTCCGAGACCTATAGCAATCTCAGAACCAAGTACACCAGCTCCACCAGTAATAACCGCCTTTTTCCCCTCAAGGCTAAACATCTTAAGGAACCCATCCATCTCAAACCCCTCCCCTTAAAGCTTTTATATGCCTCCTGAAATGATATTCCAAGAAAGCATAGTAATCATCCTCAAAATCTATGATAAGAGAGAGTAACTTATCTCTAAGAGCCGAAGTTAGCACAGAACCATAAGTGACATGCAGCATCTGCCTCACATTACCATCTTCCAACAAAGAAAGATAATCTCCCTTATCGACCTTCGATATATCAGGCAGGGCTGACTTGTCAACATTTATATAGTAAGACTTCTTGTCCTCATCAAACCTCTGCAGAGAGTAATTGTACACTTCCACAAACAGAGAAGGCGACCTCTTTGCCACTACCTTGAGTGCTTCAAGGTAACTCGTTCCAGCAGTCTTGACATGCAAAAAACCATCAAAATAACTCCCAAGTATAGGATAGATTGTAAGTTTATCACTACCGGAGTGCACGCTAATCCTATAAGGCCCAAACTCCTTCACAATAGCTCTGTGTACTTTCACACTCTCTTCAAACTCAACGAGATCACCTATGTAATCTACTCCCTTGTGGAACTCTCCAATAAACCTCAACGCAATACCGGTAAAACCAACCTCCAACCGCCTGAGTTCACTTACTATAAATATGTGTTCTTTATAGGATGTCGGTTCGTCGGTTTCATCAACAGAAATCTCAAAGTCAAAACTGCCATCTACAGACTCTCTTATCTTCCTGAACATCTGCGCAGCAAACACAATAGCCCTGTAATACTTAACGGCAGCTCTCACAACATCCATCTCATCAAACTCAAGCACCTGATCTCCAAACTTAAAGCTCTTACCATTGTATCTATCCAAAATGTCTTTGTAATCCATTAGTGTTTCAAACTCTTTCCTAAGTCCTTCTGCACTCATAAATCCGACACCATTGTTAACATAGTCGCTCGGATCACATGTAAACATAGAATATCCATAAGGGAGCACATAATCTACATCCTCAAGCCTCTTAAGGTGATCTGCATCTGCCCCAAACCCATTTTCATACCCTTCTTTCAAAACACCCGTAACAGCAGAGATCATAACGTCTTCAGGGGTTCTTTTCGTCCTTTGCATCTCTCTGATGGACTGTTGAGCAAAAACAGGGAAAAAACCACTTCCAGAGACTGCTCTTACATGACCAGGGGTAGCCATACCGAGCCTGTCACCAAAACCAAACGAGATCCCTTTACTCCCCACAGGAACAGGTCTTAAATAGGGAAACACATCCATAAGTAGCCGAACATTGGCATAAGTAAGCGGGCATACCACTCCTTCACCAGCATTATAACAACCTTCAAACCTGATTGGGCATCCCGCAGAAGCATAAAGCATATCCCTACCATCTCTCGCCCTCACCAGCGCAATCTTTGTACCACCAACATCTTTAATAGACTTTTCGTACAGATTAAAGCCTGACTCTGACTCCATAAAAGATTCCCCCTATCTAACATATGATAACTTCTATGCCGTTTTCCTCCAGCAATCTCTTAACATCTTCGCTTATACCTTTATCCGTGAGAACATAGTCTATCTCATCACCTCTCGCAAACACAGCAAAGGCGACCCTGTCAAACTTAGACGAGTCTGTAACTATAAAGTGTTTGTCAGAAACAGCCATTAGTCTCCTTTTCGTCTCTGCCTCCATTATGCTCGGCGTCATAAACTCACAGTTCTTGGAAAATCCTGTAGTGCCAAGAAATGCTTTGTCTACATGGACCTCAGAAAGCACTTTTTCAGACAAAGGGCCAATGAGAGAATAGCTGTTCTCACGCTTCACACCACCAGTAACAATGAGTTCAACGGTAGGAACATCTACTAACTCCACAGCTATAAACAGAGAGTTGGTAACCACCGTTACATCTTCTATAGATGCCTTCTTAAGCTCCTTTGCTATCTGCAGGGTAGTAGTTCCACCATCGAATATCACGCTATCACCCGGTCTGATGAATTCCACTGCTTTCCTCGCTATACACACCTTTTCCTCTATGTTTTTTCTTTCCTTTTCCCTGAAGCTGATCTCAAGTTTACTACCCTCCTGTATGACGGCCCCACCGTATATCCTTTTTATCCACGGTTTTTCTTTCTCCAGCTCCCTCAAATCGTTTCTTATAGTAACTTTACTAATGTTAAACATGTCAGATAGGTCATCTACCTTAACTCTCCCCTGTGTAGATAGAATCTCAACAATCCTCCGCTTTCTTTCATCTGGCAACACAGCTAATCTTCCTCCTCTCGCACAGCCGTCTCACGGGAGATAATATCTATCATATCTTGAGGGGTAACCTCTTCCTTTCTAAAGTCTCCTACCTTTCTGCCATGCTCAAGGAGCGTAAACCTATCAGCCACTTCGTACACATGGTATATGTTGTGGGTAATAAATATCACAGATAAACCTCTATTTTTCGCCTCCACTATAAGCTCAAGAACCCTCCTCGTCTCCTTAACGGATAGTGCAGCAGTTGGCTCGTCAAGTATCAAGAGCTTTGCACCAAAATATATAGCCCTCCCTATAGCTATTGCCTGCCTCTCACCGCCAGAGAGAAAGGCAACCGTCTCATCAACATTCCTTACCTTTACACCTATGTCAGTAAGGACATCCCTGGAGATGCTACTCATCTTCCTCTTATCAAGAAGCTCAAACGGTCCTTTTCTAACCGTAAGCTCTCTACCAAGAAAAAAATTCCGAGAGATGCTCATCAGCTCCGCCAATGCAAGATCCTGATAAACCGTCTCTATACCAGCACGCCTTGCATCCTTTGGAGATGCAAAGTTAACCTTCTTACCTTCCATATATATCTCTCCCTGATCGGGCTGGTACAACCCAACCAGTATCTTTATGAGTGTGGACTTCCCCGCACCATTATCACCAAGAAGTCCCATCACCTCATTTCTATTCACTCTAAAGTCCACACCTCTCAAAGCCTGAACTTTCCCAAAATTCTTGACTATCCCCTTCATCTCAACAAGAGCTGTACCATCTGCCATTACCCAGCCACCGCCCTCTTTATCTTCATGTTAATTACCGCAGCCACAACCAGTATGATACCTATAAACGCCCTATACCAGTAAGGGGGTGCACCTGCAAGTATAAGTCCATTCTGCACCATACCTATAAGAAAAGCCCCTATAAATGCACCTATCACACTACCATAACCACCGTTAAGAAAGGTACCACCAATGACTGCAGCAGCTATTGCCTCAAGCTCCATACCCATACCAAGCGTAGGGTCCACTATCTTAAATCTGCTCAAATTCGCCATCCCAGAAAAACCCGCAAGCAGGGCACAAATTATAAAGTTTATCATCTTCACCCTGTCAGCATTCACACCCAGAGCCCTCGCAACCTTCGGGTTCCCACCTGTAGCAAACACCCAGTTACCATACTTTGTATCCGTAAGAATTATGGAAAAGACTATGGTTATGACAATAAACCACATCCCAGATATCCTTACATCTCCCCACACAGAGCTTCCAAATATTGACAAAAACAGCTTGCTCCCCTTGTAGTAAAGGGGGAAACCACCTGTAACAGCCAAAAGGATGCCTCTCCAAAACATCTGCATACCAAGAGTCGTGATAAATGACGGGATACCTGCTTTCAAGGTAATAACTGCATTCGAATACCCAACAAGAGCAGCAACCATCATAGCCAAAAAGAAGGAAAGCTCAACCGGTATTCCATAAGAGGAAAATAGTATCACAAACATTGGCACTATAGCAAACACAGAACCTACAGAAAGGTCAAACTCGCCTGCAATCATCAGAAAGGTTATACCCACCGTTACTATACCAAGCTCTGCTGATATAGTAAATATACTTGCAAAATTGGTAAGGGTTAAGAAATTCTTTGAAATGACGGAAAAGACAACAAACACACCCAAAAAACCTATTAAAGCTCCCATCTCACTATATCTCATAATCTTGTATATACTTCTTTTATTTTCGTTCATCCCTTAAACCTCCACTAACAATATACAGGGCTCCCTACCTATCGGTAGGAAGCCCCTCACCCCTCATACCAAAGGCATTATCTATAACCAGCTTTAACCGTTTTCTCTACGACCTTTACATTACTCTTGTCAACCACAGCAGGACCTGTAAGCACCGTTCCGTGTGGTATCAGACCATACTTCTTGTAGAGATAAAGGAAGGCTATAGGCAGATACCCCTGCAGGTACTGTTGTTGCTCTATAGTAAACACTAACTCTCCCTTCTCTATTGCCTTTACCATCAGCGGAGTAAGATCCCAACCACTTAGTTTTACCTTACCAACGAGCTTTTTCTCTTCCAACATTTTTAGTGCAGGCTGCGTCCCTATAGGACCAAGCGTGAATATCGCATTTGTGTCCGGATGACGGGTAAGATAGCTGGACATAATTCCTACCGCTTTGGTAGGCTCTGTAGTTATATCAAGCTTATCAACAGGGATTCCTTTCTTCGAAAGCACATCTTTTATACCTTTAGCCCTTAACTCAAGACCAGTATGTCCAGGTTCGTGGATAGCAACGATTGCCCTTTTAATCTTAACAGCTTGAAGCATTCTCTGAGCCGCCACTACTCCACCCTTATATTCATCCATACCTACATAGCACAGATAAGGGATTCTTTTCTCCGGAGGCCTTGTGTCAGGAACATTTATCGCCACAACAGGAATACCTTTCTTTATAGCCCTTCTCAACGGCTCATCAAGAGCAACTGCATTCGTGATCGTAACTGCCAAACCATCGGGGTTCGCAGCTATGGCGCTATCAAGCATATCAACCAACTTCTTGATAGAGAACTTCTCCGGTCCCAAGTATGTAGCTTTAACACCAAATCTCTTCGCTGCATCATTCATACCCTTGATAACAACTCCCCAAAACGGATCTCCTGGACCACCATGAGAGACGATGTAAAATCTCATCTGAGAAGCAGCCACCACCGAAGCACCAAAACCCAGAAGCAAAACAGTCATCAAAATTACACCTATTACTGCCCCACTCAGAAACCTCCTCCTCATACTGACTCCACCTCCTTATTGGATTTTACTACAGAAAGTAAAGAATATAACCTTGCCTTTCGATTTACCACCTCCTACAGAAGAATGATAAATAAACAGCGAGCAATTCACCAAAAATAGTATACTATACTACCAAAAGGGTGTCAATGGCAAACAAAAAAATTTTTCAATGGTGACTTTTGGGAAAAATAGAGCTGAGTAAAAAACAACCGTCGATTTTACTATATTAGGGAAACTATACAACTAACGGGGTTATGCAGTAAGATGTTTTATATAGATCTACCTTTCGCTCACTTAAAAAGGCAAAAAAACCGAAAACCATCAATAAATAAACACTTTTTCCTTTTTTACATGAAGAAAGACTTTCTCACTCAAAGGAAAATCTTTGGGCGAGTTTGCTATAATCCTGTCCTCTGAGCTATCCGAAACTGAAATTTCATATCTATAGCGAGAGCCCATATACAACTTTCCAGTTATAACTCCAGTAAACCCGTATTCATCAGGTTGAGTAAAGCTGGTATCTCTATCAAGCTCTATTTCATCTGCCCTAAAGACAACAACTACACCACTCCCATCGCTCTTACCTTCCACAGGTATGAAAAGTTCTCCCAGTTTCACCCCTCCATTCTGAACAGTCCTCTCAAGGACATTGTTTATACCAACGAAATCCGCAACAAAAAAGTTATCAGGTCTGGTATAAATTTCTTGTGGAGTACCTACTTGTAGTATCCTACCCTCGTGCATAACAGCAACCTCATCTGCTATACTAAGAGCCTCCTCCTGGTCATGCGTAACATAAAGAGTAGTTAATCTAAGTTTTTGTTGCAGTGCTTTTATCTCAAAACGAATCCTGAGTCTTATCTTGGCATCAAGGTTAGATAGTGGCTCATCGAGTAAGAGAACCCTTGGTTCAACCACTATAGCCCTCGCCAACGCTATTCTCTGCTGCTGGCCACCAGAAAGCTGATTAGGTTTTCTATCTTCAAGTCCCTCAACACCCAACAGAGAAAGCGCCCATCGAACTCTATCAGCTATCTCACCTTTAGGATATTTCCTCAACTTTAACCCATAAGCCACATTGTCATACACAGTCATGTGAGGCCAAAGGGCATAGTTTTGAAAAAACATGGATATATTCCTCTTCTCCGGAGGCACATCGGTGATGTCATCATCATCCAGATAGATCCTACCACCATCAAGTTTCACAAACCCAGCAATGGACCTCAGGAGCGTAGTCTTACCAGAGCCACTCGGGCCTATAACTGCAAGCAATTTCCCCTCTTCTATCTCTATAGAAACATCATTAAGTGCAGAAACATTCCCATAAAACTTTCTCAGACCCTTTGCAGTAACTGTTGCCATATCTTATCCCCCCAAACCTCCTATGTACTCTGCCTTTAAGTACTTCTCTATTATTATCATGAAAAATATAGCAGGTACCATAAGAATGAGTGCCACCACTGATGCCGTCTGCATATTGTACCCCATTGCAGCTGTATACATCATCACTGGTGCTGTCTGTATGTACGGTGCACCTATAAAGAATGCTCCCGTGAATTCCCCCATAGACCACAAAAAGACAAATATAGCACTTGCTATTAAACCAGGGATTGCCAGCGGCAGCGTAATGGTAAAGAATGTCTTTAACCTTGATGCACCAAGATTAAGTGCCGCCTGCTCAAGCTCCTCAGGAATAGACCTAAATGTGGCAGTAATAATCCAAACAGAGAAGACTAAAGATGCCATGGTATGTACAAATATAATCCCCCACATATTCCCAGTAAGTGAATGTCTTGCAAAGACAGCAGCAATGTTTATAAATATCGGTAATTGAGGAAACGCCTGAGGCATCAAAAATATCACCAAGAGAAACTTCTCCAGCGGCAGTTTATACCTCGAAAAACCATAAGCAGCGGGAGAGGCTATGACAAGCGAAAGTACCACCACTATGCTTGCAATTTCCAGACTAAGCAGTATAGAATCCAGCACCCTGCCCCTTTGAAAGACATCCACCCAATACTTCACTCCCATCACCTGCGGCACAAGGTGAGGCCAATACCACTTTATTGCAAAACTCCAGAGGACAACACCAACAAGGGGACCTACAATCACAAAAAGAACAAAGCAAATCACTGCCACCTTTAACAACCATAAACCAACACGACGCCTCTTCAATGCTTCAGCCCCCCTCTCTCAACCATCATAAATCTCAGGTAATACATGGCAAAACCTATAACTATTAGATAAGACACTACCCCAAGTGCATTTGCTACGCCCCAATCGTTGTAGTAGTTTATCCTAAACATCATGTCAACCGGCAACATGGTAGGTTTGGGAGGCCCAACCATCAAAGGAATGGTAAGACTACTTATAGTTCTTATAAATGTGAGAACAAACGCCACTATAATAGAAGGTCTCGCAAGTGGAATTAGTATATCCCATACAACCTTAATCTTACTGCTACCAAGATTCAGTGCTGCTTCAATGTAGGAGTCATCTATAGCCTTAAATGCGCCCAAGACTATAAGTATAGCGAAGGGAGACAAAACCCACGCAAACGCCAGCATCAACCCAACCCAATCAGTAGCAAGCCCCGGAAGATTTTGAATCCCTGTAAGCTTCGATATTATCATGTTCAAAAGCCCATGTCTAGCAAGGAAAACCCTCATAGCATGACCAACAATCAAAAAAGGTATAAAGAGTGGCAACCTATACATATAGTCGAGAAACTTCCATTCTTTAAATCTCAGATAGCTCGCAACTCCAATACTCACCCCAAAGACAAAGGCAACTGTGACTACCGTTACGAACAGCGTGTAAAATATGTCTTTTCCGTAAAGATCGAATGCTTTGCCATAGTTCGCTAATCCAACAACTCCATTGTGCACAAAACTCGAATAAATGGAAAGTATCAAAGGGTACACATATAGAATGAGAAGCACTAACAGTGCAGGAAGTACCAGAAAAAACCCTACCCAATTGCTTCTGCCTTCATAAGTAGCCATGTTGCACCCCTTCCTCAGAAAGCGTGTTCCTACCCGCATGGGTAGGAACACGACCACAAGTTACTCTGTGTACTTCTCGTACGCCTCAAGCATATCTTCAAAGTACTTCGTCAGAGGGAATGGCTTCCCATACTTCAGAAGATCCTCAGGTGTAATATCCCTGTAAAGCCTATGAAGTGTTTCTTTAGAGACATAAGGTTTTACATACTGATCACCTATAGCCGGATACCAGTTAAACTTATCCACAATGTACTTTGCTTGCATCTTCGGAGAAGAGACCAGTTCTATTAGCTTCAATGCGTAGTCTGCGTTTGCAGCCTTCTTCGGAATCACATAGTGCATTGGTTGACCCGGCATACCAGGTGCAGGGATTAATAATCTCAAACTTGGATCTATACGACCATTCCTCATCCATGTATAGAACATATCAACCCAGACAGGACCTATGTATATCTCACCCCTGTTTAGTGCATCAAGAGTACCTGCATTTCCACTAGTAAGCGTCACATACTTGTTGAACTCTTTTAATGCCCCAAATATCTTTGGCCAAGACTTCTCATATTTCTTGTTGTAAGGTCCTTTCGTAAGTATATCAATCTGTCCACTCTTCCAGTAAAGCCACCCAGCAGTGAATGATATACCAGAAGCACCGTGTTTCACACCATTATAGCCAAACTTCTTGGGGTGTTTCTTTACCCACTTAACCAACTCTGCATACGAGTGTGGCGGATTTTTAACATACTTGGGATTATATGCTAATGCCGTCTGACTATGAAACATGGGCATAACATAGCCATCTACATTCACACCAAGTGCCATCTTTGCCGTCCCTCTGGTAACAAGCCTCCTTGCAACGAGAAAGTCCGTGTACTTCCTTAACAAGCCATCTTTCACAGCCCAAGCAGCACCTATCTCATGAACCACAGCTACATCAATGCCCCATTTAGCCTTACCAGACTTCTTCTCAAGCTGGAGCTTCTGAATAATAGCCCTTGAGCCAGCGGGACCGGGACCCGTACCTACTACATTTACCCTAACATTAGGATAAAGCTTTTCAAATACTGGTGCAATATCATATTGGAAAAAGTCCACCATATTCTGGTCCCCTGCTACCATCATGTTAAGCCTTACTTTAATAGGAATATCACTCTGAGCAACCGCAACAGAAGCCATTCCCAGCAGCCCAACGATGAGAAGCACACCAATAACCCATCTTCCCCTCACATCAAACACCCCCTTCACAGAGTTTTACTACCACTTATATATTATACAACATCCTCAAAACAAGGGAACATAACCTGCCTTACTCACAACTTCCTGTCCCTTCTTACTCAAAACCAGATTGATCCACTTAGCCACGATACCCTTCGGCCAACCATTAGTGAACATGAACAGTGGCCTGCTTATAGGATATATCCCCTCTCTCACAGTGTCCAGAGTAGCCATAACACCATTCACTATTAGAGCACGGAGCTTTGGAGTCAGATAACCTATCCCAATGTAGCCTATAGCATATCTATTCCTGGAAACCGTATTTACCACCTGCCCATTAGACGCAACCACCAACGCCCTCGGCAAAACCCTTCCACCTTTCAGCACCTTTTCTTCCCACACTTCATAAGTACCT
>CAZLJD010000029.1:0-14060 GCA_964559865.1 uncultured Synergistota bacterium
GTAAAAGATTATATCCATAAAGTCTCACGATATATAGTAAAGTTAGCAAGACGGAATGAAGTGAGCAAAATAGTAATAGGTGGAATGAGCAACGGAATAACAGATATGGATATAGGACATAAGAATAACGAGAAGCTGCACAAAATACCATTTGGTAGATTGTTTGATATGATAAAATACAAAGGTGAAGAATATGGAATAGAGGTAGAAAAAGTAGATGAAGCATATACTTCTCAAACATGTTCTGTATGCGGTATAGTGGAGAAGAATAATCGCACATACAGAGGGTTATATGTTTGCAGCAGGTGTAGGACAGTGATGAATGCAGATATAAATGGTGCAGTGAACATATTAAAGAGAGTAACCCTGAATCCGAGGTTGGATAGGGGTAGAGGGTTTGGCAACCCCAGGCGAATAAGGGCAGCATAGACTATCAACCTTCGCCTAAAGAACCTCTCCACTAAAGTGGAGAGAGTATGTCAGTGTTGGTTCATAGTAATAGGTACTCTGGTTGTCTACTTTCTCTTACATATCCTCACCACAAACAGGAAAATGTCCACTCTTATACTAAAAAGGGTGTGTAAAAAAATAAATGGAAACTATTAACTATCTCCTATTCGCTTATATAAACGGTCTAAGCGGAACAAGCCTGCTTTTAGATAATCTTGCTATTATCTCAGCAGAATACATGCCAATAGTCTTTCTCGCCATACTCTCCTATTACTGGTTCCTCAAGGAAAAAGAGGAGAAGAAAATTGTACTACTCAGTATATACAGTATCGGCATATCCCTATGTCTCAACTTCGTTATAACTCTCTTCTATTTTCACCCCCGTCCATTTATGATACCTGTAGGTCACTTGCTTATCCCTCATCCACCAGAAACATCCTTCCCTTCAGACCATGCTACTTTTATGTTCAGCATTGCATTAACCCTCTTATACGTTGGGAGAAGAGCTAGCGGCATAACTTTACTCCTACTATCATTCATCGGGGGTTTCGCAAGAGTCTATTGTGGAGTCCACTTCCCATTCGATATACTCGGCTCATTCATGGTTAGTTACCTATCTTCCTCAATAATCTACTACAAGAGAGAAAAACTACTACCTCTTAACCATTTCGTTCTCAATGCATGGGGTATTCTATTGAAGAAACTCTACAAATTCGCAAAACTACCTCCATCAACCTAAATTACAGGCCCAACAGTCCATATATCCATTGTCTCATTGTAATTACAAACCTCCGCTCTCACTTTCTTCCCTGAGGCTACCTCTATTACTTCCTCAAGTATTTTCATACCACTTTCCTCAATCGACAACGTTCCAGCTAATACAGAACTAAGATCAACATCAATATGTACCCCAAGAGCACCAACTGTCTCCGGATTACCACAGATCTTAATCACCGGAGATACAGGGTGCCCCTGTGGTGCCCCTCTACCTGTAGTAAAAAGGAGTAAGGTTGCTCCACCAATCACAAAGCCTGTAAGTGCTTCCGGCTCCCTACCAGGCGTATCCTTCACATACAACCCCTTACGGCTACCCAAGAATTCCGAATAACCCAAAACCCCATCTATCTTGCAAGAACCACTCTTGACAATTGCTCCCAACGATTTCTCCTCAATCGTGCTTATACCACCCTCCATGTTACCAGGCGTAGGTTGCCCCCTACGCATATCTGCCCCCATAGACCTAGCCCTTTTCTCCATTTCCACAACTATTCTATATATCTCCCGCGAGACATCCTCACTAGAGGCCCTACTCGCCAAAATATGCTCAGCTCCTATAAATTCTGTAGTCTCACCAAAAATTACACTACCACCTGCCTTAACCAAGATGTCAACAGCGACTCCAACCGATGGATTAGATACAAGACCCGACGTTGCGTCCGATGCTCCACACTTGACACCGACAACCAACTGAGATATGTCAACCTTTTCACGCCTACAAGGGGAAATCTTTGAAAGCAACAAGGCCGCCATTCTCGATCCTACATCAACAGCGTTAATACTCCCCCCAACCTTTTGAATCACAACCCTCTCCACAGGCTTACCAAACCTAGCTATCTCTTCCTCTATTTTATCCACATTTGTGCCCTCACACCCCAAACTAACCAGCAAAACTGCACCAATATTCGGGTTCTTAGCTAAGCTTATGAGTGAATCCGTAACTATCTCCAAATCTGGCGGTGTTTGGCAACACCCCTGGTGATGCGTAATAAGCGCAGCCCCATCAAGGTTATTCCTAATAGCTCTCGCAACCTCATTTGCACACCCCACTGTTGACAATATGCCCAAATAGTTTCTAGTACCCACTAACCCATTATTCCTAACATATCCAAAAAACCCATCTACTATCCTACCCACCTTCGACATCTCCCCTGCCCCTATTACTCACAAGGTTGTGAACATGAACCCATTCTCCCCTCCTAATCTCAGAAGTAGCAGTCCCAATGGGTTCTCCATACTTTATTACCGAGTACCCCTTCGGAATATCTTCCAATGCAAACTTATGACCAAAACTTATGTTATCTCTCAGCTTTACAGTTATGGCTCTCCCTCCCACGACAATCTCAACAATAGAACCTTCCTGAAGATCCCTTATAGCAGTTGCGACATTATCCTTAACATTACACACTATGGCCTCTTTACTCATCACACTCCCCACCCCAAAACAGCTGTCAATCACAAGGCTCCTAGCAAAATCTCAGCTTAAATTGTACTTCTGCACCACCACAGATACCTCCAGATTTCCGTGCACTATTTCATTAAGTGCCGACACCAAGTCACTCACACGGGGATACTGCCAAACATTTCTTCCAAACACTATTCCCTTCGCACCCGCATCAATTGAATCCCTTGCAACACCTAGCACATCTATGATGCTTTCCATTCTAGGACCACCCAACACAACAACCGGAACATGCAAATTACTAACAATCTTGGAGAACTCCTCCTTATCACCAGTATAAGGCATCTTGATAATGTCAGCCCCGATCTCCATAGCTATGCGGGCAGCGCTTTCTATCAAATTGGAGTCTTTCTTTCGCTCCTTGGGGATAAGATTGCCCCAGAGAACCGGCTCCACCATGAGCGGAACCTCCCATCTATCACACTCCGCAACAAACTCTGCCACTACACTAATACTCTGAGCTTGAATCTCCCTCTCCAACCCCCACGGAAAGAGCACCTTAACCGCATCAAAACCCCACTTTAAAGCATATTCTACGCTCGAAACTCGCTTATGTGAAACAACATCTTCAAACTCCCCAGGCACACTAGATATCAAAGGCAGGTCTACTGTCAATATCCTCGCTGGAGAATTCTTACCTACAAAGAGATTGGCAGTCATCTTAGCAAGACCCGGAGACATTAAAGTTGCATCTATCCCAGACTCCACAAGTTTCTTCAAAACACTCACAGGATCAGTTAATCCTTCCAAACTGCCCATAACTAAACCATGATCTACAGGAATAATAACTGCATTTCCGCTCTCGGCATTAAATAGCTTTGACATTCTTAATTCCTTCCCTCTCATTATCCCATACAACCTCCTTCTCAGAATTTCTCCATATTATGAACTTCCGCAAACAAATCCTTAAGTGCAGGATATATCCTCTTGTAAACCCTCTCATACCTATCCTTGTAAAATTCATTCAGCTCCACGTCAGGTATCTCTCGCCCTATAACTTTAAGCTTACCTCTAAGAACTTCAAAATCTTCAAAGATACCCACACCCTTCCCTGCAAGAAAAGCATCTCCAACTTCTGCACCCCCCAGATTTTCCACTAAAACCACAGTTGTGTTCAGAACATCCGCTAATATTCTCCTAAGCAGTTTGCTTTTTGCACCACTACCAGAAAGCCTCACCGTACCAGGCAATCTCAATCCCATTTTCTCCATAAATTCCCAATTATTCAGAAATGCATACGCTATCCCCTCAAAGATACTTCTATAAATATCTCCCCGATTATGTATCAAGGATAATCCAAAAAGTACCCCCCTTGCAGCAGGATCCCATATAGGAGTCCTTTCTCCGGCAAAGTACGGTAGCAAAAACAACCCCTTCGCGCCCGGAGGAGACTCTATTGCCTCTAACTCCATGATATTGTACGGCTCAACTCCTAAAAGACCTCCACTGAACTTCTCTGCAGTAGCAACAGTATCTCTAAACCATCTGTGAACCCCACCCGATATTGCCAAAGCTGCAAGGGAAACCAGAATATCCGGATCAGATGCACTAGGACATGTCAAGATTTCCCTACTGAACCTCTCCTGATTATGCAGCACTCCCCAAACTCCCGATGTCCCCAAACTCATCCCACTATCCCCAACACTCACTACCCCCAGAGATACCAGATTAGCAAACCCATCCGGTGCTCCCACAATAACAGGCGTACCCTCCAGAATACCAACCGCAGCAGCAACCTCCATGTTAACCTTCCCCACAACATGGTCACTCCTGTAAAGCTCAGGGAGCTTACGAATATCTATATCAATTTCATCAAGAATATCCTCACTCCAGCACTTCTTCTTAATATCAAAAGCTATCCCCCACAAAGCAGCATCAGAATAATCACTCACAAACTCTCCTGTAATCCTACCAACAATAAAGTCCTTTACATTCAAAAACTTATAGGCGCGTGCGTACAAATCCGTCATGTTATTTTTCAACCATAGAAGCTTTACTAACCCAAAGTACGAATCTATCCCATTACCCGTTATCTGAAGTATATGCTCCTCTCCGAGGTTACGCTTTACCCACTCGGCTTCCGTTGAGGCCCTGCGGTCAAGCCATAAAATAGCTGGGGCAAGTGGATTTCCTTGAGAATCTACCGGTAAACAATCAGGCGTGAGGCCACTTATACCTATACCATCCACATTCTTAATCCCAGACTTGGCTGTCAACGATGAAACAACCTTACAAAAGGAATCCCAATAAACCTCTGCATCTTGCTCCGCCCATCCAAACCTGGGTATCCTAAAATCATGAGAGACACTAGAGCTTTCCACAATATCCCCTTTCTCAGAAAGGATCACTCCTCTAGCACCAGATGTCCCCACATCCACACCTATCAAATATCTCAACTTCCATCACCCCACGGCTTTATTACAACTTTCAGAGCATTTCCCTCTATAGCTGTCCTGAACGCTTCCTCTATCTCATTCAAAGAAAACTCATGTGTAATCAACCCCTTGGCAAATCCACGAGCTATGAGTTCCAGCGACTCCTTCTGCTGAAGAACAGTTGATCCAAATGTACCGTACACAGAAGCCGACTTGTAGTGTAATACATTGCTATTAAAGTTAATCGCGGGAACCTGAGGCGGCAACCCCCCAAAATAAAGTATCTTCCCATAAGCTCTTACCATACTAAGAGCCCGTTCTTGAGCTGAAGCAGAAGAACAAGCTACTATCACCTTCTCCGCCCCTCTTCCAGAAGTCACATCCATTACAGCCTCCACTTCATCTTCCTTAGAAGAGTTGATATAAAACACCTCATCCGTCCCAAAAAACTTCTTTGCAAGGTCCAACCTCGCATCAGAAATATCCACCAATATCAACCTGTAGGCTCCTTGCAACCTCGCCAACTTCCCATGCACTATCCCCATAGGTCCAACCCCTATAATTACAACAGTATCCCCCAAACCGATTCCACCAATAATCTTCTGCCCATTCAGCACACAGGAAATCGGCTCAGCTAAAGAAGCCTCCACAAAACTGACCCCATCAGGTATAGGCAAAAGATTAGTAGCCACAGCATCAGAAGGAACCAACAACAACTGTTCAAAACCACCAGGATAATCATAACCTATGGCCCTCATGTTAGAGCATACAAGCCCACGTAAGCACTCATCGCACCTTCCACAACTAATCCCCGGAACAACCTGAACTCGCAAACCTTCTTTAATGTGAGGAAACCTATTCCGAACATTACTCCCAACCTCAAAGATCTCACCTGCTACCTCATGGCCTATTATCCACGGCAACTTAACTTTCCTATGCCCATGAAGAAATATACGCAAGTCTGTACCACACACCGCACATGCCATAACTCTAACCACAACCTCATCTGGGCCACATTTCGGTGCTGAGATGTCTTTCACTTCAAACCTCTCCAAACCACTCAAAAAGGCTGCAAGCATTATCTTTTGTCCCCCTTGTATCCAATCTGCAAAACTGAATCTCCAGTAACTGGATCAAAGAACCTAAGCTTCTCAAGATTAAACCTCAAGAAAACCTTGGTATCAGGTTCCAGTTCCCTTACATCTGGCGTTTCAATTATGACTTTATCTTCCCCCAACAGAAGCGTCACTATCGCATGATCCGCCTGGGGTTCATAAACAAACACTCGGGCCTCAACTAACTCCTCATCTTCCCCTGGAGTAGTGTAGATATCTATCTCACTCGGCCTCATACCCAGTATATACTCACGGCCAGGTTTCACCAACTGAAAATCCAAAAGCCCCTGTGACAAATCAATACGATAACCTTCACCCACAAAGTAATACTTGCCTTCCATTACTATTTTCCCACGAAGGAAATTCATAGGAGGTTCCCCTATAAAGCCTGCAACAAAAAGATTATGTGGATGCTCATAAATATTCTCTGGTGTATCAACCTGCTGCAGCTCCCCAAAGTTCATAACAGCTATCTTGTCTGCCATAGCCATTGCCTCCAATTGATCATGTGTAACATAAACAAAGGTTTTCCCCATATCTTGATGCATACCCTTCAAGATGCTCCTCATGTATGCTCTTAACTCTGTATCTAGGTGGGAAATTGCCTCATCAAGTAAATATACATCAACATCTTTAACCAGGCACCTGCACAGAGAAACCAACTGCTGCTGCCCTCCACTAAGATGCATGGGACTCTCATTTCTCAGCTCCCATATCCCAAAAGTCTTCAGAATTTCTGAAACCTTTCTTTCCACCACTTCCGACGAATAACCTTTCGCTTTCAATGGAAAAGCCACATTCTCAAATACTGACAAGGGAGGATAAAGTGCATAGTTTTCAAAGGCTAGAGAAATATTTCTTTCTCTAGGCAGAAGATCATTTACACGCCTATCACCTATAAATATGTCACCGCTTGTAATTTCTTCCAGTCCTGCTATCATACGAAGTGTAGAAGTTTTTCCACATCCAGAAGGACCAAGCAACGCAAGAAATTCCCCATCTTCACAATCCAAAGTCAACCCCTTTACTGCCTCTACATCCCCATATTTCTTCCACACAGATCTTATTTTCACTTCAGCCACGGTTACTCTCCCCTCCATGCCAGAGTGCCCTCTCTGTCTGGGCATCAAACAGATGAACATCACTCGGAAGAAAACCCACAATCACCTTATCGCCCGGTGCCACACCAGGTCTATGCTCAAGCTTTATCTTTATCATCTTCCCACCACTCAGCAACGCCGTAACTATATATCTATTTCCCAAAGGCTCTATTGTTCTTATAGTAACCTTTATCCCACTTCCTCCTCCATTATCACCTTTCAATATGTACATATCTGAAGGACGAATCCCCAACATAACTTTTCTGCTAAGATCAAGGTCCACATCCTCACCAAGGGACACCAGCATCCCATCAACCTTAACAAACACGTGCCCATCCTTTCTCACCAAAGCTGCCTCTAAGAAATTCATAGGAGGATCTCCTAAAAAACTTGCAACAAAAACATTAGTAGGCTTAAAATAGACATCTTGAGGAGTACCAGTTTGCTGAATCTCCCCATTTCGAAGGACAATAATCTTATCAGCCAAAGCCAAAGCTTCCAGATAATCATGGGTTACATATACAACAGCCGTCTTCACTTCCCCAAATATCCTCTTCATCTCTGCTCTCATTCTATGTCTAAGAGCTGCATCCAGGTGCGCAATTGGCTCATCTAGCAAGAAAACCCTAGGTTTCCTAACAAGCGTTCTCCCAAGAGCTACCCTCTGCCTCTGACCTCCACTTAGCTCTGAGGGTTTCCTATCAAGAAGCTTGTCTATCTCTAAGAGCTTTGCCGTCTCAACTACTATCCGTCTCACATCTTCCGGTGTAAACTGCTTTCTCCTAACGGGTGCTCTCAAAGGGGAAGCTATGTTATCGAATACACTCATGTGTGGATATAGTGCGTAATCTTCAAAGGTCATTGCACAAGATCTGCGAAAAGGCGGAAGATCATTGATAATGGTGTCATCCAGGTATATCTCTCCCTCATCCGGTTGCTCCAGTCCAGCTATGAGTCTTAGCGTGGTTGTCTTGCCTGCACCAGTAGGACCAAGAATTACCGAAATCTCTCCCTCATTGCACGAAAAGGTTATCCCATTAACTGCCTTGATCTTCCCGAAGCTCTTTTTCAAATTAACTACCTTTAATACCTCCCTCATTGCCAAATTACCTCCTAATTATCCTCTAACCGCTCCAAAAGTAAGACCTCTTATCATATACTTCTGAACAATTATCGCAAGTATGATCTCTGGTAATGCCGATATTACTATAGCTCCAGCCATCTGCCCCCATAAAACCGCTTCATAGGATATGAAACCTAACGCCCCAGTAGTCACTGGCATAGTATGTCTTCCTCCAACAACCAGTGCAAAAACAAAATTGTTCCATTCAAAAATAAATGTAAGCACAGCCGTTGCCGCTATCCCTGGCTTAACTAAGGGAAAATCTATTCTCCAGAAAGTCTGCCATCTCGTATATCCGTCAAGTAAGGATGCATCCTCTATAGAAACAGGGATATCCAAGAAGTAGCTTCTACTCATCCAAACTACGAAAGGTACTCCTATAAGCTGATATAAAAGGATAAGCCCTATGTAAGAATCCATCAAACCAAATGTCCTATATAGCTTATATAGTGGCAGGAGTATAGCCATTTCCGGACCGAACCAAAAGCTCAACAGTGTAAAAGCTATATTCTCCCTCGTAGAGCTCTTCTTAAACTTCCCCCGTGTCAGTGCATAGCCCGCTGGTACTCCAACAAGAAGCGAAAGTAATGTTCCAAAACCACTTATTATCAAACTGTTAAGGAAATAACGCGGAAAGTTAAGGCTAGTAGTACCAACACTCTTAGAAAGCTTCGCGATAGAAAAGAGATGTCTGTAGTTATCCAATGTAGGCTTGAATATAAACTTTGGGACAGCACAAGTTATGTCTTGTGGTACCTTAAATGAGAGAGAAACCGTCCACAACATGGGGAACAAAACTAAAATCGCTGTAGCCACTAAGCCAAAATATATCCACACTTTATGTAACTCTTCTCGTTTCTGCATGTACATCCCTTCCTTCTACTGACTTGATGTCATGTAGGATACAGATCTGCTCCAAACCTTAATTAACCACATACTTAAGGCAAAAATCATTATAAACAGAATCGCCGCCCCCGTCATAGAATAACCAATAGCACCATACTGGAACGAATTTATGTACGACCAGAGATGTAGATTAGTGGTAAGTGCAGCTGGACCACCCCTTGTAGTGGCATATATAATATCAAATGTTTTAAGGGACAATATTAACCTGAACACTAGCGCCAAAATCAATATGGGTTTTAGCATCGGTAGCGTCAAACTCTTAAACACAAACCACCCAGAGGCCCCATCAACCTGTGCAGCTTCGTACGGTTCCAAAGGTAGAGATTGAATCCCTGCAAACACCAGCAGAGCAACAAATGGTGTATTTATGTAAACATCTATAACAACTAAAGATAGCAAAGAAGTGGACGGGTTAGATAACCACGCAACATTAGGCATACCAAGAAAACCCAGTAGATAGTTTATTACTCCTCCCGTTGGAGCAAGCATCAGCTTCCACATCAAAGCAGAAAGTACTGGAGCAACTGTCAAGGGTATAAGAATTATACTCCTAAAGAACCATTGACCTCTCACATTCCTGCTCAATAAAAATGCCACAAAGCTTCCCAACAACATCTCTATCCCAACAGCTAATCCCGTAAATTCAATGGTCACCAAAACAGCTTCCCAAAAACTCGAGTCCCTTAGTATTTCGATATAGTTCTGGATCCCAATAAAGTGCACACCTGGAACAGTCAGATTCCAATCCGTAAAGGAGAAAATTAACCCTATGAGAAATGGTATCACCCCAACCGCCACAGGTATAACAATGGCAGGAATTACCAAGAATTTAAGCTTCATAGAACTATCCACCTCACTTATCAAGTTCAGAGTGCCACCAGATTTTTTGGTGGCACTCCAGCTCTTAATGTTTAGGGGGTAACAATCTTCGAATAGTGAGCATCCGGCAAAGGGAAGTAAGAGCATTCTTAGCTGACTCCCCATTCCATATAGACTGCAACTTTTCCACCCAAAGCTCACCTACTGTGAAGATATTGGGGTTATATGTAAACAGTATCCTTGCATACTTTGAAAGATTCTGGTCCACAACCTTTCTCCAGTCACCCCATTTCGAAGTCTTTTCAACAACTTTGGGGTCATTCCAGACAGATCTTCTCGTCGGATCATAGTTGTTGTACACTACTGATGCATATCTCAGCACAGGTTTCGAAGTAGCCCACTCTAAGAAGAGCCACGCCGCTTTCTTATGCTTAGATGCAGCATTCATCGCAAGCGCCCACGTCCAAATGTTAGACATCTGCCCTGCAGGACCATGAGGTGGTAGCGCATAATCCACCTTTCCAACAACACTCGAATGAGTTGGATCAGCGTACTCAGCTGCAAAGAAATCACAGTCAATTGTCATTGCAATCTTACCTGAAGCCATAGCATCCTTCACATCATACCAGTCATAAGTTGGCCAATCTGGAGGACCGAACTTCTTAATGGTCTTTATCCACAAATTCGTTATATATATGCCCTTTTTGCTCGCTATCGCGCACTTTCCATTAACAAAGTCTTTACCTCCATAGGAACAGAATTCTGTGTAATAACCAGTAACCAGTGTTCCAAACCCTTTCACTCCTCTCACACCAAACGGGTAAATCCCCTTAACATTATCCTTCTTTAGTCCCTCTTTAAGTTTCTTTGCTGCGGCGTACAGCTCTTCCATTGTAGTAGGTACCTTAATGTGATATTTCTTAAAGAGATCCTTCCTATACTGGAGTATGTAAGTTTCAACCATTACGGGTATCGCGTATATTTTGCCACCTACGGAGTTAGCCTTTATAAGGTTTGGATAAAAGTCTTTCAAGTCATAGAACTTCTTATCCGTGAGAGAAGGATCGTTTATAAAGGAGTCTAACGGCTGAATATATTTTGCAGGTGCGAACTTCCACTCAAAGTATGGCCCTGTCATAGTTATATCAAACTCTGAGGAACGGTTGGCCAAAACAATTTGCTGTCTTTCAAAGAACTGTTGCTCTGGTAGCACAAGGTATTTTACATGTATGCCTGTGAGTTTCTCAAAGACAGGTATTTGTGCAATTAAGGAGTTCGTATACAAGTGTTTATTCAACAAGAGGTATATAGTTTCTCCCTTACACTGCTTCCAGTTAATCTTCGCAGAAGTAAAATCTGAGAGCTTCGAGGCATACACAACTGCCGGAATGACAAGAAGAAACACCACTAAAATACAACTTACCAACAACCTACTTCTTCTCACCGATCTCCATTCTCTACTCATACACCCTCCCTCCTGTTTCAGTATTTGGATAGTCTACAAAACCCATGTGAAATTCAGCTACTTCTTTATCACCCCCCATCCAATTGAATTTTTCCCTCTTTGATTCCTACTAAAGCCTCAGCCACAAATATGTCTGTAACTAAAATATCCACAAGGTGCCCAGTAAGCGCCGCAAAGATACACTTCACTTTATCCATCCCTCCAGCTACTCCCACAGTGGCTCCCTTGGAGCAGAGCTTTAAATCTATCGAGACAACCCTTTCATTGGTCTTACCCTCTATCATCTTTCCATCCTTGTCGAAAAACCGTCCCAGGATATCCCCCACAGCACCAACGCTTAAGAGTTCGTCAATTTCGCGATCTTTTAAGAAACCAAACGTCCTTAATAAAGCTTCATGACTTGCTGCTCCAATCCCTACTATTCGAAGATCCGACTGCTGCGCCAACTCCAATGCCATCTTCACATAGGGTTGTGACCTGATTATCTCTACCTCCGAGGGTGTATTCGCAACTATAGGTGCCCACAGACCAAAAAACTCCCCATTCAGGTTCTGGGCCGTTCTTTGCCCTATAAGATTAGAATTCAAAGCAATATTGGGGAGCAGCGCCCCTTGAAGTGAGACTACTTTGAGCTTTTTCTTCCGAGGAAGCGGTTGGAGAAAATCCGGTAGATAAAAAAGCGTCCTACCAATACCAACTGCCAAAATCTCTATATGAGGCAACCACTTCCACATCGCATAAGAAGCCGCAGCCTTCGCTAATTCCTTATACAGCTCCTGCTTCAAAAGCTTAGCTTCCACAGGGACAACCACAGCATCCTTCAGACCAAAAAGTTCCACAAGTTTTCTTTCATAACTAAGAAGGTTATAAGCATCTTGAGATATCTGAACTCTAACTATATGCTCCTTCACGGCCCTTTTAAGAAGTCTCTGAACCTTTATTCTGGAAATACCCAATTCTTTAGCGATTTCTTGTTGTGTTTTGCCATCCATGTAGTACATCCACGCCACCTTAACCAGCAAATCCTTGTTTGTAAACATTTGCTCAACCCCCTGAACAATAGCTCACAAAAAGCTTATTTCTTATTCCCCAACATGTCAACGTAGAAAAATCCCACTCACATATCATTAAAGCGAGTTACGGGCAAAAATCTCCAGA
Organism: uncultured Synergistota bacterium; assembly: GCA_964559865.1. Taxonomy (GTDB): domain Bacteria; phylum Synergistota; class JAGHAJ01; order JAGHAJ01; family JAGHAJ01; genus JAGHAJ01. The sequence goes on from CAZLJD010000029.1 coordinate 12,751, forward strand.
TTATATACCCGGAAGACACATTCAAGTAAAATAACCTATAATTTACTCCCATTTTGTAATCAGAACTATTCAACAAAACACAAAGGCAATTAAAGCCAACCCCTACTCACACTAACATAACTACAAAACCCCACCAGATCCAGTCGCAACGTCCCTTTAGACAACCAATTCCATAGACTTCCTAGCATATCTGTGGTATAATCATAAATACTCTATTAACAGAGGGGGGAAGTACAACAAGCAAAACAAGAAGAATTGTCACAGATGGCATACTTATAGCCTTATCAATAGTACTAACAAGATTCTTTTCCATAAGATTGACCATATTTGGTGTAGAAGGCGTGAGAATCGGAGTAGGCTCACTCCCACTCATATTAGCAGGATTCATATTCGAGCCAACAGACGCGCTTCTCACAGGAGCAATTTCTGACATAATTGGTTATTCCATAAGTCCTATGGGGCCATACATTCCCTACTTCACCTTAACAAGCGCACTAGAGGGGTGGATACCATCTGCAGTTCACAAGTACATATTCAAGAAGAGTTTCAACTTCTGGCACATATTCATATCCAATGCTATAGGTATCAGCACTGTGTCAACAGTATTGGTACCATACTTATTACACACAATATTCCACATGCCTTATGCACTTCTCGTGATACCTCGCATCGTGGCTCTTCCGATATTCTTGTTTTCATACCCATCCCTGATATTTCTCATCATCAGGAAAGCCTGGCACTACACCACAGAGAGCCATTCTATGAAAGCATAAAAGCCCCACACAACAATCTACAGGTCAACTAATGTTTCACTCAACAGAGATCTTCAGCAGAAAAAGCAGCCAGAATCATGTAACTACTCAAACGAACGACAAGCTTGAAGAAAGAGCTCTACTCAAGGAAAAAATATAAAAGAGAGGAAAGTATTAATATTGGGGTGGCAGGAATATGCCCCTCACTCAAAGAGGGTTGTTATTGAATCTTTACGATCATCCGCCGAGAATGCTCTCCAATTTATTGAAGAGATGAAAGGCAGTAAAAAAATATGATAAAATCAAAACAGAGTTAAAACAGGAAGGAGGTGAGAAAAATAGAATCAACGAGAGTTGTAGTGTTTCAATTCTCTCACTGCAGCAGAAAACACAGAATAATATTGGGACATTTAACATATTCAGCATCAAAACTGTGGAACGTCGCAAACTACGCTGTTCAGAACAGAGAAATATCAGTAAATCAATTAGAAAAGCGCTTAAAGGATAATTTCTGGTATAAAAACTTGCATTCACAATCTGCGCAAGCAGTACTGCAAA